>NZ_JBVJIN010000016.1:0-137686 GCF_055586285.1 Actinokineospora sp. NPDC051303
GGAGCCTTCGGCCCCACGACCACGGCGAGTTTAGGGATCTTCCTTCTCCCCCAAAGAAACCACTCCACCCCATCGAGCACTGGGCGAGCGTAGGTTCGGCCTGGCAGGCGCTCAGGTGTGCTTCCAGCCCCACCAACCAGCCAGCCCCAAACTCCCACAACAAAGCCCCACCCACCCTGGGGGCTGACCCCGCTCCAGTCTATCGGGGTGGGCCGACAATCGGGGGCAGAATGATCTTGCCTGTGGATAACTCCCAGCTTTTCGGTCACCCGAACGGGGGGTTAGGCGGCGTCTTGGTGGTTGGCGGCGGATGGGGTTGGGGCGGTGGGGCTTTTGGTCTCGTCCTGGTTGTGGATGCGCGACCAGGTGATGGTGGCGGGGATCGCGATCAGGACGCCCAACAGCCCCGCCAGGGCGATGGTGTTCATGGTCGAGCCGGTCAGTTCCGCCACGGCGCCGCCCGCGGCCATGCCCAGGCCCTGGGAGACGCGCAGGCCGGTGCGGGCCGTGCCGAAGGCGCCGCCGCGGATCTCGTTGGGGACGATCGAGTTGAACACGCCCATCACGGTGATCTGGTAGGCGCCGACCGCGCCCGCCAGCGCCAGCAGGACCAAGGCCCAGATCAGGCCGGGTTTGAGGAAGAAGAGGATCAGCACGCCCACCGAAGCCGTCGCCAGGACGCCGATCAGCTTGGGGCGGTGCTTGGCGGGGATGAAGTGAGAGATCAGGAAGGTGCCCACGATGAAGCCGAGCGGGTCCGCCGCCAGGAGCCAGCCGACCGCCTGCTCTGGGGCGCCCGCCTCCTTGGCCAGCGGGGCAGCCAGCCCCTCGGGGATCACCGCCAGGCCGACCAGCCAGGACAGGGTCAGCAGGACACGCAGCCTGCGGTCGCCGAAGACCCACCTGGCGCCCGCGAACCAGGCGTCTTCCTTGGAGCCCGCGGTCGGGCGGTTGCGGACGCTGTAGCGCACCAGCACGGCGGCCAGGGCGAAGGTGATCGCGTCGATGATCAGCGCCCAGCTGGTGCCGATGGCGCCCACCAGCAGGCCGCCACCGCCCAGGCCAAGCAGCATCATCGTGTTGGTGGTGATCCCGCGGAGGTCCTGGCTGCGCAGATACAGGTCGTCGTCGGTGAAGACCTCGCGGGTGGTGGCGTTCTGGGCGGCCATGGCGGGGGACTGGACCATGGGGATTATGATCACCAACACGAACAGCACCCACAGCGGCATCTGCGGGATCGCCATCACCCCGACGACCACGGCCTGGATCGCGGAGCACACCACCATGAGCGTCCGGCGGCGGTACCGGTCGGCGAGTTGGGACAGGCCCAGGCCGCCCGCCAACGCGGGGAGGAAAGTCAGCGCGTAGATGCTCGCCGCATAGAACGCGGAGCCTGTTCGCTCATAGACCAGGATGGCGAGCGCCACCCGGGTCAACTGGTCGCCGCCGACTGAGACGGCCTCGGCGAACCAGAGGGCGCGGAACTCGCGGTCGGCGAGAACCGCGGACATTTTCGGCGCTGTACGGCCCATCTACGCTCCCCCAGGCGGGCGGGTGGCCCGCGCGGCTGCTGTCGTCCGCCGCGCCCTGGTGGCGGCGCGGTGGACCCGGCGTACTGCCGCTCGGTTATCACGGCGTTGCACAGAGTACCGGTATCCCGCCGCTGGATCGTGTTCGGAGACCCCGCGAAACGCTTCAGTGCGGCCGTCCGGCGCAGCGGGCCCGATCGGTCGGCGCTTACCGGCGGGCTGAAAGGCCCACCACGCTCGGCGCATCCGCGCCACCACTCGCCGAGACCAGCCTCCCGGGCGGGCGCCGGGGACCAACACTGGCCACAGCCGGTGGCGGTCCGACGACCGCCGCCGCGTCGGGCGTGCCCGGCGCGGGATCGGGACCGGCGGTGGGAGGCGACAGTGAACACGGTAGACGGCAAAGCGATAGTGGTGACCGGAGCGGGTCGCGGGCTGGGCGCGGCGTTCGCCGCGCACCTGGCCAAGGCCGGGGCCGCGGTGGTGGTCAACGACGTGGACGCCGAGCAGGCGCTGGCCGTGGCCGCGCGCATCCGCGCCGACGGCGGCGCGGTCGTGGCGAGCACGCACTCCGTGGCCGACCCGGAGCAGGCGGCGGCCATCGTTGACCTGTGCGCCGCCGAGTTCGGGGCTGTCGACGGCCTGGTCAACAACGCGGGCCTGAACTACGAGGCGCTGCCGTGGGAGGACGACCCCGCCCGGGTGCGGGAACTTGTCGAGGTGAACGTCTTGGGCGTCATCTACACCGGGATGGCCGCGATCCGGCGGATGCGCGCGGCGGGCGGCGGCTCGATCGTCAACGTGTCCTCCGGGGCGTCGCTGGGCCAGCGCACCATCGGGGCCTACGCGGCGAGCAAGGGCGCGGTGTCGTCGCTGACCTACTCGTGGGCGCTCGACCTGGAGGACTGCGGCATCCGCGTCAACGCCGTCTGCCCCCGCGCCTACACCCGGATGGTGTGGACCTCGGAGCGCGCGTCCCGGCAGACCCCGCCCGAGCAGACCCCGGACCTGGTCGCGCCGCTGGTGCACTTCCTCCTCGGCGACCGGTCCTCGGGCATCACCGGGCAGGTGATCCGGTGCACCGGCCCGGACCTGCACATCGTCGGCCAGCCGTACTTCAAGGCGCCCATCCTGGCCAGGGACCACTGGGACGTCGACGCGGTCGCCACCGCGTTCAGCGAGATCCTGGGCGGGCACCTGGAGCCCTACGGGCTGGAGAAGCGGCTGCCGCCGCGCGTGCGCAAGTGGCTCACGCCGGTCCGCACCGCCTGAGCGCCGGTCGGCGGCGCGGGATCGGGTGACGTCCGGTTTCGCGCCCGCCGCGTCGCGGGTATGCGTCGAAAGAGGGTGTTTCTCCGGGGTGGTGTCCGACTAAGGTCCTGCTCCATTCGGGCGCTGCTTGGCGTAGTGGGACCACTACTGTCGGCGCAGGCCGTAACGTGGAATCGTCGGATGGCGAGCCGTCGGCGATCGGACGTGATACGCGGCCCCCATGGGCGACGATGTCACGGGCAGCGGATCGTTGAACAGGAAACCAAGTCGGCGAGGGCCAGCGCCCTTCCCGACACGACAGGCGCCCCTGGCGGGTGCCGCCGAACGGAGAAGGGGAGGTCGCACCGTTGGGTTTCACCAATCGCGGGAACGCACGGAAAGCACCTCCGGGTAGGACACGGGCGGGCGAGGACGACGCGCGCTTCACCAGTCACGGCCGCACATCTGAGATCCCTCCGGTCAGGACGGACAAGGTGGACAGTGGGGTCGAGGTCACCAGTCGCGGGAACGCAACGGACACTCCTTCGGTAGATGTGGACAGTGCGGGCGCTGTGGTCACCAGTCGCGGGACATCGGGCTCTCCTGTGGTCGAGGGGACGGTGGAATCGGGGGTCACCAGTCGCGAGATCGCCTGTGTTGCTCCTTGGGATGGCGAGGACGCGGGGGTCACCAGTCGCGGCTGCGCATGGGGTTCTCCTTGTGTCGGGGTGGACGGGGTGGGGGCTTCGGTCACCAGTCGCGGGACATCGAGTTCTCCTGGGGTCGTGGGGGCGGTGGAATCGGGGGTCACCAGTCGCGGCTGCGCATTGAGTTCTCCTTGTGTCGGGGTGGACGGAATGGGGATTCCGGTTACCAGTCGCGGGAGCGCATGCGGTTCTCCTGAGGTTGTGGGGGATGAGGCCTGCTTGGTGGTCACCAGTCGCGGGACATTGAGTTCTCCTGGGGCTGCGGTAGTGGCGGGTTCGGGTTTCACCAGTCGCGAGATCGCACGCGGTGCTCCTTCGGTTCGTGGGGACGGGACGCCGGGGGCTACCAGTCGCGGCTGCGCATTGGGGGTTCCTTTGGTTGTGGGGGAAGGGGTTTGGGTCGGGGTTACCAGTCGCGGGAACGCATTCGTTGCTCCTGTGGTCGTAGGGGATGTCGGCTGGGTAGGGGTTACCAGTCGCGCGAGCGCATGTGGGGCTCCTGTTGTCGGTGTGGATGGTGTGGAGTTCGGGGTCACCAGTCGCGTGAGCGCATTGCGTTCTCCAGGGGTTGTCGGGGCTTCGGGTGGTTCGGGGATCACCAGTCGCGGCTGCGCATGGCAGGTTCCTTTGGTTGTGGGGGAAGGGGTTTCGGTCGGGGTCACCAGTCGCGGGAACGCATTGGTCGCTCCTGTGGTCGTAGGGGATGTCGGCTGGGTGGGGGTTACCAGTCGCGGGAACGCATGTGGGGCTCCTGTGGTGGGTGTGGACGATGAGGGTGGTGTGGGGGTTGGGATTACCAGTCGCGTGAGCGCATCGGGTTCTCCTGAAGGTGAAGGGGAATCGGGTCGGGCGGGGGTCACCAGTCGCGGCTGCGCATCAGGCATTCCTTTGGTGGTAGGGGAAGTGGCGGACGTGGGGGTCACCAGTCGCGTGAGCGCACGGCGGGCTCCTGTGGTGGGTGCGGATGGTCTGGACTCGTCGGTTACCAGTCGCGAGAGCGCATGGGGGGCTCCAATGAGCGCGGGGGAAGCGGGTCGTTCCGGCGACACTGGCGGGAACGCAACGGGGGCGCCAGGTGTTGACATGGATGTGGCGCGAAAAAAGGTCACCAGGCGCGAGAGCGCATCGACTGCTCCTTCGGTCGAAGTGGATAAGGCCGCGGTGCCGCTCATCGGTGCGAGCCACGCGTCCGGCACGTCACCGACAAGTTCCACACTGGACGAAACGTGCGAGCCGCCCGAAGGTCACGGCCCGGGCGCGGATTCGAGCAAGGGAGAAGCCAATCATGGCCCTGCACCGGGAACACCTCCTCGCGACAGCACGCATCCCGATGCCGCGCACGCCCGGACCCACGGTGGGGACGTTCGCGGGCGAGGATTGCGGCGGCTCCGGTCACGGCTCAGTGTGACGGACTCACTGCGCAGTGAACACCCTTCGTTGTTCTCCGTACGACGTTGGGGACTCTGGACGCTTCCCCGTCCGGCGCGACGCTATGTGATCGCCTTCGAGGCGGTCACGGTGGTCGCGGTCGTGCTGACCGCGTTCACCGACGCGCCCGCCGCCGCGATGGATTGGCGCAGGCTCGCGGTCCTTGTCGGCGCGGGCGCGGTGCACCTGTGGCTGTCCCGCCGAACGGAGGAAACCAGGCGCGACAGCGGACCAGGCCCGCATATGGATACCAGCGTCGTCTGGATCCTGCCCGCCATGGTGCTGCTGCCCGCCTGGATGGCGGTGGCGTCAATGCTGCTCTTGCGCGTCCAGCTTTATCCCGTGGCCCGCAGGCCCCTTTATCGTTACACCTTCGGAACGGCGGGCATCCTGCTCGCCGCATTGGCTTCGCTGTGGATAATTCGGGTATCCGGCGTCGACGTGACCGCCGCTTTCGGCGCGCGTGAGGCTCTGGTCCTCGCGTTGGCCGGAATGACGTACTTCTTGGTCAACGCGATCGCCATCGGCGGCGTCATCGCCCTGTCCACCCCGCAGCCGACCTGGACCGCGGTCGCGGGCACCCGCCGCGACAACGCGATGGCCGCGCTCACCGTGTGCCTCGGCGCGCTGGCCGCCATCGCCATCGCGCACGCCTGGCTGGCGCCGCTGTTCCTGGTGCCGCTGCTGTGCGCGCTCGACTGGGGCGCCCTGCAGATCGAGAACCTGCGCGGCGACGCCCGCACCGACCACAAGACCCAGCTGCTGAACTCCCGCGGCTGGCACGAGCAGGCGGGCCGCGAGATCGCCCGCGCCCGTCGCCAGCACTCCATGCTGGCGGTGGCGGTGCTGGACCTGGACTACTTCAAACAGGTCAATGACACCTGGGGACACCCGGCGGGCGACGCCGTGCTGCGCGCCGTCGGCGCGGTCCTGCGCGAGACGACCCGAAAGGGCGACGTCGTCGGCCGCTTCGGCGGCGAGGAGTTCGTCCTGCTGCTCCCCGACACCGACGCGGCCCAGGCCGCCGTGGTCGCCGAACGCGTCCGCCTGGGCGTCGCGGCGATGAACGTGGCCGCCACCGACAAGCGCGGCCAGCCGGTCCTGATCACCGGCCGCACCACCTCGATTGGCGTCGCCGCGGGCCCCGGCACCACCGCGGAACTGGAAACCCTGCTCCGCTGGGCCGACGCCGCCGTCTACGAGGCCAAGAGCGGCGGCCGCGACCAGGTCCGCCTCGCCGAGCCGCCCACCAGCGACCACCCCACTCCCTGACCACCCCGGACCCACCGCCCCGAAAACCCACCCGCGCGGGGGAAGGTCACCCGCGCGGGGGAGGTGCCGGGTGGAGGCGGTGAAGGCTCTGCCCACCCGGGGAAGCGCAGTCCTGCGGCGGTGAACGCCATCTGGCGGCGGAGGTGTCCAGGGTGGAAAGTCCCCTCCGCGCGGAGCGGCGGCCGCTTGCGGCGCGGTGGGGTCGGTGGTGGGGGCGCTTCGTTCGGTCGAGTCCTGTCGGCCCCAGGAAAGCGCTGCGGCGGTGGTCTCGCCCCAGTGGCCTCGCCCACGTCGTGGGGAAGCTCCGTTCGTGTGGAGGGCGCCCCGAGTCCGGGGTGGTGGAGTTTGACGGTGGAGAAGCGACGTTCGGCAGGAACCCTGAGGAACGTCGTTCCGTAGTCGGGGTGGGCTTGCGTGGTTGTGGGGAAGCTCCGTTCGCTGGTGGCGGTGCCCGTTTGGGGGCGGCGGGGTTCGGAGGTGGGCGGGCGTCGTTTGGTGGGTGTCCTGGGGAACGTCGTTCAGTGGTAGGGGTGGGCTCGCGCGACAGTGCCTCGTTCGCTCGCGGGAGTGCTCGTGTGCGGGCTGCGGAGTTCGGAGGTAGGCAAGCGACGTTCGGCACGAGACCTGGGGAACGTCGTTTGGTGGTGGGGGTGGGCTTGCGTGGTGGTGGGGAAGCTCCGTGCGTAGGTGGCGGTGCCCGTTTGGGGGCGGCGGGGTTCGGAGGTGGGCGAGCGTCGTTTGGTGGGAGACGTCGTTTGGTGGTGGGCTCGCGCGGTAGTGCTTTGTTCGCTCGCGGGAGTGCTCGTGTGCGGGCTGCGGGGTTTGGGGGTAGGCAAGCGATGTTCGGCAGGAGTCCTGGGGGACGTCGTTCCGTGGTGGGGAAGCCGTGTCTGGCTGGGAAAGCCTGCCGGGAGTTGACACCGTTCGGCGGCGCGGGACAGCGCGTTCGGTCGTAAGGGGCAGCGCGTCTGGGTGGGTGGGGCGGTGCGTTCGGCGGCAAGGGATGGTCCGTGCGGCGGGAGAAGGCCCGCCAGGGAGCGGAAGAGGGCTGGGTCGCGTCGATGGGCGGCTTCGATGGCGGGTGCCAGCCGTGGCGTTGACGGCGGCATCGGCGGGGTGACGCGGGTGGGTTGGGGTCCGCGCGGATCTGGGAGTGGGCGCGGTTGTGGGGCGGGCGCCGACTGGTCCGTGGCGGCGGGAGTGCCTGCGGGTGGACAGGATCGGTGTGGCCTCGGGAACGGGCAGGGAGCGTGGAAGCACGCTGGTCTGAGTCATGCTTCATGTCTATCGACCCAGGTCAGGGAGTTAAAGCGGTCCGCTGAACCTGTGGATGAATCCGGGCTATGTGGATAACCGCCGCCGCCTCTCGGGCGGAATCGGGTATAAGCCTCACCGGCGTGCGCGGCGCAGCAGGCCGTAGCCGACCAGGGCCGCGAACACGCCGGTCACGATCCCGATCGACGCCCGGACCGCGCCCTCCGTCACCTGGGTCTGGGTCGGGGCCACCCCGGCGGCCATGGTGTGGGCCATGGTCAGCACCGACTGGTCGGCCACCCCGGCCATGCTGGTCAGGGCGTTGACCGCGGCCAGGGCCACGCCCGTGCCGAGCACCGCGCCCACCACCGCCCACGGGCGCTTCGGCGGGGCGTACTCGGGTGGGATGGTCTCGGCGGGGGTCGCCCGGCGCAGGGCGCGGGCCGACCACCACCCGATGACGGCGAGGCCGAGCACGCTGCTCAGCAGCTGGAGGAAGTGGTAGCGCGGCATCCCGACCCACAGCCACTCCCGCAGCGCGGGGAACTGCCGCACGATCCAGCCGTCGTGGTGGGTGAACGCGTCCCACACTAGGTGGGTCGCGCCACCGACCAGCACCGACGCCACCGTCGCGACCCCCAGTCGCGGCGGTGTGGCCATCGGCACGAGACGGGCCCGGACCCAGGCGGGGGCCAAGGGGAGCGCGGCGGGGACCACGAACGCGTGGAACACCGCGAGCAGCGCCAGCGCCACCGGCAGGTCGATCACGACCAGGCCCCACCAGGTGTGCGTCCGCCCGTCCACCCCGGTGTGCAGGGCCAGGAAGTACAGCAGGTCCGGGGACATGGACCCGAAGACCAGCGCGGACCCCACCAGCGGCCGCCGGGCGAACGGCAGCACGGCCGCGGCGTGGGAGAGCGTGTAAGGCATGGCGCAACCCTGCCGGGCGGGACGCGGGCAGTGGTGGACGTCCGGTGGAGATCCCGGTCAGACCGGGGGGACGATGCCGGGGAAGTGGCCCACCGTCTCACAGTGCGGGCAGGGACGGCCATTGTCGACGGTGCGGGGCGCGCCGCCGATGATGGCCAGTTTCGGGTCGGCGACCATGCCGCCGCCCCCGCAGTACTGGCACACCGTGTGCACCTCGGCTGGGACGTCGAGTTCGGACTCGTCGCTGTCGTCCATCACCCTCCTCGACCGGGCCTGCAAGCAGCCGATCCTGCCACTCGGGCCGGGTGCGGCCAACGCGGGCCACCCCCCGTCCGGGGTGGCCCGCGCCGCGGGCGGCGACCGGCCGGGCCGAACACGCCGACCACCCGATCGTGCCCGTGCCACGGCGCCCGGGATGGCCCCGGGCGGGCGGTGTCGGTCTTCGGCACTGTCGATCTTTCCGCACGGTGGGTCCGCTCGAAAGTGCTCGGCGTTCCCTTTTGTTGCCATCAGGTCACTTCTGGCGCACCGTGGCCGGTTCCGCATTGTCCTGTCGGGTGGAGACCAGGCGCGCGTAGCGGGTCCCGGCGGCGAGCAGGATGAGACCCGCGCCGAGGAACGCCGCCACCCGCGCCATGCCGTCCAGTGTGGCCAGGTCGAACAGCACCAGCTTGAGCACCGCGGCGCCGAACAGCACCAGGCCGGTCAACCGGGGCGCGGCGGTGTCGATGCCGCGGACCAGCAGCACCAGCGCCGCGACCGCCCAGGACACGGTGATGGCCGCGTGCCCGGCCAGGAAACCGGTCCGGTCGGGCAGGAGCAGCAGGGCTCCGCACAGCAGCGCCCCAGCCGCCCCGTACAGCGCGGCCACCCCCGCGGCCACCCAGGGCGCCAGGTTCTTCGACGGCGCGGGAATCACCCCGAGCCGGGCCGCGACCCCGGCCAGCGCGACCGCGAACCCGACGATCAGCAGGGCCGCCGCGGCGCTGCCCGCGAGGTCGGCGGTGGACCGTGGGTCGAAGCCCAGCAGCAGCGCGGGCGGCAGGTCGCGGACGAGCGCGAAGCCGTAGCCGAGGGCGCCGAACGCGACCGCCCCGGCCAACTCGGCCCGGTTGCCGGTCCACAGCGCGACCAGCACCAGCGCGATCGCCTCACCGAGGAGCGCCGTCGCGACCGCCGACCCGTCGAACCAGGTCAGCGTCGCCTCCAGGACCGCGACCAGGCCGACCGCCCCGGCGACCTCGCCCGCGTGCCCGGGCAGCGGGCGGCGCGCCGCCCACAGACCGAGCAACGCGACCCCCACCCCGCCCGCCACCAGCGCGGCCGAGGCCGGTGCGAGGAACGGCGCGGCGAACAGCGCGGGCACCGCGGCCACGGCCAGCAGGACGAGCGCGGCCGGGTCGTCGGCCCGCCCGCGTAGCTCGACTAGCGCCAAGACGATCCCCACCGCCGCCGTGATCAGCGCGGCGAAGGTCGCGCGCCAGTCGCCTGGGGCCAACGCCGCGCACACCACCGAGGCGAACAACGGCGGCACCGCGGCCGAGACCGTCAGCACCGTCCAGCCGCGCCGAGCCCGCGCGGGCACTGTCGCCACCTGGACGGCGAGCAGGAACGTCACCAACTCGGGGGTGAACCCGCCGGTGATCATCGGCGCGCACACCACGCAGCCCACCACCACGGCGGTGCCGAGCGTGACCGAATTCCACCGCGCCGCCAGCCACAGCCCCCCGACCGCGACGGCCAGCCCGAACCCCAACCCCAGGACAGTCGGTAGAAACCCGTACAGCGTCGTCGCCGCGACCACGTCCAGATACAGCGTCGCGATCCCCGTCGCGGCGAGCGCGAGCGCCCCCGTCCGACCGGCCGGAACGCGGTGCAGCCACATCCCGATTCCGACCAGCGCGAGCCCGAGCGCCGCGCCCCCGAGCACCCGCGGCAGCGGCCCCAGCCAGCCGCGCTGGACCGCCAGGACGAGCAGCAGCACGATGCCCAGCAGAGTCACCGCTCCGCCAACCCAGGCGAGCAGCCTGCTGCCCGCGCCTTCCCGCCCGAGCCGCTCGACCAGGGACGGGCCGTCGATTTCGGGGCCCGCGGGCTGCCAGTGGCCCATCCGCGGCCCCGGTTGGGCGACCGGAAACCCTTGGGGCGCCTGGGTTCGCGGCCAGGGTTGCCCTTGCGAAACGGGCACGCTCGGTGGCAGCGGCGCGGCCTGTGGCCACGCGGGCGGGCTCGGCGCGGGCGTGGACTGGTCGGCCCGCAGGCCCCGTAACTCGGCGCCCGCCCGCGTGAGACGGCGCCCCAACTCGTCGATTTCCCCGGCGAGCCGGAGAAGCGGATCTCCGTGCGTGGACATGGATCAAGAATGGGCCACCAACACCACCGCGCTGATGCGTAGCACTACTCAAATTCGAGGAATTCGCGCACGTCGGTGGGTGACCGGTTCATCGTCCGTCCGCGTCCGGTATCGCTACCAGATCACGGTCAGGGCAGGCGGCGGAAGAGGAAACCGTTGACTGGCGGGAGTTCCGTGATCGGTCGCGTGGCTGCTCGCTCGCCAACGCCGTGAACTGAGCCAGCCGCTGGTCGGCATGGTCGCCTTGACCGCGGCCACGCCGGACGAGCGCGGAGCGGTCGAGCGGCAAGCAGGGCAGGCGCGCGGGCCGGGGACCTCGCTGTCGGTCTTCCTGGACTACCTCGACGCCGTGCTGCGCGAAAGCGGACCGGCCGGGCACGTCCCGTGGCGCCCCTGGCGGTTCGATGCCACCGCCGACCGGCAAGCGCTTGCGTGCGTGCCGGGAGCCGGGTCGTCCTGGGATGAGGCGCGCGGCGGTGAGATCCTGGGTAAGTGTTGTTCACTGTCGCCGAGGCCAAAGCCGAGTTCGAGCGGTTGCGGCCGGTGCTGGCCGAGATCGTGGCGGTGCGGGCGGACGCGGCGGAATTGGCCGCGGCGTTGGCGCCGGGGGGCGAACCGAGCGGGCTGGGCGGGCTGCCGGAGTTCAAGGCGGCGCAGGCGCGGCTGGACGAGTTGATGACGCTGGTGCAGCGGACCGGGGCTGAGCTCAAGGGTTTCGCGCCGCTGCTGGTGGACTTCCCCAGCGAGATCGACGGCGTGGCGGTGCTGCTGTGCTGGCTGGAGGGCGAGCCGGACCTGGGCTGGTACCACCGGGCCGACCTCGGTTTCGCCGGGCGCAGACGGCTGGGGTGACAGCGGCTTATCCCGCGCGGGGCGCGGCGGGTCGCCACAGTTGGCGGCGGATGGACTGAACACGCAGGTCAGCGCGCGGCCATCGGTGATTATGGCGATGGTCACTTTAGGCCAACCGGATGACATTCGGGCGAACCCCGCGCCGACCGCGATCCCCTGCTCCGATACTCCGGAAGAATGGTCCGGGGGGAATCGTGTGCTGGGGGAGTTGTGCCGAATAGCTGTGTCGTGCTCGTGGACACCTACGAGACCGCTGACCACGGAGTGCCGCAGACCGCTCGGCACATCGCGCCCGCGTTCGCGGCGGCGGGGGCCGAGTGCGTGCGGGTGCAGAGCGCGCCGGACCCGCCGGGGGTGTACCGGTCGTCGGTGCCCGAGTTGGGGAACTACCGCGACAACATCGTGCACGACGGCGACTTGGAGAAGACCCTGGCCATGGTCGCGCCTTACAAGCCGGTGGCTGTCGTCGCCGGGGGCGAGTACGGGGTGGCCTTCGCCGATGTGCTCAGCGAGGCGCTGGGCGTGCCGACGAACGGCGCCGCGCGCAGCCACGTCCGCCGCGACAAGGCCGCGATGGTCGACGCGGTGACCGCGGCCGGGTTGCGCGGGCCCCGGCAACTGCGGACCGGGGACGCCGCTGAACTCGCCGCCTGGCACCGCGCGCTCGGCGGGCGGATCGTGGTCAAGCCCAGCCGCAGCGCGGGCGGCGACGGAGTGTCCTTTTGCGACACACCGGAGCAGGCGGTGGCCGCGCTGCGCGCCATCACCGCGCGGCAGAACCTGTTCTCCGAGGACAACGACGTCGTGGTGGCCCAGGAGTACCTGGTCGGCGCCGAGTACATCGTGAACACGGTGAGCCTGGACGGGCGTCACCACGTGAGCGACATCTGGAAAAGCCAGCGGTTCTCCGTCAACGGCATCACCGACCTGTCCGGCGCTTGCTACCTCGTGCCCCGGCGCGGTCCGCGGCACGACGAACTTGTCGACTACGCCTTCGCCGTGCTGGACGCGGTGGGCATCCGGCACGGCGCCGGGCACGTCGAGCTCAAGCTGACCCCGGATGGGCCGTGCCTGATCGAGGTCGGGGCGCGACTGTCCGGCGGCGACCTGCCGCACTACGCGCGGCTGGCGCTCGGCGAGTCCCAATTGGACTGGATGGTCGACGCGTGCCTGCGGCCGCAACGGTTCCACGCCCGGTGCGGCGAGGACTACCGCATCCGGCGCCACTACTCCTGGGCGGCGATGATCTCGCCGGTCGAGGGCACGCTGCGCCGGTACACCGCGCTGGCGGAGATTCGCGCGCTGGAGAGCTTCCACGAGATGTGGGAGCTGACCAAGCCGGGCGACTGGCTGCGCCGCACGGTCGACGACACCACGTACCCGATCATCGTCACCTTCATGCACGAGGTCGAGGAGATCGTGCGCCGCGACCTCGGGACCCTGCGCTATCTGGATGGTGTTGGCTTTTACGAACTGGGAGATCCGCAGTGATCGACACCGTTCCCGCGTACCGGGAAGTCCTTTCCTTCCAACCGGAATACCGCTCCCTGGCCACCCTCGGCGACGAGTCGGCCGGGCTCACGTGCAGCGTGACCGTCGGCCGCGAGTGGGCCCGCGGCCGGGTGGGCGAGGTGCTCGGCTACCCGAGTTTCGAGCTGGCCGCCGAGAGGGTCCGCGACGGCGAGCACGACGTGCTGCTGGTGCCCTCGGCCTACCCCGACATCCGGCGGTTCTTCTTCGATCCCGGCCTGCGGGCCGTGGAGACTTTCCTGAGCACGTTGCCGGACATGGTGTTCGCGGTCCCCGCCGACACGCGGGCGACCGACCTCGACGTACTCTTCCACCACCCGGCGACCACGTCGCTGGTCGACGCGCTGCCCGTCCGGGCCACGCGGACCGAGCACGCCACGTCCAACAGCGCGGCCTGCCGCGACGCGATCGCCTTTCCGGGCGCGGCGGGGGCGGTGACCAACCGGACGGCCGCGGACCACTACGGGATGCGCACGGCGCGCGTGCTGTCCGCCGGGACGCCGATGGGCTTCGTCGTGTTCGCCAGGAAAGGACCCGAGTGACCGAGTCACCCACGCTGCGCGCCGCCATCGTGGTGCACAAGACCCTCGAACCGGCCGCGGTGGCCAACGCCGCGGCGATCCTGATGGGACAGCTCGCGCACCTCGAACCCCGCCTCTACGCCCCGGACGGGGTCACCGGCTCCGACGGCGTGCGGCACGCGGGCATCCGCTACAACACCGTCGTGCTCACCGGGCGGCCCGGCCCGGTCGCCAAGCTGATCGCCGCGGCGACCGACGCCGAGGTGCCCAACGCCGTGTTCACCACGGCGGGCCGCGGGCTGAGCAACGACTTTCCCGCCTACGAGGAGCTGATCGGGCGGTCGGCGGCCGATGAGCTGGACGTGTGCGCGGTCGGGCTGGTCGGCCCGGACGCCACGGTCCGGGAGCTGACCAAGTCGTTCAGCTCCTACCGGGGCCCCACGCCGTGACCGTGACCCGCCCGGCCGCGCCCGGGTTCGTCCGGGCCCGGGTGGGCGGGCTGCCCCGGCCGTTCTGGGTGCTGTGGACGGGCACGCTGGTCAACCGGCTCGGCACGATGGTGCTGCCGTTCCTGTCGCTGTACCTGACCAGCGGGCTCGCGCTGCCGGTCACCACCGCCGGGACGGTGCTCGCGCTGCTCGGCCTGGGGCAGGTGTTCTCGCAGCTTCTCGGCGGCGTGCTCGCCGACCGGGTGGGCAGGCGGGCGACGTTAACCGGCGGCATGGTCGCCACCGGCGCGACCATGATCGCGCTCGGCTACGCGCAGCGCGTCGAGCTGGTCGCGGTGTGCGCGCTGCTGCTCGGGCTGGCCATGGACCTGTTCCGTCCTGCCGTGCAGGCGATCGTGGCGGACCTGGTGCCCGCGGCCGAACGGCCGAGGGCGTACGGGCTGCTGCTGTGGGCAGTCAACATCGGGTTCTCGGTGTCGATGGTGCTCGGCGGAACGCTGGCGCGCACCGGGTTCCTCACCCTGTTCTGGGCCGATGCCGTGACCTGCCTGGTGTTCGGCCTGCTGGTGTGGCGCATGGTGCCCGAGACCGGCGGCCGGTCCGCGGCGAACCCCGAACCGGGTGGCCTGCTGGACGTGCTGCGCGACCGGGTGATGGTCGGCTTCATCCTGATCGTCCTGGTGTGCGCGTTCGTGTTCCTGCAGAGCCTGTCGACGTTGCCGCTGGCCATGGGCGCCGACGGCCACTCGCCCGCCGAGTACGGCATTGTCATGGCCTGCAACGGAATCGTGGTCGTCCTGGCGCAGCCGCTGATCGGGCACCGCATCGGCCGGTGGGACAACGCGCGGGTGCTCACGGTCGGGACCCTGGTGCTCGGCGTCGGGTTCGGCGCGACCGCGCTGGCCGAGTCCACAGTGGACTACGTGGTCACCGTGGTGGTCTGGACCTGTGGGGAGATCGTGATCCACTCGGTGGCCGCCGCCGTTGTCGCCGACCTGTCCCCGGCGCACCTGCGTGGCCGCTACGCGGGCGCGTACGGGATGGCCTGGGGCGTCGGCGGTCTCGTCGCCCCGCTGGGTGGCACGTGGCTGCTCACCTTGGGCCAGTCGGCGCTCTGGTGGACCTGCCTGGCACTGGCCGTGCTCGCCGCCGCCGCGCAGGCGCTGCTCGGCCCCGCCATCCGTCGCCGTGCCGCCCTGGGAGGACCATGATGCGCGCCAACCCCGCCGCTGAAACGCTGCCCCGGTCAGGCATCCGGGAAGTCATGGACATCGCGTTCGGCAGGCCGGAGGTGATCCGGCTGGAGGTCGGCGACCCGGACTTCCCGACGCCGCCGCACATCGCCGAGGCCGCCGCCCGCGCGGTAGCCGATGGCGCGACGCACTACACACCCAACACGGGCCTGCCGTTCCTGCGGGCCGCGCTCGCGGAGAAAGTCGCCGCCCGCAACGGTTTCCCGGTCACACCGGAGCGCGTGGTCGTGACGCAGGGCGCGACCCAGGGCATCTTCGCGGCGCTGTCGGCGCTGGCGCGGGCGGGCGACGAGGTCCTGCTCCCGGACCCGGCGTGGCCCAACCTGCTGATGATGACCCGGCTCCTCGGTCTCGACGCGGTGCCGTACCCGCTCAACGTCCAGACCCGGTTCCTGCCGGACGTCGCCGCGCTGAGCGAGCGGGTCACGCCGCGCACCCGGGTGCTCGTGGTCAACTCCCCGTCCAACCCGATCGGGACCGTGGCCGACCGGGAGCGCGTCGCGGCGCTGGCCGAGTTCGCCCGCCGCCACGACCTGTGGCTGATCTCGGACGAGTGCTACGACGAGATCGTCTTCGACCTGCCGTGCACCAGCCCCGCCGTGTTCGCCCCCGAGCGGACGGTCGCGGCGTACAGCTTCTCCAAGACCTACGCCATGACCGGCTGGCGCATCGGCTACCTGGCCGTGCCGCCCGAGGCCGTCGCCGCGGTGGCCAAGTGCCAGGAGACGATCGTGTCCTGTGTGAATGCCCCGGCGCAGCACGCGGCGCACGCCGCCCTGACCGGGCCACAGGACTGCGTCGCGGACATGCTGGCGAGCTACCGGGCCCGGCGGGACCTGGTGGCCAAGCACGCGGACGCCGCGGGCATCCCCATGCCCACTCCGGCGGGCGCGTTCTACGGCTGGCTCGACATCGGCCGCGCCGAACCCGGAGCCGCCCGCGACTTCGCGCTGCGCCTGCTGGCCGAGGAACAGGTCGCGGTCGCCCCGGGCACCGCGTTCGGCCAGGGCGGCGAGGGCTACGTCCGTGTCTCCCTCGCCGCCGCCGAGGCCGACCTCGCCGAGGGCATGCGCCGTATCGGCCGCTTCCTGCGCGGCTGAGGCCGGGGTCAGTTCATCGCTTCTCGCACCGCCGCGTACCAGGATTCTGGTCCTTTGCCCGCGGCGCCGATGGCGTTGAAGTATTCCCAGCCCGCGACGCCGCCGAAGTCGGGGTATTTTTTGACGAGGTTCTTGAGCACCGGGACCAGCTTGGGCAATGCGACGTGGCCCGCGCAGTTCGCCGGGTTGGTCACTGTTCCGGCGACTACCCGCGAGGGTTTGAAGCCGTTGTCGATGATGGCCTGGTAGTCGGCGGTGCTGGACAGGTCGCCCCAATCGCAGTAGAACTGCCCGGTGTACCAGTTGATGTCGGCGCCTGTCGTCTTTTCGAGTTCCCGGTAATCGAAGCCGCCGGAGAATGTGCTCTCGCCGCTGAGGTCAGTGGCCACCGGGACCAGGGTGATCAGGAAGTCCGGCCCGAAGTCCGCGCGCAGCGCGCGGATCAATTTCTGGGTGTCCGCCAGTGAGAACTTCTCCTCGATGTCGATGTCGACGCCGTCGAGATCGTAGGCGCGCAGCACCTCCTTGAGCGCGCCGTAATGGAGGTCGAAATCCTCGTGCAGCCGCTGGTACGTGCCTTGGGCCGCGCCTCCGAGCAGCATGATGACCTTCGCCGCGTCGGGCCCCTGCCGCAGGGCGGCCAGGTCTTTCCACATCTGGTCGTACTTGGGCGCGGACGGCGGGTCGTCGTTGAGCGTGACTTTGCCGCCGTCGTTGAGATGCAGCGCGGCCACCTCGACATGCGTGGCGACGCCCTTCAGCTTCAGCGGCGACACATAAACCTTGCCATGGCCGCTGTCGACGAACTGGGTTTGGTAGAACGCGATGACCCGGTGCGGATCAGCCGATGGGCTGGTGTGGTCGGCGGTCGCGGGCGTTATGGCCGCGGCCATGGCGAGCGCGGTGGCGAGCAACAGTTTCGGGAAACGGAATGACGGCATCGTGGACCTCCTTTGGTCGTTTCTGACGATAGCCGGGATTTTCTGCTCGAATGAGTGGACTCCGATACCGTCGGAGGGACATTCACGTGCCGTTCAAGGTCGACGTCGCGTCACCTTCCATCACCCGAACGCGGGAGTGGAACCGAGCCGGTTCTCCCACATCGGGGCACCGGTGTTCACCCGACCCATCGAGCCCTTGGCGTCGTCCGCGCGTTCGCCGTTCCTGAACGCGCGAAGACGTGCTCAACCGGCACAAACGGCGACCAGCTTTTGTCATTCACGGACGAAGCTGATGGGTGACCGGGAAACTCTCGCTTCCCGTAGGCCGTTCGGCGGTATCCCGACCGGTTCGGGAATTGTTCGATCCGCACTATGGGAATACGGAACGCATACCTCGCAAGCCTTGTCGGAACGGCTTTGGTCGGGGCGGCCATCGTCGCCCCCACGCAGGCGGCCGCGGCTCCCCCGGTCGAGCGGGTGCTGGACTACTCGATGACCATGCCGCTGATCGGCCCCGTGGCCGCCCAGATCAGAGTCTCGGCGACGATCGATCCGCCAGAAGCGGCGGGTGACCAGTTGCGCGTCACAGACTTCCGCCAGACCATCACGCTGCCCGAGCAGGCGGTGCAGGCCCTCCACCTCATCGGGGCGAAAACCCTCCGAATCACCGGCGGCCCCGGCTTGGAGGTCGTCAACGCGGGCACGGTGATCCCCGTGCCGACCACCGGCCCGATCGTCTTCCCCGACACCCCACTCCCCGGCCTGGGCAGCACGTTCACCCTGGTGTCGGCCGCGCAGACCATCCCGCCCGTGGTCCTCCCCAACCCCGGCCCCAGCCTGGTCCGCGTCGTGGACCGCTTCCAAGCCATGATCACCCCGACAAACGGAACCGGCGACCCCACCCCCCTCGGCATCATCACCACCGAAGCCGCCCTCACCGCAGGCGACCCCGTCCTACTCCGCTTCGACGTGGCCCACCCCCGCCCAACCCACCACGCCTACACCATCGCGGGCACCTCAACCCTGGCGAAGCTCAACGGCGCCATCCCCATCGGCCCCGGCACCCTCACCACCACCCGCGACCCCCTCACCGGCGCGTTCACCGGCACTCTGTCCCTGCCGCCGACCAAGGCGACTTTCCGCCTCCTCGGCCGAATCCCAGCAACAGCGGATGTCGAGTTCGTCCCCGAAGCCCCGGTCACCGGAACCCTCACCCAAGACACCCTCACCGCGTCCACCGCCGTCACCGTCCACCTGCCCCGCGTCACAATCGCCGGACGGGTCCTCACAGCATCACCGGACTGCCGCACCACAACCCCCGTAGAGCTGCCCCTGACCTCCACCCCCGGCTTCACCCTCCACCTAGGCGGCCAAACAACCAGCGATTACACCCTCCCCCCACTGACGGGCTGCGGCAGGCACAACGATCTACTGAGCGCCCTGGTGACCGGCCCAGGCAACAACCTCAACCTCACCCTGACCCCCTAACAGATGGCGATAGTGCCGCACCCCACCCACCCGCCAAGCCGAGAGCCCGCCCCTGTCGGACAAGCACTTGGCGAGGTGGAGTGGCACACTCGCCCTCCTACCAACCGCACCCAAAGCTGCCAGGCACCCGTGGGAGCGGAGACAGCGAACCCACGTTCCTACCAGCAGGCACCCGAAGCTGCCAGGTGCTCGATGGGGTGGAGTGGTTTCTTCGGGGGAGAAGGAAGATCGCTAAGCTGGCTGCGCGCGTGTGAGGCCGTAGGCTTCCCACCCGTCTTTCACACGGCGATCTTCCTTCGTAGGGGCCCCGAAGAAACCACTCCACCCCATCGAGCAACCCCACGAAACCGAGAACCACACCCCATCGAGCAAACCCCGCAACTCAGCCACGTCCAAGCAGCTGCGCCAAATGCACGGCACCCCGACCAGCGAGATCAGCAAGCTGAGTCCGGCAAGAAAACCCATCAGCCAACACCACAGCATCCGGATCAGCACGCACCGCAGGCAACAAAGCGTTCTCGGCCACCGCGACCGACACCTCATAATGCCCACGCTCAACGCCGAAGTTCCCCGCCAACCCACAACAGCCGCCAACCCGCGACACCTCAGCCCCAGTCAGCCGCAACAGTTCCTGATCAGCATCCCACCGCAACACCGCCGCATGATGACAATGCGGCTGAGCCAGAACCGTCTTCCCAGACAAATCCGGCGGACGCCAATCCGACCCAACCAGAAGCTCAGCGAGCGTGCGAGTAGCACGCCCAACGGTGGCGGCGGCAGGAGAATCGACCAACTCCAAGCTGTCCGACCGCAACACAGCCGTGCAGGAAGGCTCCAAACCAACGATCGGAACCCCAGCCTCCGCAGCGGGCAACAGACTCCCCACCGTACGCCGCAAGATCCGCCGAGCCGAGCCCAATTGCCCAGTCGAAATCCACGTGAGCCCGCAACACACGGCCTCCCGAGGAATCGACACCGCGAAACCCGCGTCCTCCAACACCCGAACAGCCGCGACACCGATCTCAGGCGCGAAATAGTTCGTGAAGGTATCCGGCCACAGCACCACAGGCTTGCCCTCCCGCCCCTCATGCGAGGCGAACCAGGACCGGAAAGTGTTGCGCGCGAAGGTAGGCAGCGACCGCCGCTGGTCAACGCCCGCGATCCACCGCGCGCCCCGAGCGAGGGCGGGCGAGGCGAGCACAGCGTTCGCAGGCCCTGGCGCGAGGGCAGCCAGCCGGGCCCAGCGGGGGAGCCAGCCGAGCGTGTAGTGGCTGCGCGGACGCAGTCGTCCCCGGTAGGACTGGTGCAGGACTTCGGCTTTGTAGGCGGCCATGTCCACTCCGGTCGGACACTCCGACGAGCATGCCTTGCAGGACAGGCACAAATCCAGCGCTTCGTGCACTTCCGGCGAGCGCCAGCCTTCGCGCACCAGTGAGCCGTCGACCATCTCCTGCAGAATCCGCGCCCGTCCCCGGGTCGAGTGCTTTTCGTCGCGGGTCGCTTGGAAGGACGGGCACATCGTGCCCTGGGGGTCCCGGCACCGGGCGATTCCCGTGCAGCGGTGCACCGCCGTGCCGAAATCGCCCCGGTCGTGCCGGTACGCCAGCGCGAGCGGGGCGGGCAGCGGGCGGGGCGCGGGCCGGATGTCGGAGTCGAGGGGCCGGGTGCGCACGAGAACGCCCGGGTTGAGCCCGTTGTCGGGGTCGAAGACCGCTTTCACCTGGCCGAACAAGTCGAGCGCCGCTGCGGAGTACATCAGTGGCAGCAGCTCGCCGCGGGCGCGGCCGTCGCCGTGTTCGCCGGAGAGGGAGCCGCCGAAGCCCGCCACGAGCCGGGCCGCGTCGGTGAGGAAGGCGCGCAGGGCGGCTTTGCCGTCCGGCCGGTGCAGCGGGAAGTCCAGGCGCAGGTGCAGGCAGCCGTCGCCGAAGTGGCCGTAGGGGACCCCGGTCAGCCGGTGCTCGCCGAGCAGCCCGTCCAACTCGCGTAGGTACGCGCCGAGAGCCGCGGGCGGCACCGCCGAGTCCTCCCAGCCCGGGAACATGGGCTGGCCCACGGAACCACGGCCGACCAACCCGGCCCCGTCTTCCCGAATGCGCCACAACGCGGCGGCGTGCGCGGGATCGGTGACGACCGCGCTGTCCACCGCCGCACCGTCCACGACCACGCGCCGTGCCGCGTCGACCGCCTCCGCCGCGGTGTCCCCGGTGGTCTCCACGAACAGCCAACCCCCGCCGCGCGGCAGTTCCGGCACGGGAGCCGCGGCGGCGGCAGCGGCGACGATCCGCGAGTCCAAGCCCTCGCACGCGGTGGGGCGGTGCGCCAGGATCGCGGGCACCGCGTCGGCGGCGGTGGCCATGTCCGGGTAGCCCAACACGGCGAGCGCGCGGTGCGGCGGATCAGCGACCAGGCGGACGGTGGCGGCGGTGATCACCCCGAGCGTCCCCTCGCTGCCCGCGAACAGCCGCCGCAGGTCGAACCGGTTCTCCGGGAGGAGGGCTTCCAGCGCGTACCCGGAGCCCTGCCGGGGAAAGCGGCCGAACTCGGTGCGGATCGTGGCCAGCGCGCCCGCCACCACGGCGCGCAGGCGCTCGTGCCCGGCCGGGTCCGGCCCGTCGAGCCGCAGCCGCTGACCGGCGCCGGTGAAGACGTCGAGGCCGACCACGTTGTCGGAGGTGCGGCCGTAGGCGAGCGCGCGGGAGCCGCAGGCGTTGTTGCCGATCATCCCGCCGATCGTGCAGCGGCTGTGCGTGGACGGATCCGGCCCGAACCGCAGTCCGTGCGAGGCGGCGGCCTTCTGCAAGCGGGCGTGCACGACGCCGGGCTGCACTGTGGCGACGCGCTCGTCCGGGTTCACGTCGAGGACCTGGTCGAGGTGCCTGCTGAAGTCCAGCACCAAGCCCGCGCCGACCGCGTTGCCCGCGATGGACGTGCCCGCGCCCCGGCACGTGACCGGAACCTCCAGCGTTCGGCAGACCTCCAGCGCCGCGGCGACCTCGTCGGCGTGCCGTGGCCAGGCGACCGCCGCAGGCACCACCCGGTACAGCGACGCGTCGGCAGCGTACGCGGCGCGCTCCACCGTGGCCGCGCTGGCCTCCGCCACCCCGGCCGCGCGCAGGGTCGCGACGAGATCGGTCACCGCGGCCCGCTCGAACGCGCGAAGACACGGGCCGCGCCGTCCTCGGTCCCCGCGGGCGACCCCACCGAAATCGGATTCGTGCCGCGGTCGAGCACCGCGTGGCGGGCAGTGTCCATTCCGGACGTCGCGGTCGCCCCAGCGGGCAGCGTGCCGGTCATGTCGCTCCTCACGAGCCGGAGGGTCGCCGGTGACATGGTATGCGCCAAGTCGGTCGTTCTATGGCCGACAGCCTTCTGTCGTCCCTCGGGGCGCGCCCGGCTGTCCGCGCGGCGCGGAACCGGGACAGCCCTGAGTTCATCTGGCCTCGCGAAAGACACGCCGGGGTTCATTTCCGCGCGCCGCTTACTGTGATCGCGTACTGTTCGCTGCCATGGACGAGCGGGATCAGGTGCTGGGCAAGCTCGGTGACCTCGGGGCGCTGAGCGGGATCCGCTGGGCGCACGGGTCGGCCTACCGGCAGCTCTGGCAGGACTACGAGCCAGACGGCGGCCATGACCAGGCCTGGGTCGGGTTCACCGCGCACAAGTTCATGATCAACCGGCAGGACCGCGTGTTCCAGTGCGAGGAGTACACCGCGCCGGAGGGGGAGCCCTCGGTCGGCCGGGACGTGCTCGCCAAGGGGATCGCCGACGAGGACTTCCGGACCATGCCGTGGCTCGCGCCGGGGATCGTGGTCCGCCAGGACCTCAACGCCTCGCCCGGGTGGGTGGCGGGCGGGTGGCGGTGGCTGATGGCGTCCTACAAGTTCGGCCACCTCGACAAGATCCGGTGGCAGGACCGCAGCGAGACCAAGGGCGCGGTGGCCCGCCAGCCGCACAACGCCGACGACGGCGGCCTGTTCGGCGTGGCGGAACTCTTCGGGCTCCCCGAAAGCGCCGACGATCCGCGCGGCACGCTCGTCCTCGCGCACGCCATGGACCCCGACACCGGCGAGGTCGAGCTGTATCTCGGCCGCAGCCGGTGGAACGCGGGCGGCGGCGTCCCGTGGGTGTGGCGGGAGAACCTGCTGGCCCTGCCCCCGGCCACCGGCGGCGGGCGGCCGTTGGTCAGCGAGGTCGGGCGGGCCGCTGCCGGGGACGGCGCCGCCGACGCCCGCGTCCAGGTTCGACGGTCGGTGCGGGCCGACGGCGGGCCGCGTGCTATTGGTGAGGCATGAGTGACCGGCTCGACGACATCGCCGCCTTTTTCGACGGCGGGCGTCTCACCCTGGCCCGCCAGCTCGCGGGTTTGCGCAAGAACGCGCTGGCCGGGCTGATCGGCAAGACGCCCACGGCGGTCGCGGCGTACGAGAGCGGGTCGAAGAACCCGGCCCCGGCGACGGTCGCCGCGCTGGCGCTGGCGTTGCAGGTCGCCCCCGGCTTCTTCACCGCGCGCCCGAGCCACCGCACGCTGGCCGCCACCGCGCCGCATTTCCGGTCGCTGCGCTCGACCAGCCAGGTCTCCCGCGACCAAGCGCACGCTTACGGGTGTCTGGCGCTGGACGTGGTCACCGCGATCGAGCGGCACGTCGAGTTCCCGGCCCGCGACCTGCCGTGCTGCCCGGTCGCCCCGGACGCGATCGGGCGCGGCCCGGAAGCCGCGGCGGCCGAGCTGCGGCGGGCGTGGGAGCTGCCGCCGGGCCCGGTCGGGCATTTGGTGCGGCTGGTGGAAAACCATGGCGGCGTGGTGGTGTTCAGCCCGCTGGCCAACGCCACTGTGGACGCTTATTCCTTCGACACCGCGCAGCGCCCGATCATCCTGCTCAACCCGCTCAAGGACGACTACTACCGCCAGCGGTTCGATGTCGCCCACGAACTCGGGCACCTGGTGATGCACGTCGACGCCGAGCCGGGCGGGCGCGCGGTGGAGGACCAGGCGCACCGGTTCGCCGCCGAGTTCCTCATGCCCGCCGCCGAGATCGCGGGCGAGCTGCCCGCCAAGGCGGACTGGAGCCGCCTCGGGCAGCTCAAGCAGCACTGGAACGTCAGCCTCCAAGCACTGCTGTTCCGCGCCAGAACCCTCAAGGTCATGAGCGACGTGACCTACCGCAACGCCATGGCCACGGTCTCCGCCCGCGGCTGGCGGCGGCGCGAGCCCGGCCCGATGCCCCTGCTGGAGCAGCCTTCGCTGCTGCCCCGCGCCCTCAAACTCCTCGCCGAGGAGGCCCACGTGGACGAGCACGCGATAGCCGCGGAGTGCCAGGCGCCGCTGGGGCTGTTCCGCACCATCGTCTCCCGCTCGCCTTCAGCGCACCCGGTGGCCGCGGAGGCGGCAGGCAGGCCGGTGTCGCTGCTGACTCTCGACGAGTGAGCCTTGCCGGTCGTGCGCGGGCGGCCGAAGTCGACCCACACCCGCGGTCCTTCGGCCAGGCCGGGCGCCGCTCGCGGCACTGCCCACCTGGAATGCCTTCCCCGGAGAGGACGAACCGCACGTCTACGTCGTCGCGGCCGCCCCATTTCGGGTAGGCCGCCCACCCGGCAGGACCGCCTTGGCGACGCCGGTCAGCCAGTCGTTCGGCTGGGTCGGGTCCGCCTGCGCGGTCATAAACGGACCGTGCGGTCACGTTGTTAGGCTGCGAAGGTGACTCCGTCCCGCCCTCTGCGCGCCGACGCGGCCCGCAATCGGGAGCTGCTGCTGGCCGCCGCGGCGGACGAGTTCGCCGAGCGCGGCCCGGCCGCCTCGGTCGCCGACATCGCCCGCAGAGCGGGAGTCGGGAAGGGCACCGTTTTCCGCCATTTCGCCACCAAGGACGACCTGATCGCCGCGATCGTCCTCGACCGCGTCAACGCCCTCAACGACCTCGGTGAGCAGCTGCTGGACGCCCCCGACCCCGGCGCCGCCCTCCTGGACTTCCTCACCGCGGCCGCCCAGCGACACCAGCGGCGAGACCTGTCCTTCCTGCAAACCGCGCCACTCACCCCCGCCGCCACCCAGGCCCGCGCCACACTGTTCCGCACCGTGGAAACCCTGGCCGCCCGCGCCCGCCACCACGGCGCCCTCCGCCCCGACGTCACCGGCGCGGACGTCATCCTGCTGATGTGCGCCCCCCACCACGTCGCCGCCCACGCCCACAACGCCCCACCCGACCTCTGGCGGCGCTACCTCGCCGTCATCTTCGACGGCCTGCGCCCCGAAGGCGCCCACCCGCTGCCCCACCCGCCGCCCGCTTCCTGACTCAGGATCTGTCCAAAGGGGACTCAGACAATGTCGAGCCGCGGCGCGGCAGAGGCGATCTGGGCGGCGTTGGCGACCGTCTGCGCGTCCGCCAGTCGATTGACTCGCACTACCATGGCGGGAATCGCTCGTTTCGTTCGCTTGGTGGTATAGACCGCGAACAGTTTGGTCGACTGGTCGTAGGACACTTCTTTCGCCTGATTCCAGTCGACGTGCAGGAACTGCCTGCGCACAAGCCCGACAAAGAGGAAGATCAGCCGCTGGTCTGTGCAAACCAGCACGCCCGAGCCTTCACCGTGGGCCCCGGTCAACGCCAGCACGCGTTCTTCCGCGGCGAGGTAGTCCGCCAAGAGACCGATCTCTTTCATCGACCCGACGAGAGTGCCCCGCACTTTGTCCAATGCCGCGGCCACATCCGGGCGCAGGGCAGGCGGTGGCGGCGTCGCGGGGCGGGTGGGCGCTGGTTCGACCGGCGCGGTGCTCGGTCGCACGGCGGTGTGAAAGGTCCACCGGGCGCCGTCCCAGTAGCGGACCAGCGCGGGGTCGAGCGGGTCGGGCAGCCACCCGGCTTGCCGCATCGGCGTGGTGTGCTGAGGCTGGACCATCGCCTCACTCACCGCCGTCGTCGGACAGATCGCCATCCGCGCCTGTGTCGATTCGCGCGCCGACAGCCGACAACGCGACCTGGCCCACCTGCGGAGCCATCCGACGACGGCTGGGGTCCGATGCCCGCCATTCGACGGCTTCCACGGTGTCGGTGTACTCAAGAACGTGGTCGTTGCCCAGGCTCACCAACAGCTCTTTCACCTCGGCAGGCGTCGCGTAGAAGAACTCACGACGCGGGTTCACCAGGTTCACCCGCTTGTCGGTGAGTCGCTGGTGCAGGGTGGTCTCAAGGGCGACCGCGTCCTCGGAGAAGAACAGCGCGTGGGTGTCGAAGCGGAACGGCACCGACGCGTCACCGAGTTCGCGCACCCGGTCCGTCGGGTCGAGCCGCCGAGTCATGCCGATCTTGACGACATCGGGGCCGAACGCGCCGACGTTGGAGATCACGTAGACGTAGCCCGCGCGCACGTTCGCCGCCCGCTGCTCCACCCCGCTGATCGCGTCGTCCACCGAAGCCAACTGCTCCTGCGCCCGTGCCAGCGCCTCGACGTCGCCGTTCGCCTCCAATTTCGCGACCACGGCGGAGTAGTGGGCGCGCTCCTTGGCCAGCCGAGCCCGTTCCCGCTCGATCTCCTTCATCACCTTGGCTTCTTCGCGAAGCCGTTCGCGCTCCGCCCGCGCCTGTTCGCGCTCCATCTCGACCTTCACGAGATAGTCGGCGGTGAGGTCGATCTCGCGGAGTCGAAGCTCGTGGTAATCCGCCGAAATGGCGATCCGCATCAAGACGCCGAGCTTGCCAATCGTGTCCCTGGTCGTGGTCAACCTCTTCTTCACCGCTTCGCGTGTGTGCGGTTTCACCCCGCGTACCGCGTTATCCGCTTCCGCGTTGTAGGCCCGCAACATCAGCTTGGCCATATCACGCCCCAGCTTCTGCCCCTCCTTGACGGACCCGTTCACCGCCCAGTCGACCGCGCAGGTCACCGCGTCGTCCTTGGCCGCCGCCTTGATCCGCTGTTTGAGGGCGTTTAGCGCGTCCTTGTACGCGAGCGCGTCGTCCAAGGGGTGCGCGTACTCATAGATGCCGACCTCTTGCAGTAGCGCGAGCTCACGCGTCTCGACCAGCCGCGAGCGCCACGAATCGATCTCCGCTCTGAGCTGTCGCTGCTCCGAATCGAGTGCCGCGCGTTCCTGCTGGGCGTGTTCCACCGCCGCCCGCAATTGGCGCAGTTCGGCTTCCAGCCCGGGAGTGCCCACGCCGCGTAGCTGGGTCACCCACTCCCGCAGTTCGGCGATCGAGCCGTGCGCCGCCGCCAATTGCTGCCGGAGCGCGGCGACCTCGGCGCCCTCCTTGTTGCCGAAAAACGCCACAACCAGCCCCTCCCACACCCAGCCCCGGGCCGCGTCGACACGGCTCCCGTCGGCCCTGCGGTTATCGCGGAGGAGACTTCACGCGTTACCCGCTGTGCACCGGCCCGGTTTGTTCCGTCACCCCTTTCCGTCGGCCGCCGTATTCCACGCCGACAGGGTCAAGCCTGTCGCGTGCTCTACCATTTCCCCGGTGACCGCCTACCACGACTTCGACGCGTTCGAGCACCTGGACACCTCGGCCCTGCCGCAGCGTCAGCAGCGGATTCTGGCGACGATCCGGGATTGGGTGGTGCGGCACGGGTATCCGCCGAGCACGCGGGAGATCGGCGCCGCGGTGGGGTTGCGGTCGTCGTCTTCGGTGTCGAAGCATCTGGCGAGCCTGGAGGAGAAGGGGTTCCTGCGGCGGAGCGACACGATGTCGCGGCCGATCGATGTGCGGGCGTTTCTCCACGAGCCCTCGGCCAGGGAGGCGGGCGCGGACTCGGTGGCGGTGCCCGTGGTCGGCCACATCGCCGCCGGCACGCCGATCTCGGCTGAGGAGCACGTGGACGACGTTCTGACCCTGCCGCGTGAGCTCACTGGCCGCGGCACGATCTTCGGGCTCCGTGTCCGCGGCGACTCCATGGTTGACGCGGCGATTTGCGACGGCGACATCGTCCTGGTGCGCCAGCAGCCCGAGGCGCATTCCGGCCAGATCGTGGCCGCCATGCTGGACGACGAGGCCACCGTGAAGGTCTACCGCCGTCGCAACGGTCACGTCTTCCTGGAGCCCCGTAACTCGGCCTACGACGTCATCGACGGGGACAACGCCGTCATCCTGGGCGCCGTCGTCTCGGTGCTGCGCAGCATCTGACTAGGGCCGAGCGGCACGGCGGAGAGGGTGAAGGGGAGCACTTCCGGTGGGAGACCGGCGATCCAGCGGTTGTACTGGCTGTTGACCACCAGCGCGCGGTCCCCGGCGAGGGAGATCGAACTGGGGTGGTGGAAGCCGCCGGGCGGGACGAGGCGGGCCGTGGGGCGGCCGTGAGTCAGGTCGGCCGACAGCGCGATGACGGTCACCTGCGGGGTGAGGTCGGGCACGTTGTTGATGTTGCCCTGCACCACGTAGAGCAGGCCGTCGCGGAAGGCGAGTCCGTCGCCGTTGGGCAGGAGGTGGCCGCCGAGGTCGACTTGGCGCACGTGCCTGGTGCGCGGGTCGACGCGCCAGAGCTGTCCGGTGGTGCTGTTGACGGTCAGCAGGTGGCGGCCCGCCCAGGTGATGCCGTTGAGGTTGTGCCGCCCGTCGACCCAGTCGACGGCGGTGGCGTCGAGCCAGGGTTCGAGCCGCCACTGTCCACTCGCGACCGACAGCCGGTAGACGACCGGGCGGAACGAGTCGGTGACGTAGGCGGTTCCGTCCGGGGCGGCGGCGATCTCGTTGACGAAACCGCCTTCCACGCCGTGCACCAAGCCCAGCAGCGTGCCGTCGGCGGTGTCGTACACCCGCAGTGTCCCGGTGTCCGCGCCGCCGACCAGCAGCCGCCCCTCGGCGTCGACGGCCATGCCGGACGTCGTGCCGCGCCCGTCCGTGCCGTCCGGCGACCACGGGCGCAGAGCGGGGCTGGTCAGGTGTCCGCGGTAGAGCGTCCCGTCCGCGGCGCTGCCGACGTAGACGCGCCCGGCGCGTGGGTCGACGGCGTGGCCGCTGGGGAAGGCCCGGTCTCCCGGAAGGACATACGTGTCCGGCAGCCCGCCGCCCGCCGCCGCCCGGGTCGCTGTCGCCGTCACGAGCGCGGCGGCGGCGGTCGCGGCCAGCAGCGTCCGCCGGGTCATCGGCTGTTGTCCCATCCCGGTTTCCTCCCCCGTGTCCGAATGCGCCCCACCATCCTGGCCGGACCCGGGCCCCGCTGCCGTCGCCCTGCTGTTCCCGGGGACCGGCAGGACCCCCCAAACCGGGGATACTGGCGCCATGGCTCGCCGCGCGGACCTCGCCGCCTTCCTGAGCTCCCGCCGCGCCCGGCTGCGCCCGGAGGACGTCGGCCTGGCTCCGGGCGGCGGCCTGCGCCGGGTGCCTGGGCTGCGCCGGGAGGAACTGGCCAACCTCGCCGGGATCAGCGTCGAGTACTACGTCCGCTTCGAGCAGGGCCGCCGAAACGTCTCCGACGCGGTGGTGGACGCGGTAGCGACCGCGCTGCGGCTCGATGCGGACGAGCGCGCCCACCTGCACCGGCTCGCCCGCGGTCCCGTCGCCCAGGCGCCCCGCCCCCAGCGGGTCCGGCCGGGCACCCGTCAGCTGCTGCGCGCCCTGTGCGTCCCCGCGTTCGTCTTCGGGCGGCGCATGGACATCCTGGCGTGGAACCGGCACGCGTGCGCCCTGATCACCGACTTCGACGCGCTGCCCCGGCACCGGCGCAACCTCGCGCGCCTGGTGCTGCTGGACGAGGACGTCGTCCGGCTCTACCCGGACCGGGATTTTGTCGCCGAGGACACCGTCGGGCACCTGCGGATGGACGCGGGCCGCAACCCGGACGACCCGCTGCTGGCGGCGCTGGTCCGCGAGCTGTCGCTGGGCAGCGCGGAGTTTCGCGAGCACTGGTCGACGCACACCGTGAAGAGCAAGTCCCACGGCCACAAGCGTTTCGACCACCCCGTCGTCGGCGCGCTGACCCTGAACTTCGAGACCCTGCACCTGCCCGACGATCCCGAGCAATACCTCACCGTCTACACCGCTGTGCCCGGGTCGCCCGACGAGGACCGTCTCCGCGTCCTCACGGGCGGGCCGTAGTCCCCGACACCTCGCGGGCGGAGTCAAGGAACGCCAGCGTGGTAGGCGCGGTGTCGGCCGCGCGCCAGACCAGCGAGGTGGTCACGTCGATCTCGCTGTCGGCGATGGGGCGGTAGACGACATCGGGGCGCCCGAGCCGCCGCATGCACGCGGGCAGGATCGAGAGCCCGAGGCCCGCCGCGACCAGGGCGACGACGGTCTGCTTGGGCCAGGCTTCCCGGGAGATCACCGGAGCCAGCCCGAGCTGGTGGCAGCGGGCGATGAACTGGTCGTGCAGGGGCGGGTTGACCTCCCGGGGAATCATGATCAGCGGCTGCGCGCACAGGTCAGCCAGGCGCACGTCCGGCCGCGCGGCGAGGGGATGGCTGTCCGGGACGACCGCGAGGAGCGGTTCGGTGAGGAGCGGTTCCTCGGCCAGTTCGGCATTCCGCAGCGGCGGGTGCACGAAACCGACGTCCAGCTTTCCCTCGGCCAAGTCGGCCAGTTGAGTGGCGATCCGCGACTCGGTGACGCTGATCTCGACTTCCGGGAAGCGCGCGCAGAAGTGCCGGATGACCGGCGGCGCGACGCTGTAGAGGGCGGACTCGATCACCCCGATGGCGATCTTGCCCAGGTCGCCTCGGGCGGCCCGCCGGGTCCGCTCGGTGGCCTGGCCGACCCGCCGCAGGGTGTCCCGCGCCTCGTCGAGGAACACCGCGCCCGCGGCGGTGAGCGCGACGCTGCGCTTGGTGCGCCGCAGCAGCACCACGCCGAGTTCGTCCTCAAGGCGCTGGATCTGCGTGCTCAGCGGTGGCTGGGAGATCCGCAGCCGCCGCGCGGCCCGGCCGAAGTGCAGTTCCTCGGCCACCGCCACGAAGTACTCCATGCGCCGCAGGTCGACCATCACTGATATCCCATCGCTATTAGTTGCCCCTGAAAAATATATTGGACGCGCGGTTCGGCCTCGTCAAGGCTGGTGTCAGGACGTCGAGGTCAAGGAGACGACTTGTCAGAGCAGCGTTTTTCCCGCCGCCGCGCGCTGACCACGGCGGGCATCGCCGGAGCGACCGCGCTGGGCATTCCGGCCGCGGCAGCGGAAGGGGACGTGCCGGTCGACCCGCCGGAGGGCGCCTATGCCCGCAATGTGGAAGTGGTCGGCTATTGCGATTTGGACGAACGGCCCGGGTTCAAGATGGCGATCCGGGAGAAAGCGGGCCGCTGGTACCTCTATCTGGGACATTTCTGGTCGCCGGGCTGGAGCGTGGTCGACGTGACCGATCCCCGGCGCGCCAAGGTGTTGCGCTACTGGCCGACCCCGGGGCCGCAGGGCAACACCATGGGAATGCAGACCACGCTGGCGGGCGACACCCTGATCACCGCGATGGAAAAGGTGTTTCCCGAAGGCGCGCCGGGAACGGACCCGACCGCGCCGTTCAACGAGGGCGTGCTCATCTACGACATCGCCGAACCGGCGAATCCCCGACTGCTCAGCCATTTCCGGACCGGCGGCAACGGAACGCACCGCAATATCTACACCGGCGGCCGGTACGCGCACCTGTCCGCCGCGATGCCCGGGTTCCACGGCAACATCTACGTGATCCTGGATATCTCCGACCGGGCCAATCCCCGCGAAGCCGGGCGCTGGTGGGTGCCGGGCCAGGAGGCCCGCGGCGCCGCGCCGGAAAACCCGCCCGCGCACACTCACGGATTCTGCTGCGGTGCGGGAGCCGACGTCCACCTGCACGGCCCGCCCTATCCGACCGACGACGGCCTGGTTTACCTGCCCTACGGCGGCGCGGGCCTGATCGTGCTGGACATCTCCGACGTGTCCCGGCCACGGCAGATCGGCCACCTGCCGTTCAGCCCGCCGTTTCACTCGCGGTTCGGGGTGCACGGATTCCTGCCGCTGCCCGAGCAGGGCATCGGGTACGCCAACTCCGAGGACATCTCCTACGGCACCGGCCCGGCCCACCACGCGTCCATTGTGGACATCAGCGACCCGGCGAAGCCGTTCCTGCTTTCCCTGCTGCCCGAACCGATCCCGCCCCGCGGCGCGCCCTATCCGGACTTCACCACGCGCGGCGGCTGGTGCGGCCCGCACAACTTCAACCACCACCAGCACCACCCCGACGTGCAGAAGCAGGGCGACCTGTTCTACCTCGCGCACTTCAACGCTGGCCTGCGCGTCTACGACGTGTCCAACCGGCGCCTGCCCCGGGAGATCGGCTACTTCATCCCGCCCGAACCCCGCAGGCGCTACGGCTACCTCCCCGAGCGCGACCTCGTCGTGCAGACCGAAGACGTCGTGGTGGACCGGCGCGGGTTCATCTACATCACCGACAAGAACCAGGGCATGTGGATCTTGCGCTATGTCGGCCCACCCCCGAGGGCGGGGGCCAGGTGACCGCCGACCGCGGTTTCTTTGTGCCATCGGTACGCAATCCGGACGGCCGTCCTGTCAGCGCGGTTCAAGTGTGTCTCAGGCGCTTGCCCGCCAGGATTGAAGAACTGTAGCGTTCGCGAAGTATCGCCGGGTGTTTCAAACAGTCGACCCGACCTTGGGCGATCTGCCCTGGCGGCCGGGCGATCTGTTCGACGGCGAGTCGCAGCCGCTGACTGAGAAAGTGGGATGATCGTGAGTCGTCGGAAGATCACCGGTCGGGTGACGGCGGGCCTCGCGGCCGCGGGACTGGTCGCGGGCGGGCTGCACATCGGGTCGGGGACCGGGTCGGCCGCGCCGTCCTACGCCTCGTACGTCGCTCTCGGCGACTCGTACAGCTCGGCGAGCGGCGTGCCCAACCAGGTCGACCTGCTGTGCACCAGGTCCGACCGCAACTACCCGTCCCTGGTCTCGAAGACCATTCAGCCCGGCAAGTTCACCGATGTGACCTGCGGTGGCGCCGTGGCCGCCAACATGACGAGCAACCAGCTGGGGGTGGTGGCCCCGCAGTTCGACGCCCTGAAGCCGGACACCGAGCTGGTCACCGTGGGCATCGGCGGCAACGACATCCCGTTCTCCGAGATCCTGGTGACCTGCGGCATGCCGGGGGTGTTCGTCCCGGTCGGCTCGCCGTGCAAGACGCTGTACACCGTCGGCGGGGTGGACCGGCTCGCCGCCAAGGTCAGGGCCGTCGGCCCGAAGGTGGACGGGGTGCTCAAGGGCGTCAAGCAGCGCTCGCCCCAGGCCAAGGTCCTGCTGGTCGGCTACCCGGCGATCCTGCCCGACAACGGCGGCAGCTGCTGGCCGGTGGTGCCGATCGCCCCGGGCGACGCGCCGTACCTGCGGGATATCACCAAGCTCCTCAACACCGTGCTCGCGGACGTGGCCTCGGCCAACGGCGTGACCTTCGTGGACGTCTACACCAGCAGCATCGGCCACGACGCCTGCCAGCTGCCGGGCGTCAAGTGGATGGAGAGCGTCCTGCCCACCTCGCCCGCCGTGCCGGTGCACCCCAACGCGCTGGGCGCGCAGAACCAGGCCCGCCAGGTGCTCGCGGCGCTGGGCCACTGACGGCGGAACCGGTCGCGGTCCAGGGGGCCGCGACCGGTCCGCGGCCTGCGATCAGGACTGGTTGGCGGACGGGAGCTTCTCGCCGAACAGGGCCATGATCGTCGTGATGAAGTCCGGCGCCAGGTCGGGGATGGCCTCGGCGCCCTTGGTGTAGAGGCAGTAGCGAATCCGGTCCGATAATCCGCCGACCAGCACGTCGAAGCTCTCGTCCGGCAGCACGGGTCTGCTCGGGTCTTCCCGGCGCACCACCTGGTTGTAGGCGACGCGGTACATCTCGGCGATCCGGCCGATGGCCTTGTGGTACAGGGCGGCGACCTCGGGGCCCGCGGCCAGGCACTCGATCTGCATGGTCCAGGTCACCTTCGGCTCGGTGGCCATCACCCGCAGGTACTCCTCCATCGCGATCCGCACGCCGGTCCGCCAGTCGGCGTGCGGGACCTTGCTCAGCCCCGCGGTGGCCGAGCCAAGCGCCACTTTGGCCGCGGCGCGGAAGGCCCCGATGAAGCAGTCCTTCTTGGTGGGGAACTGCTTGTAGAACGCCTGCCGGGACACGCCCGCGCGTTCCACGATGTCGCTGATGGTGACCGCGGCATAACCCTTCTCCGCGGTCACCTGCAGGAACGCGACCACAATGCGTTTGCGCTGAGACTCCTCGACCTCGTCGCGGGTGAGCCGATGCCTACTCGGCAGGCCGTGCCCCACGCTGGCGAAGGCCGCCATGCTGGACAGGGTCGGATCTTCGCTCACCTGCGCATTCTATCGGTTGACGGCACGCGCTGTTCACCTCGCCGCGCCCTGGCTGAGCAGGTCTTCCGCCGCCAATCGGCCGGTTCTTTGTGCGGTGAGCCACAAACCGCCCGGCGGCCCTTGTCAGCCCGGCTCAGGTGTGCGGCGAAACCGATTCGACCACTTGCCAGGCGCGTTTTGAGTACCGTAACGTTCTCCTAGACACCACTGAGTTCTCCGAACACAAATCGGTACTTGAAACGGCCTCGGGTCTGTCGTTCTGGTTCGTGAAGGGCAGTGCGTGCGCGTATCACCGCTGATACCTGAGAAAGAAGGATGATCGTGAGTCGTCGGAAAAATCCCACCCGGCTGACGGCGGGCATTGCCGCTGTCGGTGTCGCCGGGCTTGTCGCGGGCGGTCTGCTCATCGGAGCGGGCGCCAGCTCCGCGAAAGAGTTCACGCTGACCCAGACCTACTCGTGCCCGTTCCCGCTGATCGGCGCCCAGCCGATCAAGGTCGTCATCAGCAGCGAGATCCCCGAGAGCGTTCCGGCGGGGACGCCCAGCGGGCGGATCGACATCAAGGCGGTCGCCACCGTTCCGCCGGAGGCCACCAGCGGCCTCAAACTCGTGGGCGCCGACACCCTGGAGGGCGCCGCCCTCTCCGACAACGAGGTCCACATGCCGGACGGCATGAAGGTCCCCGTGCAGACCCCGGTCACCATCGCGCCGGTGAAGATCCCGGCGGAGGGGTCGTTCGAGCTGATCGCGCTGGGCAAGACGGTGTCGCTGACGCCGACCACCCCGGGTGACCTGAACATCTTCGTCAACGGCTTGACCCTCAAGCAGATCACCCCGAAGAAGGCGGACGGATCGCTCACCGGTCTGGGCGCGTTCGACTCGCAGTGCACGCTCGCCGACAGCGAGCCGCGGCAGCTCGCGACCATCAAGGTGACCGGCGGTGGCAGCACGACCCCGCCGCCGTCGAGCACCACCCCGCCGCCCTCCAGCACGACCCCGCCGCCGAGCAGCACCACTCCGCCGCCGAGCAGCACGACTCCGCCGCCGTCGAGCACCACCCCGCCGCCGTCGAGCACGACTCCGCCGCCGAGCACGACCCCGCCGCCCGGCAACGGCGTCGCGATCAACTACACCCTGACCGGCGCGTCGAAGCTGGTGAACTTCGGTGGCAACCTGCCGCTGGCAGGCGGGTTCAACGCCATCGCCAACGTCTCGGCGAAGACCTACGTCGGTGACCTGATCTTGAACCCGACCAAGAGCCAGGGCTTCAAGCTGATGGGCTTCCTGCCCCTCGACGTCGAGGTCGCCTTCGAGCAGGTCGACAAGTTCAGCGGCACGCTGCCCACCGGCGGGCTCACCGTCGACGGCAAGCTGATCGTCAAGCTCCCCAAGATCGCGGCCTTCGGGTTCCCGATCGCGGGCGGTCCGGACTGCCGCGCCAAGGACGTCACGACCATCAAGCTGGTGAACTCCGGCGCGTTCGACCCGTTCGGCGGCGGCAAGCTGGTCGGCAAGTACGACCTGTCCGGCGCCACCGGCTGCGGCGGCCTGAACGACTGGGTCGGCCCGTTCGTCACCAGCACCGGCAACTCCATCGAGGTCAACCTCACCAAGAAGTGAGGCCGACCTGTCCGGCGGAACACAACTGAAAACTTCCCCATGCCTACGTGGAAGGGGCGCACGGACCTACGTGGAATAGGCCCGTGAGGGAAGAGCGACTGGCCCCTGTCTCTTGCGAGGAAGGCGGGGGCCAGTCGGCCTGCTCGGGAGATTATCAGGCCAGGACCGCCACGAAAACCTTCTCTTTCCAGAGGAACCGCCTCGGCTGCCCGGGTGGGGGCTACCCGCGCTTGACCGGCTGCCGCAGGATCGTCTTGAGCTTGGCGGGCGGGGTGCGGCGCGCGTCGCTGAGGTAGATCTCGTGGTGGTCGCCGTTGAAGGTGAGGCCGTTCTCGGGGAGATAGCGGTTGTGGAGGCGGTCCAGGGTGGGACCTTCGTCGTCGTAGGAGCCGATGTGCAGGATCTGCGCACAGAGCTCTTCGACCAGGGTGAGCGGCCGAACGTCGCCGAGCGCGGGAAGGTCCTTCTTCTTCGAGACAGCGTCAACGGCGGCTCGGACCATGTCGTCGGTGATCCAGCCAGGCAGGCTGATCATCATGGTCCACTCCCACTTCTCCTTGTTCCGCGTCACGAACACGCTGGGGTCCTCCGCCCGCCACAGTCCTTCCAGCGGGCCGACCACGAAGTCCCGGTCCAGGGTCCGCTTGCTGGCGAACTTCAGCGTGTACGCCACCCCGTAGAGGGCTTCGATCGCGTGCGCGTGCGCGGGTGAGGTGTTCGGATCACCGCGGCCGTCAACGGCGATGTGCCGGAACTCGGGCACGTCGACAATGGCGAACTCGGCCGCGGACGGGGAGTAGAGCCTCTTGTGGGCCTTCTTGATGTCGTACTTCTCCACCGCGGTCCCCCTGGTGAGCGCGTCCAGCGTTGCTTCGGTCCAGCCGACGTCGACCTTGAGTATGCCGAGCATCCCCCACACGCGAATCCGGCGCCGGTCGCTGATCCGCGGCCTGTCGACACCGGCAGGCGATAGCTGGGTCGCCCCGAACTCCCACCTGATCAGCGCATTCCTTGCCGGGCAAGGCGGAGTCACTGGTAGCGGCCGGTCAGCGCCGGTTCATCTCCTTCGCGAGCATCGCGCCCCGGCCTGTGCCGTCGTCGCGGACGTAGAGCGTCGAGCCGTCGACGAAGGCCACCCGGACGAACGCCGGGGCGGGAATCGACCGGCCCAGCAGCGTCGGGGCGATTCCCGCGACCTGCCTCGCGGGCACGCTGTGCTGGAGGTGGACCTGGTCGCCTGGTTCCCAGGCCTTGCCGGACCGTTCGCCGAGGAACTTCGCGGGGAACCCGATGGCGACCCGCTGGCGGGTGGCCAGGACCGCCACGATCCCGCGGCCCGCCGCGGCTTCCTCGGCCAGCCGCGCCGCGTCCTGGTCGGCGCGGGCCGCCTCAGCCCACATGCCGATCGCCGGGTCGTCGGCCCAGTCGTCGTCGGAGAACTCGCCACGCGTGATGACCGCCGCGGGCAGTGGCCACCTCGGCTGGGCGAACGAGAGCTTCGGCGCGTCCGCCCGAGGCTGCCGGGGCGCCAGCACGACCCCGCCGATCCGGCTGCACACGGCGAGGTCTTCGCAGGGCAGCAGATGCGAGACAGTCTCGTCGGGGTCAAGTGCGGTGGTCATACCGGGGCTCCGTGGGAGAGGTCGAGCATCCGCTGGAACTGGGCTTTGTCGACCCGGCCACCGCCGAGCAGGAAGTCGAAGCCCGACCCGTCGACCAGGCTCACCCGCAGCGCGGGCCGCCGCCCGTCTTGCGTCGACCGTTCCACCAGCGTGATGCCGCTGATCTGCGCGCGGGGAAACTCCGCGACGACCACTGAGTCACCGTCGACGGTCTCCTTGCCCGCGTTGGTCATGGGCGAGGAAATGACGTCGGCGACGATCCGCCCGACCTCGACCACACCGCTCAGGAAGCCCTTCTTCTTCGGCGGGGGTGCCTGCTGGGGCTGCGCAACCCCCACTGCCGCAACAGCCGCCACGTCGTCAGCGCCCACATCGCGGACTCGCGGTGCTGAAACCCATGGACAACAGCCAAGTCAGCAGGCGTGTCGCCCACGACGATCACATCCGGAAGCTCCGGGCGGCTCGACGCGTCGGTTCCACTCGTCGTCGCCAGCGCGAACCCGGCGACCACCCCCACAGCCCCTGCCCCGGCTCGCGAGAGAAACCCTGGCCGGGGCGTCCCGTCTGGATTGAGCCCACGGACATCGAACTGCTGGCGGTTCGCCCGCGTCGCCCAGAGCAGTTCCTCCCCAGGGGCGAGGAGTCGTCGGGCCTTGATCCCTGGCCCCACTACGTTCGGGTGCATCGGCTACTCGGTGAAGGTGAAGCCCCGGTCGGTGTCCGCAGGGCGCTCCTCCTCTGTCGCGGGGTCGGTTGCCTTGTCGTAACCCTGTTCGACGCCGTACCCCACGGCCGCGCCGGGCACATTCTCCATCGCGCCGTTGGTGGCCGCCGTGCCGGTGTGCGTCGTGCCGCCGAGGCCGAGGGCGCCGAGCCCGTACTTGACCGCCCGCTGCGCCAGCGCTTCCTCGCCCACCGCGTCTTTGCCGAAGTAGTTGTTCGAGGACTTGGTCTTCAGGCCGGTTTCGATGCCGTCGACGATGTTGGAGTCGGTGTGGTTGCGCAGCGCCCCCAGGGTCGGGCTGCGGCGGTCCATGGTGCGGCCGAGGTAGCCGCCGACGCCGCGGGTGTCGGCCAGGCCGTTGGCCCGGTCGCACAGGTTCTTCAGCCTGCCGGAGCGAAGCTGCTTGAGCAGGTCCTCCAGATGTTTGAAGATCGGCTTGAGCTTGTGCAGCAGGTTCGCGACCTTGGTGCCCAGCCGGGTGCCGGTGATCGCCACCTGGGCGGAGGTCAGCCCGCCCGCCGCGGCCACCGAGGCGCCCGCGGTGATCCAGGAGGCGGCAAGCGCCGCCAGCCACTCGATGATCAGGCCGATCACGAGTTCCTGGATGATGTCGATGACCGTCTCCACGAACAGGTCGAACAGGTCCGCGGCGAGGTCCATGTTCTCCTTGAGTCCGCGGATGTCCGCGGCCATGGCCTTGGCGCCCTCGACGAACTCGGCCATCTCGGCCCGGAACGCCTCGCCCGTCTCGCCTTCCCAGACCGGCCGGGTGGCCTCCGAGCGCTGCTTCTCGTGCTCGGCCGCGCCTTCGACCCAGTCGGCGATCTTCTTCCAGCCCTCGCCGGTCCTGCGCATCTGCTCGGGGTCGCCGATCGCCGGTTCGAGGACGAACTCGACCAGCGGGCTGATCACCAGGCCGATGAGGAATCCGAGACCGTTGTCGACGAACGCCTGCCCGGGGCTGGTGACGGCTTCGAGTTGCCGCATCCGCGCGTTCACCGTCGCGATGGCGATCTCGGGCGGGGTGCCCGCGTTGGCGAGGTCGGAACTCGCGTCGACCCATGAGCTGCCGTACCCGGCGTGCTGCTCCAGGTAGCTCTTCGAGCCGCCTTCGCCCGCGTTGACGCCGCCGATGGTGCCCGGGCCGCCGAGCGAGCCGGAGAGCTGGCCGTAGGTTCCGGCCTCGGCGGTGTCGGTGTCGGCGTAACTCTTGGCGGTGTCAGTCACCGCCGCGGACACCGCGGACAGATACGTCTTCGCCTGGGTGGCGAGCTGCTGGCACTCCTCGACGTTGTTGAAGTACGCGAACGCGAGGAACTCCCCGAGCGGCCCGAAGCAGTCGTCGAGACCCTGGCCTGCTCGAACACACCCGACAGCGCGCCGAAGTGCTCGCCGGTGGCCGCCGAGCCCTTGCTGTAGGCCGCCAGCGCCTGCCCGTTGACGATCATTGTCATCAATTGCCCCCGAAGATCGAACCCGTGGAGAAGTCGTCGTCGTCACCGTCTTCGACGGGACGCCGCGGCCGTTGGTTCCGAATCGGCGCCGGGGCGGAGTACTCGGCCCGGCCCGCGCCCGGCACCGGCGGCGCGGGCAGCGCCGCGGGCGGCGGCGGAGCCGAGGGCCCCATCGCGGCTTGGTCCGGCGTTTGCGCCCGGAACGCCTCTTGGAACTTGGCGAACTGTTCCTCACCGACCGCGGGCCGCACGAGCTGCTCCATCGCCGCCGCGGCCTGCTGCGTGGCCTGCCGGATGGCGCCGAGGATTTCCTGGGTTAGCTGGGTGTGCGACTTCTTCATCGCCGCCGGTCCCAACTGCAGCCCTAGCACGGCCCCGGACGGGGCGACGGTCACCGTCACCGAGCCGTCCGCGTTGCGTGCGCTCCCCCTGAGCTGCGCGATGCTCTCCTTGAGCGCCGAGGCGCGGGCAGCCTGTTCCTCGAAGCGCCGCATCGTCGCCTGGAGCTTGGCCTCGTCCATCAAGTTCCTCTCGGGTCGTGCTTCCCACCAAACACAGTAGCGGCGAGGACGTTTACTGGGCGGGGATATCGATCCGGGCCCGTGGTAACGGGGGCGAAGACGTTCCTCGCGCCAACCGAAGTCGGCGTTGGTGAACCGAAGCGCCCCTCCCTTTAGAGTGCGCTTCGCAGCTGAGGGCATAGCAGCAAGTATCTGTGACGACGTGGTTGCAGAACGTAAAGCCGTACCTGGGTGGGTGGAGCCCATTCGGACCGACGGGACCAGCGGCTGCAGTGACACTCAGATGTCGGCGAAGAACGCAGTGTCCACTCGTACGTCCTCGACCTGGCGCACGGTCGTGGCGACTCCGAGTTCGTACTCCTTAAGCAGGTCGCACAGGCGATGCCCGTCGATGAGATCGACCGGAGGTGCGCCATCCCTGGTGGCTTCGGCTTTCGCGTCACCGGTGAATGTGCCAGTCGTGATCAGTAGGCCCTTGTCGCCTCGACCTGCCATCGCGCCACGGAAGTCCCGAACGGCGCTTGACCCAACGCTTCCTTTGTACCGTTTACACTGAAAGAACACCGGAAACGACACGAGCGACATGCGATAGACGCCAAGGCCGTCGATGCCGCCGTCGCCGGTTCGCCCAGTCACGGTGGCATTGATGAATCCGGCCTCGCGCAGGAGTCGCTGCGTCAGGCGCTCAAAAGCGTCCGGTGTGATTCCCATGAGCGCGTCGAGGAGTTGGTCCTGCCACTCACTCTGTTCGTCTTGGTCATCATCGCCTCCTGTGGCAGACGTCGCGGTTCGGCGCCGCGCCTCTCGCAGTTGTGCGGTGTACTTGACGTGGAGATCACGGACCTCCTTCTGGTGGTTCACAGACTTGGAGTCCTCGGTCAGGCTCCACACCCCGCGGCGGCTATTGACCAGTAGACCCATGCCCTTCAGATATGTGCGCGCCCAGGCCAGTCTGTACTCGATCTCGGTTTGCGGACCGTCGCCGTGCAGAACCTGCTGCTGATCGTCTGTAAAACTCTCTAGTTCGATGACTTTCTCGACGATTTCGTCGATGGACGCCGAGCCGCCAAGTGCCCGAACCGCAACGAGTGTCGGCCACAACAAGTCGGTGTAGGCTGGTACCACGGGGTTAGTCATGGCAATGATGATGCCCGAGGTCGCCTACGCTACTTTCGCGGACCCGGTGGCCATGAGTGCAGAGGCGAGCGACGTGGACGACCTCCTGGAAGCCATCGCCGCCCAACTCGCCCGCCACCGCTTGACGCGGTGTTCAGAACAACCGGTCCCCGGACCCCGTCTTCTTCGCGTAGGCACACCGCGTCGCCAACGGGCAGGTCCCACATACCGGAGCCTGCTTCGCGCAGGCCACTTGGCTGATCAACCGAATGGCCCCCATCCGCAACGGTGCGTCCGGTCCACCCCCGACCAGCTTGGCCAGGTCGACCCGCCCGTTGGTCAGGCTGTTCGTCCGGTCGGAGTCGGTCCCAAGCACCCGGGCCGCAACTCGGACCACGGGACCCCCGGGGAGCAGGACGTCGTCACCCGCCAGCAGTTTCAGCACGGCGACCTGCTTCGGTCGCAGGTCGAGGATTTCCGGGAGGTCCTCGACGTGTTGCCAGATCCGCTGGGCGTTCTGCGCTTCCCGAGCGGCGGCCACCGCGGCGACGTCCTTCGCGCTGGCGCCTGCTTGCTGGACGAGTTTCACCGCGCGGGCGCTGATGCGCCCGCGAGCGGCGACCTCCCGCAGAGCGGGTTCGAGGGCATGCAGCTCCATCGGGGACGGGTCGAGCAACGCGATCATCGCCGCTGTTGCTGGCCCCAACTGCGGGCCGGGCAGGACGCACCAATGGCTGCCCTCCCGTTGCCTGCGTGCCCACTTCGTCAACCGGTTGCGTAGGGCTCGCCACGGATTCACCCGGTTCTTCGGGGCGTCCGGCAGCGGCCGAAGTGCCAGTGCCGCCGCCTCGCCGAGTCGCGGCGGGACCGCGTTGCCGATCTGCTGAAACGCGTGGCTGCGGGTGCCCGCGAACCGGAACCAGTCCGGGAAGGTCTGGATGCGCGCGGCCTCGCGCACGGTGAGGGTCCGGTGTTCCTCCGGGTGGATGTACCAGTAGCCGTCCTTTGCGATGTGCGCGGTGATGGACCGGCTGAGGTTGTTCCAGTCCAGCCGCTTGTACTTGTCGTCGAACGTGTCCGCCTTATACCTGCGCAGCCGCGCGTCGATGTCGGCGTAGAGCGTTCGGTGGGTCATCAACCCGAAGATTTCGCGGTCATCGTCACGCACCGGCCTGGTCATGTGGTCGTGGACGCGGTCGGCGTCCGCGCCTTTGCGCATGCGCATCGCGAATTCCGAAAGTCCCTCGGCAGGCTCGGCGTAGGCCATTTCCCGGCCACCGGTGCCCTCTCCCAGGCGGGGCAGGTCGTGGATCGCGGCGTGTAGGTTCACCTGGGGTGAGGCTTCCGGCCATGGGAACTCGTCGGAGTCCAAGCGTGCCAACACGATCAAGCGCTTGCGGTGCTGGGGAACGCCATAGCGCCAAGCGTCGACGAAGCCCAATTGGGTGCGGTAGCCGACTTCCTCGAGGCTGTCGATGATGGTGCGCACGACCTGGAAGTCGTCCCCGAGGGCCATATCCGGGACGTTCTCCATCAACACAGCCCGCGGCTTCACCCGCAGGACGATGTCGAGGTAGGCCCGCCACATTTCCTTGCGTTCGTCGTGCTCGTCGCGCACCCCGGCGTCGACCAGACTCCGGATCTTGCTGCGGCCCGCGCGGCTGAACGGCTGACACGGCGGTCCGCCTGCGATCAGATCGATCCCGGCCCCGCTCAACATGCGGACCAGTCGCCTGCGGCACGCAGGTTCGCCGAGGTCCATGTTGAGCGCCAAGCCAGGGAAGTTGGCGCGGTGGCTGCGCAGCGCGAACTCGTTGTGGTCTACCGAGGCGGCGACAGTCCAACCCGCGTCGGTGAGCCCAAGACTGAGCCCACCCGCGCCGGAGAACAGGTCCACCGCCAAGCGCGCCCCCGAGCTGGCTTTGGCCGCGCACCACTCGGCGAAGGTCTCCTCGGTGCAGGCGTCGGCGTGCTCGGCTAGCTTCAGCACCTCGCTGCGCTGTAGCTTCACGCCGTAGACGGACACATCACCCTCTGCTTTCTTGATTTTGTGGGGATTGGCGAGCGCCAGCGGCGGCATCGCGTCGTCAGGTCGGTGGGGCACAGGTACGCCGGTCACATCGTTCGCACCGCCACGGTCCGCACCAACTCATCCGGCGGCGTCCAAGCGATCTTGCGCACCTCGGTCCAGCACGCCTCCTTCTTGCACCACTCAGTGATGTTTGCCGAGTTGGGCGGAGTGGTGACGACCTCGCGAACAGCCGCCGACACCTCTGGCACGACCTGCGCAAGCGCCTCGGGAACGGCCTGCGACCGCCACACCTGGTCCAAGTCGATGGCACCGAGCCGGTCCACGAGAAGAGACAGGGTGAACGCGGTGATCTGGCCGAGGTAGCCACCGACGTTGCCCTGCGAGATGATCGATCGAATGTCGTTGAAGAGGATCGCTTTGCCGACCAGGTGACGGAAGTATTCCTGAGTGGGTGGCTCCTTCGTCTCCAGTTTCTCGCTAGTGGTCCATTGCAGGAAGCACTTCTGCCCACCTAGGTTGACGACGTGCGGCCGGAGCCCATAGGCGTACTCGTACTTGGCGGCGTCGGTCTTGCCGATTCGCTGGTCGCGCGGGTTCCGGGCCTCAAAGCTCTTGCGCTTGGCCAACGTCGGCTCGCGGTTTTTCTCCACTTCGTACTGACCACGAACGCGCTCGTAATACCAACGGGTCTGCTTGTCGTCCGGACCGGTGCTCCATGTACCCCGGGACTGGCGCTCAAGACCGACGTGGAAGGGGCTGTTCGCCTCAAAATCCGCCGACGTCACGGCGTTCTGCGAGTTGGCGTACTTCGAGATGAGCGGGATCATCGGGTCGAGAGACTCGTCGTCGACGATCGTGATCTTCGCGGGCACGTTGACCTCGTCCAGAGAAAGACCTCGGCGCCGTGCGTGGTGCAGCGACGCCGTCGTCTGTCCGCCGTTGACGATCTGCAGTTCGGTGAGGCTGACCAGCAGCGGCCCCTCGGGGGTGTTCTCCAGGTTCGCGGCCTTGGCGGTCGCGGAAATCCCATTGTTGTACGCCAAGAACCGGCCGGGTTCGTCCCGGATGGTCTCGCCGATCGCCTTGTTCACCTTTCCACGGGCCTGTAGGAAGGCTCGGACGTTGCGTTGCAGGAGCCTGCTGTGGTGCTCCTCGTAGAGCTCCGCGAGCAGCACGCCGGGCAGCACGACCATTAGGCACCGGTACCCGTCGAGTTGCGGCTTGGACTCCAGGCAGGGAACGCTGTAGCCGAGTTCGCGCAGGTCGATCTCGATGTCCTCCTGCTTGGCCGCCGGGCCGAGCAGCTTGTGCAATCGGGGCAGGTCCCACACCGAGGTGGTGGCGGGCAGGTCCGAGACCGGGCCCTCCTTGAGCTTGCGGATGCTGGTCACTCCGTCGGTCAGCACCAGCAGGCGGATGGAGACTAGGCCCGACCACATCTCGCTGATGCGCTGGACCATGTCGTAGGCCGGATTCGACGGTTCGAGTTGCGTGTGCTGCCCGGTCCGGCAGAAGTCGGCGAACGCCCGCAGCCGCCGAAGGATCTGGTCTACGCGGTCGCGTTTGACGGCGCTGCCGGTCAACCCGTAGTCCACGCCGACCAAGTGCAGGATGGTCCCGTCATCGCTGATGTCGTAGCCCGCGATCTCTACCCTTCGCTGCTGCCACGACACGTTCAGGTAGCAGGCGGTGAGGTCGTCGAGCACCCCGCTGTCCACGAGGTGTTCTCGCACCACCTCGACGAAGGCGTCCCGCGCCATCACGTCGCTGTCCTCGAGGCGGTGCTCCACGCGGTCGCGGAGGTCCTCGACGAAGGCGTGCAGTTCTGGTTCGGTCACGCCGAGTCCTTCCGATCAGTGGCCCACACGGCTTCAGACCGCCTGCGGGCAACGGACGCCACAGCGGTCAGCCTGGGCACGAGTGCCGCGGGCGGGCGGATCGGGCCAGGCCCGTCGAAGCCCCAGAGCCGCTGTTGGTCGGCACCGATCTCGAGGTCGACGCGGACGAGGGAGGACGGGTGATCCTTCTCGAATCCGGGCAGGCCCCACCAGCCACCCTGAAGCAGGTACCTGCCCCCGGAGCGCAGGTACAGACCTTGGCGAGCCCGCCACTGCGCTGGGTGGCCCACCTGCACGATATCGCCCTCCCGGAGCCGATCGGGGTGTGGGAGCACGTAGGGGTTGGCCGTCACCGCGCACCCGGCGTTTGTGATCTCCTCCCGCCCCAGGTCTTGGGTGGCGGGGTTGGTCCACAGGAACGGGTCCGTTGCCTGGACGGGCTTGCCGTTGACGGCCACCAGCAGGCCGCTATCGCGGATGCGTGGTCCGAGCACCACACCCAAACCGGCTGAAACCTGGGCGGTGAGTTCGTTGGCACCCGCGAAAGCGGATCCCGGAGCACACATCCTGATCATGGTCCATGTGTCTTCGTCGCCGAACGGCAACGCGGCGGGGGTGCGGGCCGAGGCCCGTGACACCGTCCACCGGTCCTGCTGGACGCGGAGCAGGATGCCCGCGGGTTGATCGCTGACCCAGGTGGTGAGCTCACCGATTCCCGCCATGAGCCCGCGCAGGGCTTGGGCGCCACCGCCCGTGCTCGGGGCACCCTGCGGATCCAGGACAGCACGAACCGAATCTCCGGTTCCCCGGTAGCTGATTCCGCACCAAAGGTCCTCGGATCCGAGGACGACTGTCAGGATTTTCGTCGCCGAGAGCACGACTTGCTCGGCTATGAACCGGACCAGGGAGTCGACCGCGCTCTCGTATACGGCTGGCGGTAATGTCACCAGATCGATGGCGGTGTGTGCCGCGGGTCGGACGGCGACCGGGTGCGGCGTCCGTCGTGGAACGCGCGGTTTCCGACGGGTCTTGGTCGGGCGTACCGATACACCACCGCACAGGTAATCGCGGAGCTTGGACTTGGACTTGCTCTCGATCTGGCGGATCCGTTCACGGGTGACCGAGTACCGTTCACCGATCCGGTCCAGTGTCATCGGTTCCTCGCCGCCGAAGCCGAAGCGCTGCCGCAGGATGTCCGCCTCGCGGTCGCTCAGCAGTCGGAGCGCGGCCCGGACGCGCTCGATTCGCTGCCGCCGGTCGATGACCTCATCGAAGTCTTCTTCGGCTTCGGAGGCGACGACGTCCCACAGGGAGAGATTCGGATCGTCCCCGATCGGCTCATCGAGACTGCGCACCCCGGACAGGATCTCCAGGCTCAGCAAGACCTTGTCCACTGGCATGTCCGCTCGTGCGGCGATCTCGACGGCTGACGGCGATCTGTCGGATCTGGTCATCTGCGAGCGCACCGCGGCGACCTTCCGGACGACCTCCCACATGTGAACCGGGATCCGGATCGCCAAACCCTCCGGTATGGCACGGCCGATCGCCTGGTTGATCCACCGGGTCGCGTAGGTGGAGAACTTTAATCCCATGGACGCGTCGAACTTCTCGACTGCCCGTATGAGGCCGATGACACCGAATTGGACCAAGTCGTCAAAGTCCCAGTGCGTGATCGAGTACGTCCCGGCGTACTTGCGCACGAGTCCGAGGTTGTGTGTGACCATGGCGTCGAAGGCCACCGCGCGTTCGTCGCCTGTGGGGAGTCTCGCCCGATAACCGACTGGGAGTTCTTCAGAGAGCGGTACCTGCGCACCTCGCATGAGTAAGGCGAGACCGACCTCCTCTTGGGCGGTGAGCACTCGTTGACGGTGGGCGGGGACCAAGTGGTCGTCGCGCAGCACGGCTCTCGCCGGTTCAAGGTCCGGCAGAGTGACTGGGCGGGTGCCCGTCGGGGCCTCGTCGAGAAATGAGGCACCCGATTCCCACTCGGCGGCGGTCGCGATGCCAGTGAGGTCGATCAAGTGGGGCGGGAGTGCGGCCAGGACTGTCGGCAGTCCGTCCCCGCTGTATGAGAACAGGAGTTCCCGCACGGCTGTGACGCCGAGAACGGGCAGATTCGGAGTGAAGTGCTGCTCCGTGGCGTACTGGAGCCGCGGGAGGACCACCCGGTCGAACCGTAAGCCCGGAGAACTGGCCCAGCTGAGTAACTTGATCCCGGCCGAAGCGAAATCAATGCGGTTGGCCGGAAGCAGCCGGGAGTGGCTGTGGTGGTACCACTGGAAGCGTGCGCCGAGTTTTCGCAACTGCTTGACGAAGTCGTCGATGAGCTCGACGGTGGGCAGCAGGACTCCGATCTGGTCGCCCGGATGGTCGGCCGCGAGCTTCATGACCATCCGCGCTTCGTCGTCTGAGCTGTCGAAGCAGCGAACAGACGGTTTGGGACCAGTGACCGGCGACCCTGATGGAACGGGACGACCGGCGGGATCCACCGCAGCGACCAGGTCGAGCACAGCGGTGGCGGGCACGTCTCCGGAGTACCGTTCGAGGGGGGCGTTGCCGAGCGCCTCGACGATCTCCGCGGTCGTCGATCCCTCTTCAGCGACTGCGGCACCGGGGTCGACCCCGACCACGGCGGAGATCCCCAGGTAAGCGATTACCCGGAAGAAGTCCAAGGGCAACTGTTGCCCTTCGAGGATGACGAGTGGCCTATAGTCGATGCGCGGGCTCGTGCTTCCTGACAGCATCTCCAAGAACGCCTGCAGCTCCGCGTCGTACTTGCTGTAGCCGTCAGGCCCGCTGCCGTGCACGTCCTTCCACAGTTGCCGCACCAGTTCGAGGTAGGACCGCATCTCCCACCTGCCCCGGGACGGGGCAGACGCGAGAACGCTGCGGATTCGACCTCGCAGCAATGTGCGGTTGGTGATGACGCGTACCGTCCGCCCAGGTCGCAGCTGTTGTACAGCCAGTTCGGCGGGGTCGGCCCCGAGACCGAGCTGCACAACGCGGTAATCGGGCAGTCGGCCTGCAGAACCGATCACCACGTGCCACCACCGGGTACCTCGTTCAGCACCTTGGCGAAGTGTGCGAAGAAGCCCCAGTCTTCGTCGATCAGCAGGCGCCGGTCGAGCAACCGGTTGAACGATTCGTCGCAGCTGGTCTCCGGGACGAGGGAGCAGGCATGGCACGCGGCCATCGACATGCCGTAGGGCCCCTGGCCGGAGGACTCCCGGCACACGGGATCGTAGGAGCACGACTGCGCGGACGCGACAGCCGCCGTCAACAACCGGAGCAAGCGTTCCGGCCTGCCCATGCGTACGAGCCCACCGAGCGTCCCCTCTGAGTCCCCGGCGGCCGTGTAGATCAAGATTCCGGCCATCTCGGGAGCTTTCGCCTTCGGAGTCACGTAGAGGCGCTCACGAAGCGAAGACGTCGAGTAACCCGCCTCGAAGGCGGTATTGCGCAGCAGGAGGTGGGCGAAGGAATGCAGCATCAGGTACCGCGCCGTCGGCTCGGGGTACCGGTCCTCCTGTCCGTCGGGGATGCGTGAGGCGAGCAACGCTGCCCGCTCCCGCACTTCGGGGTGCTGCTCCCAGACAGCGACCGCGTCCTCGTTGAACCGGAGAAAATAGCCTTCGCCAAAAGTCTCAAGGGCGGGCAAGAAGTCCAGCCGCCCGGAGATGTTTGCGCGGACGGCCGTCTCGGCCTTGTAGCGCTTGAACTCCGTGAGCACACGGACCTCACGGAGCTTGTGCACGAGCACGACACTGTGGATCACTCTGCGCAGCTCTGAGTGCACGGCGGACCGCCCCGACTCGCCTGGGTGCGGAGCACTGGAGCTGATGAAGTCGCTGCGCGGATCATGCTCCGACTTGGGGTTGCAAAGCGCACCCCATTCTTCCGGACGGATGTCCTCGACGGATCCCACAGAGGCAGCGAGGTCCGTCACCTGTTTGGTGATCTCGGCTCGCACATCGTCCTCTGGGATCCCCCACTTGGTTGCCAGGTTCGAGATCAGAACTGTCTTGGTCACCTCGTCCACACCGGTTCCGTTGACGAAGACCGAGAACATTGGGTCGGCGACAAGTTTGGTGATCAAGGGATCGACTTCCCGGAAGTCTGAGTCCGGTGGGATGTCTATCGCACTGTGGACCGTGGGGAAGTAGATGTTCGACGCGCCTCGTTGCAGCGCGACGAGGGTCTTGCCGCATGGTCGCTCGTCGGCGGATGACTGCCACGGCTGAGTACCCCTGCACTGCTGCCGCAAGGCTCCCTTACCGGTGATGCCGTCCAGCGATCGACTCGCTGAGCACGACCGGCAGTGCACCACCAACGAACGCAGACCACTTCCCTGGCCTGCCATGTTGAGGAACTCCAGGGTGGGCGGCCGAACCTCGCAGCGGTACGGGCGGACGGGACCGGAGTGCGCCCAGCGGTGCCAGTCGACGTCGGCGAGGTGGCCGTCCTCGCAGGCAGCCACGAACCGCATCGGCACCAATTGTTTGTCCGTGTCCTGTGTACAGGTCGGTGCCTTACCGGCCACCTCTCGCGTGGTGCTCCAGCGGATCATCCGACGGCAGTGGAAGCAGAACATCCACTGCGGGAAGCGGTAGTAGGGCACACCGCTGCCATCAGCAGACGGGGCGCGTAACGAGCCGACACCGAGCCTTCGGGCAAGTCGGGGGAAGAGCACGGGGTCCAGCCGACCACGCCAACGCCCTGCGTCTACTGCCACGAAGGACTCGCCGACGATGTCGACAATCGCACCGGGGCCAAACGGACCAATGATCTGGGAACGGCGCATCTTCCGTTCGGTCATGTGCGTGTCCCCTCGACGTGCACAGCGATTTCGACGTCGACGTTGCGCATCGAGTTCAGAGTCGCCCAAGTGCCGCGCGGCTTGTTGAACTGCCGGAGCAGCCGCGGCTGATTTCCCCAACCGCTGTAGACCAACCCGCCCTCGTCGGCGTTGCGCGTCACCTCAGCCGCCCACACGTCCTTGAGCTTCATCAGATGGTCCTCGACGGCCTTCGCCTCATCGGGATCGGCTTGCTTGGCGCGGTCCAGGAAGGCGGCCAGCAGTCGGCCCAGTTCGGGTGCGTCCGGGTCGAACCGAGCCGCATCCGTCCTCGCTCCCAGGCCTAGGACGTGGCGGACCAGGATCACGAGGTCGGCGTGCAGTGCCCGGTCCCGTGCGGCGATGGAGAACGGCGTGACCGATGTCGGTTCGACCGCGCGGTAGAGGGCGGAGTGGTAGGGGATGAACGACTCGTAGTGGGAGCGGTCCCTGGGCTTTGTCGCCGAGTACAAGGTCAGAACCAAGCCGGGTCTGCTCTGGTCGCGTCCGACTCGGCTGGACGCCTGGATGTACTCGGCTGTGGTCTTGGGCTGGCCGACTACGGCCATCAGCCCGAGCCTGGTCACGTCCACGCCAACGGAGATCATGTTGGTGCTGGCGAGCAGCGCGATGCCGGATTCGGCGGGCTCACCGAGCCGCTGAAGGATGTGCGGGATGCGCACCGAGTCGATGTTGCTGGTCAGCTCGACGATGTTGTCGTCATTGAGATCGCGCACGCGATCTTCGGCCGCGGCGATCACCCGGATGCGGGCGGGGATGTCATCGCGGGCCAGGGTGATGGTCTTGCCAAGCTCCCGCAAGCTGTTGTGGTAAATGATCAGCGTCGAGTAGGCGTCCCGGGCGTCGTCGGAGGCGAGGGCCGTCTCGGTGGGCGCCTGCAAGAGCGCGGACGCGAGTTGGACCAACCCGGTCACCGGGCTGTGTCCCTGTGGCATGACTCCCGCGTACGCGCGTCCCGGCGTGTCGTGGTTCGTGCGGACGAAATAGGAATCGCCCGCGTCGACGCCTGCGGGCGGGAACAGCCGCACCTCGCGCCCGAACACCCCGCGCGTCTGCTGCTCGGCGTTGCGGATGGTCGCGGTCGCGGCGACGATCTTCGGTCGGGTTCCCGTCGAGCGCATGACGATGTCGAACGCGGCCTCGTAGAGGCCGACGATCGTCCCCAACGGCCCGGAGATGAGGTGGAACTCGTCCTGGATGATCAACGACGGCCCCATGCCCCTGCCGACGCCGAGCAGCGCGCCCGCTTTGGCGTCCCAAGTCGCCCGCGCGAACTTGTCCACGGTGCCAACCAGCATCGTGGGCGGGTTGTCATAGAGGTCTTCATCCACGGAGGACATCGGAAGCCTGCGGTTGAACGGGCAGGTGGTGTTCAGACAGGTGATGAAAAAGGCGTTGTTGGTCGCGACGACACCGATGTCTTGGTGGACGTCGTCTGGACCGGGGACGATGCGGGTACCGCACCACGGGCACATCTCGATTTGGAAGCCTTGGCCGACCTTGCGCTCCTGCCGCAGGTCGTCAACGAGCTTCACGGCCTCGGCGTAGGAGTTGGGCGTGTTCGACCCACCGACCCAGATGCCGATCGAGATGGGGGTGCTGCCGAGATCGGTCTTCGCGTCGGCGCGCAGGACCTCACAAGCGGCGATCATGGTGGCCGCGCGCTGGAACTGCTGAGTGGTGAGCAGGCGCAGTGTGTACCGGGTGATGACCGTGGTCCCCGCGCCCGCCTCACCATGCTCAAGTCTGCGGAAGAAAATGGTGAAAGCGGCCAACCCCAGGTAGGCCTCGGTCTTGCCGCCGCCGGTAGGGAACCACACGAGGTCGACCAGCTCGCGGTCCACGCCGTCGTTGACGATCCCGTCGATGTTGAGCAGCAGGAAGCCGAGCTGAAACGGGCGCCAACGGGGATCGAACCGGCTGTAGTCAACGTGCGAGACGTCCGGGGCTGCGGACGGCGCGTGCGGGGCACCCGCGAACTCGGTCGATCCGTGCACCATCTGGCGGAGCATCGCCTCGTTGGCGAGTGCGAAAGCTCGCTGGGCATTGTGCCCCGGGTCGGCGAGTGTCTCGACGCCTTTGCGCATCCGCTCGGCGGCGGCCGTGGCCTTCGCGAGGATTCGGTCGGCGGCTTGGGCCAAGTCGTCACTAAGCCTCGTGTCGAGCGAGCCGCGGACGTCGATGATCCACTGCTCATAGCCTCGGACGAAGTCTCGCAACTGAGCGCAGACCTCAGCGGGTTCACGCTGGATCCCGCTCAACTGCCGCAGACTCAGGACCTCGTCGGAGCCCGGGACGTCGAAGGCGATGTCCGGGACCACATGGACCGGGAGGAAGGTAGTGCGCACGGAGTGGGTTGTCGCACCGCTATCCCACGTCGCGGCACAACCGTGGCCGAGTGCGTAGACGAGGACGTCCCGATACTGCAATTGCAGCTCAGCCGCCTCGTGGTCGGGGTTGAGGTGGTTCCGCGTTGGGTAGCGGAGGATGGCCCCCTCTGTCGGTGCGCACCTCAGCTCGACCTGAAATAGGCAGTCTGCGGAGTCGACCAGCGAGCGGACCGGTTTCTCGCGCTTGTTGATGAGCACGACGGTCACGACCCAGGAGGTGCCCCAAGGACGCCACCGCACGTAGAGCTCCGCCCGGTCACCGAGGACGCGGACGGACTTGCGGAGTGCGCCGTCCGCGGGGGGCTCGATGGTCAGTGCCGCGGGCCCGGTCAGGTCGTGGGCGCTGCGGACCCATTCGTCATCTGAGGTCGGGTCCTGCTCGTAGGTCCCGGCGAGCAGTTCGACCTCGATCGCGCAGACCCGATCGGTGACGAAGCTGATGCCTACCGAGCTGGGCTTGGACTGGCCGGCCATGGTGACCGGATCCTCGTCGTCGTCAGTCTGCTGAGCGGCTGCGGCCTCTGTGACCTCCTCGCCGTCGTCTTCTGCTCCGTCGCGGGCAGGAGCATCCGCATCGGTGGTTTGCGGGTAGAGGAGGCCCGTCAGGTAGCGCTCGTGCGGGTTGTCCTTCGGACCCAGAACCTCGTCGGGACCGTTCACGGGACCGATGAGTTGCTTGCTTAGGTAGGCGAGGACACTGTCACGGTCCTGGAACCCGGTCGAGGTTGGCGTCATGTCGTCTCCTCCAGCTCCGGGTTGACGACCCACAGAGCGGCCCGGGCACGCGTCATGCCGACGTACAGCGCTGCCTTGTTCTCGTCATCGTCGAGGACACCCGGTGCCTCGACGATGACGAACGGGCTCTCCAAGCCCTTGAACTCAGCGACCTGCGCGAACCCGACGCGACCCCCGGCCGGGTTGCCGAGCTTGACCAGGTCGAGTTCGTCAACCCGAACGCGCCAGGCGTGTGGCATCTCGTTGAACACCGACTCGGCGAAGGGGAACGGCGAGAGCAGCACGACATCGGATAGAGAGACCCGATCGTCCTGCAGGCTCTTAAGGACCTCTGCGACACCACGGGCGGCCTCGACGCGGGGTTCGCGCAAGAGCACCACAGCGGGCCCACGGGCGGTGGACGCGATGCCCAGGTCAGCGCCGGTGCGCTCTTGGACGGCGGACACGATCTCGGCCGTGTTGCGGCAGTTCTCCCGCAGTTGGAGGGTCGCGGGGCGGTGGTCGCGCAACCGCCGCATGCCCGCGGGGTCATAGCGGCCGACCAACCCCCGCTGGTTGTTGGAGTCGAGGAGTACGGTCCAGGAACCGTCGGCGAGCCCACCGCGGAGGATCCGATCGAGCACGTCCAAATCGGCGTCGTTGATGAGGTCTTGACCTTCGTCGACCACAACGACGTCGTAGACCGCCTGGGACTCCCGAGCGACCTGGTTGAATGGGCGGACCGCTACGCGCTCCATGTCAGGCTGCCCCGCGATGAAGCCCGCGAGGACCGGGCTGCTGCAGGTGATGAGCACCATGCGGCCACCTGCGGCGATCCGTCGGGCTGCCTCGATCGCGAGCATGGTCTTGCCAGTGCCCGCACCGCCCTCGAACACTATCCGCGGGTTGCTCTCGATTAGGTCGAGCGCCCGGTACTGGTTCAGGGTCAAGTCAGCCACGTCGGCGTCGATCGAGTCACCGAGCTGGCGCAGGGTGAGTACTTGCTCGAAGTCGGGACGTAAATAGTCGAGGTACCGCTGCACCTCGTCCACGCTGAGCCTGGCTCGGTGTCCTGGCTTGTTCTCCCAATAGACCGCTAACTGGTCGATCCACCTGGCCACGCCGACTTCCTCAAGCCCGCGGGAGTCGAGGATGGTCTCCGGGTCCCACTCGACGGAGCGGACGTCGAACTCGCAATCGGGGAAGATCGCCCCGTGTGCGAAGACGGTCTTCGCCCATAGGTCTCCGACATCACTTTGCCGGATTCGCTTCTCCACGGTTGATATCGCGGATTTGACCTGATCAATCGGGCTTTCGGTCAGCCGGCGACGGTCGCCCTTCATGGTCAGTGTGTGCCAGATCCCATCACGTATGGTGACCTTCCCGCCCTTGACCTCAATGGCTAGCAGTCCGCGCTCGCCGAGTAGCAAAAAGTCGATTTCCGCCATCCGCTTACGCGGGTGCTCCGGCAGGCTCAGGCTATGCAGCGCATAGGTCCAGCCGTCCACGTCGGCAGCCTCGAGCTGGGAGAACACCCACGATTCCACCTTCGTGGTCTTTCCGCGGGGCTCGTTGGGAATCATTCGCATGCAGTCGCCAACCAAGATGAGATGAGTTCAATCAGTCCATTATCGACATCACGGTAGCCGCATCGGCACAGTCATCAAAGCGCACTCAAGACACCCCCCTTTGCGGGACCATACACCCTACCGCAGGATGAGTCGTAAACGGTAGTGCAACAGTTACAACGAGTGCCTATGCGATGCGCTGAGCAGCGCAAACGGATTCGAGAGACTCGGCGCACCCTCTGCGACGTCACACTCATCCCATACCTGGGACACCGCGAGCCGCCTGTGCAAGCAGGTCCGCGACCGGCGCCCGGCCGGTCGCGGACCAGTTCCACGGCTACCACGCCGATGGACATCTGGCACGCGTTGACGACTGGCTCACGGGTCCACACCGGTTCGAACTCGACCACCTGAATTACGACGTGCAGGGGCGCGTGGTCGAATGCAACCTTCGTACCCTTTCCGGCCAGATCAAGGTCTCCTGGGTCGCTTGGATGCTGAGGAACTGTGCGTGACGGGATTCCGATGACGCGTTGGATATTGGCGCGTGGTGCACATGGTTGCTGTGGCGCCGCATGGTTCTGTGGCAGCTCGCCAGCTACGAGCGGGCTGTTGATGCTGAATTGGAGCTCAGCAGGGTTGTTGCGTCGCTGAGGTCCTGATATGGGTGGAACTGGAGGCGGCGGGCTCCTGCCGATCTGATGTGGATACTCGCACCGGCGTCGGCTTGGATCGTGCGATGGAGCGGATTGGTGCGTGGCCGATCTCGGTGCCGCTCAGGGTGAGTCCGTGATGCCTGCTGAAATTGCCAACGTCGGCATATGTGAGCTGTCAATCCATCCGCTGGCCGCAGATCGCTTCACGCTCGGTAGCGCAGCACCCGAGAGGTTTCGGCGCCGATGTCGAGTCGCATCCGAAGATTCTTCCCCAAGATCGGCTTTCCTGTCGCTTTCCAAGGTAATTTCCCGTTAAACGAGAGTCCGGACTGTTCGCGGACCTTGTCTCGGGCAGCGGCGAACAGGGAGCAGGTGGCTCCGGACTCGACCGTCAACGTTCGGACGAAGTCGGCCGAGGGTGTCCTGGACAAGGTCGAGCGCATGACGACCGGCTTGCCCGCCCCTGCCCGATTACCGGGCAGGGGACGTCATCGATGCGGTGGGCGCACGGGTCATGACCGCCGACATGCGCGATCTGGCGCGGGTCTTGGCAGCGGCCAGGAGATACTTCGGCGTTGGTGATGGCGGCCGCATCCTGGAGATCGAGAATATGTACGCGTCGCCGAAGTCGAGATGTCGACGACCGACGAGGAGACGGTCCGGCGGATGCTCGCCGAAGCGGCTGCGCTCGACCAGGAGGAGACCCGATGGAGTCACTGAACCTGGGGTCGATCCCGTACCACGAGCGCCTGGTGTTCGTGTGGATCGCCTCCGGACCGCACGGGGAGCCGAGGGCGGCCTTCGCCGTCGACGGTCGTGACTACGCGGATGCCGAACAGGCGCGCGCCGCCGTTCGTGAAGCCCTGGAACAGACCGACCTGCGGGCGCGGATCGCCGATTTTCGGCCCGCCACCATCCGGGAGAACGAGAAGGAGCTCGCCTACTGGCCGAGTTGGGCCGAGTTCCGCCGCTGCCTCGACGTCTTCGGCCCGGTGTATCCCTGGCGTCGGCCGTCGGCTCCGCCGAGGGCGGTCCCGGCCGCGCCGGTCGCCGTGCCGAAGACCCCGCTGTACTCCGAGCGCCACTTCGAGTGCTGGGGCCAGCTCGTCGAGATCTTCCCTGACGGCCAAGGCCCTGACGACCCCATCCTCGGCAGGCGGGCGAAGGGCTACGGGCTCAACGGCCACACCGGCGAGTTCGAGCCCGACACGCGCCGTGCTCTCCAGTGCGCGCGCGGTGGGGAGGACGACGAGACCTGGCCGCTGCGCGACGAGACCGAGTTCATCGAGGCGGTCGAAGAGCGGCGGGAACGGCTACTGCGCGAGTCGTTCTACCAGCGGCACGACAAACCGGAGATTTTCGCCGCCTACGAGCGGGCCGCCCGCGAAGGGCGTACCGAGTGGTCCCGGCGGGCCACTTATCAGCTGTGGCGTCAAGTCCAGCGCGGAAGGGCGTTCTTCCTCGTCGGCGGCGAACCGGTGCGGGTGGACATGACCGACGACGGGGTCCCGAGGAGGGCGCGGCGGCTGGACGCGACAACGGGCCGGATCGTCGCGACGGACCGGGCCGACGCGGAGGCCGTCCTGGCCGGTGACGGCACCCGGGTCACCGAACACGCCTGGCTTCTCGCGGTGGAGGATCGTCGGCGCGCCCTCGACGCGCACGGCGCCATCGCCGACGCCTACGCCAAGGCAGCCGCCGAGCCCGACGACGCCTACCGCCGTCGCATCCTGACCCGCGCTTTCGACCTGTGGGCGGAGAAGTTCGCGGGGGAGGGGACAGGTTCGTGATGGACACGTTCACCGCCAAGGACGGCTGGCCCGCCCTTCGCGCCCACTGGGCGGACCGCCTTCCAGAAGCCGCCCTCGCGGCGCTGGACGAGGCCGTGGCCTTCGCTGACCGCCTGCACGCGGGCCAGGTCCGGCCTGCGGGCGAGCCGTACCTGGAGCACCTGCTCGAAGCGACACGCGTGCTCGTGGAGGCCATCGGGGTCACCGATGTCGACGTCCTGCGGGCCGCGGTGCTGCACGACGTGGTCGAGGACACCGCCTGCACGCTGGCGGAAGTCCGGGAACGCTTTGGCGACCGGGTGGCCGCCCTGGTCGACTGGGTGACCAAACCGCCGCGCCCAAAGAGTTGGAGCCGTGCCCAAGCCCGGGACGCTTACCTGGTTCGGCTGCGCGCCGCGCCGGATGAGGCGGTCCTGGTGAAGCTCGCTGACCGGCTGAGCAACGTTCAGCGGTTGGACACCCATCCTCGGCCGGAGAAACGTCGCGCCTACTACGACGAGACCATCCGCTCGATCCTGCCACTCGCCGAGCGTCACCGGTGGTTCCGCGACTGGTACGACATGTGGCGCGCCGAGTTCCGCTGGCTCAGCGAGGGAACTTCGCCGGGTGGGCGCGGGAACGGCCGGTCTTCATGACCGGCGACGCCAACCCGAACGGGGTCTCCGACCGCACAGTGGTCTTGCGGCGTTCGGCCGCGGTCAGGAAGCCCGGCGAGATACGGTCACGGCCGACAGGCAGTGGAGCAGGGGGAGAGCGCGCGTGACAAGCCCGTTCGGCATCGCCGTCGCCGGGAACCAGGCCTTCCGGTTCGATGAGGGCCCGGGGACCGCGGCCCGCGTCGCGGCCGACGTGTTCGTTGTGGACGGTTTCGCCGTTGAGGGCGGCGACGTCAAGCAGGTCGAGCGCTCGGCTTTCGAGGCGGTGGTCGAGGTCGCGACTTGGCGGCTGGCGGGCGGCCCGCCCGAGCTGGTCGACGCCGACCCGATCGCCGGGCATGTCGACGACACCCCGCTCGTTCAGGTCCGCCTCACCCCGCCGCTGCCCGCCACGGCACGCTTCCCGGTCGTGGTCGCTGCCGAGGGGACGCCGTGGAACACCGAGGCCGTGTCGGAGGCCGCGCGGCGCGCGATTACCGGGCTGGCCCCGGAGGGCTGGCAGAGCATGGTGGTCGAATACCGGGCGACCGTGCGGCGCGGTGAGATCTCCGCCACCGTCACCCTCGCCGACGGCCGGGTCCGGCACTGGTCGCCGCCCGCGATGGTCGGCCAGTGGCTGCACCGCTGGCGAATGGCCGAGTACGCCCCGGGCGCTGGCGGGGCCTGGCACAGTGCCCGCCTGGAGTACACCGCGGACGGCGGTGTCCAGCGGTCGGTGAGCCGGGATGAGCCCGCCTGGGCCATTCCGCCAAGCGAGCGCGCCAAGCAGGCCGCCTACGCCGACGAGTTGCGCCTGCTCCCGCTGCCCGCGGACGCTATCCCGCGTTGGCTGCTTACCGCCGCGCTCAAGGCGCGGAAGCAGACGCCCGAACCCGAGCCGGGCGGGATCACTGAGGTGGTCCGGCTCTTCGACGGCCGCGACGACCAGGGCCTGCCGGTCTGGTACCGGCCCATGATCACCCTCGCCGAGCGCGAGGCGATCGTCCGGTATCTGGAGGAAGCGCCGCTGGTGCTGTCCTCCCGCGGTCTGTCCGAGGACGAGTTCACCGGCGAGCAGGACGTCCCGATGGGCTTCCACACCGACGGCCGCTGGGTCTGGCCCAGCGCGGCGGCGCACTACCTGCGCGAGCACGGCGTCCCGCCGGTTCCGCACCTGGTCGACCACATCCGCGAGCGCCACTACCGGCTGCCCGACCCGATCCCGACCATCGCGCTGGACCGCGCCGCGGCCTTGGCCGCGGGGAGACCGTGGAACGAGGCCGATACCGAGGACGCCGCGGCCAGGGCGCTGGTCGTGCTGGATCACGCGATCTGGAACTGGTCGATCAGCCCTCGCGGCTACAGCGTCTACACCGTGCGCGAGGGCGCCTGGAGTCTGGTCCGCGACGGCGACTGGTACCGCGTGCAGTGGTCCGACGATGCGCGCACGTCCGTGCGGTTCGCCGACATAGGGCAGGCCGCCGCCTACCTGTGCGGCCAGCTCGGCGCCCACAGCCACGAACTGAAGCTGCGGACAGACGAGGAGTTCCCGCCCTGGCAGTCGCCGCTGCCGAACCTGTCGCCGCAGGACCCGCCGCCGACCGCGTTCGCCTCGGCGCGGCTGACCTCCGTCCGGGACCTGGAGGTCGACCGGTACGGAACGCCAGACGGCAACCTTGTCTTCCGCGCCGACACCCCGTTCGAGCGGCGCGGTCTGCCTGCCGACCACGCCGGGCGCGAGTACCACCGCTATCGCCTCAAGGGGGAGTGGCGGGTCGTGGCTCTGCGGGACGAGGCGGGCGGCGAGGCGTACCTGCTGCCCAGCTCGGTCAACCACCACATGACGACCGGCTACCTGGAGGAGATTGGTCGCGGGCACCCGGGGCTGCCACCGATAACCGACGCCATGCGCGAGGAAGCCGCGCGCACCCCCAGCGGTTGGGTGTACTGCGCCGATCCCGACATCGACCCCCGCCACATCGAGGGTGTGCCGCACTTCGCCATCCTGGGTGGCTACAAGGTAGGCCCGGACGGCGAGCTTACCGGCGAGACGTACTTCAACGACGAATATCGGCCTAGCCCGCGCAAGCGCGGCTTCCCGGAGCCGCGGTCAGAGTTCGAACTCGGCTACATCGCCGCGGGCTGGCTACCGCACGAGCGTATCCTCCCGGCTGCCCTGCAAGCGCCGTTCCACATGGAGACCGACGGCGCGGGCGGCCTTCGCGTCGGCGTTGACGCGCCGGGCAAGCGTTTCCTGGCCGTCTATTCGTCGCCCCGATACGTCCCGGAGGACGCCACGGCGGTCATGCGGGCCGAGGGCCGGGCCCTGCTGCCCGTGCTGGCGGGCGTCGCGCTCATCGTGAACCCCGGTGGCGACTTCGGCATCGAGCTGCCCGGGGACGACCTGATCGCCGCCGCCCGGTGACGGGGGTGCGCGAAGACGCCGTTTTCGACCTGGCCGTCGTGGGTGACCGGGTGTTCCGGATCGAGCCCGCGCCGGGCGCGTCGGCGCACGTCGCCCCGGAGGAGCCGCTGGCCGGTCCGATCGTCGCCCTGCCCGATGGTCGCGTCGCCCGCCGCGTGCGGCGGTCGCTGTTCGAGTCGGTCTTCCAGCTCTCCACCCGGACCGCGGGCGGCGCGGCGGTGGCCGACGCGGACCCGCTGGCGGGTTTCCTGGCCGACGACGACCGGCCGTTGGTGCAGGTCCGCCTCGCGCCGCCGTTGTCGCGGCCGTGGTTCCCCGTGCTGCTGACCGGGGCGTCCACCCCCGACCCCGACCGCGAGCCGGTCCGCGCCGCCGCGATGGCGGCCATCGAGGCCGCCGCGCCGCGCGGGTGGCGGGAAGTGCGGCTGGAGTGCCGGACCACGGTCCGCCGGATGGAGGTCGAAGCGACCGTCACCGGGGCGGACGGGCGGGTCCGGGCTTGGTCGCCACCCGCCATCGTCGGCCAGTGGCTGCACCGGCTGCGGCTGCGCCACCACCGCGCCCTGCACCCGAAGTGGTTCACCGCGCGGTTCGCGCTGCGGCCCGGTCAGCCCGCCGAGGCCGAGTACGCCATCGACCAGCCGCCCGCCTGGCGGGTGGACACCGGCTCCGCCGTCGAGCACTTGGCCGACGACTGGCGGCTGCTCCCGGTGGCGCCGAGGGCGGACCTGCTGCCCGCCTGGCAGGTCAGCGCGGGACTGGAGGTGCTGCGGCGGCAGCACGTCGCCGCGATCACCGGCGCGGAGCGGCCCGAGCCGCCCGCGTGCGCCATGGTGCGGCTTTTCGACGGCCGCGACGCCGAGGGCCTGCCGGTGTGGCACCGTCCGGTCGTCGACGCGCGGGAGGCGGTTGGCGTCCTGCGGTATCTGGAGAACGCCCCGCTGGTGGTGGCGGCGCGCGGCTTCGCCGCCGACGAGTTCACCGGCGAATCGACTGTCCCCATGGGTTTCCACACCGATGGCCGTTGGGTGTGGTCCAGCGCGGTCCCGTATTACCTCGACAAGCACGGGGTTCCCCCGGTGACCGACCTGGTGGACCACATCCGCAACCAGCGCTACCGCCCGCCTGAGGACTTTCCCGGCATCGCCCTGTCCAGGGCCGCGGCGCTGGCCACCGGCAGGCCGTGGGACGAGTCCACTGTGGACGCCGAGTTCGCCGCGGCCGTCGCCCCCGTCGCCGCGCGCTTCCCCGCGGGCTGCTCGCTGGGCGAGCACCGCGACGGCGCCTGGTGCCTCGTCCGCGACGGCGATTGGTACCGGGTGTACCTGGCCGAGGGCGGGGAGATGCGGCACGCCACACGATTCGGCGACCTCGCCGACGCCGCTGCCCACCTGGCGGGCAGGCTTCTGCTCACCCCGCCGTCCGACCTTCCCGGGTGACCGCCGCCCTGCGCGCCGAGCCCCGGCGCGATCCGGACGCCGACCCCGGACTCCTTCGCCGACTGGCTTCCACGCGGTCCGCGGCAATGTGGTCCGTAAACCGTCCCAACGCAGAAGGCCCGTCTCAAATGGACGGGCCTTGACCTGCTATCTGGTGCGCCGCCAGGGACTCGAACCCCGAACCCGCTGGTTAAGAGCCGACCCGAGAGCCTGTCGGGTGGTGTCGGGTGATGTCGGATCGGGTCGTTTCCGCTGGTTGTGTCCTGTCGGCTGGGTCGCATGGTGTTGGCTGGTGTCGTGCTGTTCCTGTCTTCTCGGGCTCCCCTCGGGCGCGCACGTGCCAGATTCTGTCGGCCGATTCGAGCAGCCGGGAAGGGGCGGTCCGATGAGTACGGCGGCGGTGTTAGAGCGCTACGGCCTTTTCTGGTCTGCCGTGGGCGTCTCGCCCTTCGAGTGCGTTCGTGATCGGGATCGGGCGGGCTGTATCCCGCCGCGCTGCGAAGAAGTGCTGAACCTTCATCCCAGTTTCCGAGGGTGAGCTGAACAGCAAGACCTGCGATGCCCAGTGACCTCGGTATCCAACTCCTCGGCCAGCTCCTGGTACAGCGCCGCCTCGACTGAGCTGTCGGTGTCGTCAACGCCTCCGTTCGGAGCCGTCCAACATTGCGGCTGCCCTGGCTTCGTCCGCTTGATCAGCACCAGTCCCGCTGTCCTGGTCGACCAGGATCGCGCTGGCCGCACGCCTGCCAACTGCCAGCTGGGGTGTCCTTGAGTCCGTTACTCATGGCAAGACATGCCTATGGCCACCGCTGCTGCACATGCGTGAGCCGCATGCCGGTTCGGCAGGACCGGGCGGAGGGGAACTTCGCGTACGGGTGGAGCGTTGGATGCTGTTGGAACGATCCACCATTGAACGCATCACAGCCACTTTCCTGACGCCCAGGAGTGACCGAAAGGTTAAGGATGGCGCGCGAACGAATCATCGGTAATATCCGTTTCGCTCGTTTGAAAGATGCGCAGGACGCTGTCAAGGAAGTTCTTTACTCGGTTCCCATCGGAACGGAGTTGGCTGGCGGTCAGCTCGATTTCATCATGGACGTAGTCGCGTGCCATCCAGAAGCTAATGGCAAGATCGGACCAGGAATTGCCAGCATCTCTGTTCGCGTCAGTCCGTACAATCAGCGCGGGTTTTGGATCACGCGGGTGGACGGGACCGAGGTCGATATCAGCTACCTCAAGTGCGTCAATGGTGCGCCGAGCCAGCGACAAGCGGTACATGCCGCCTTCCGCGTTGCTGTGCGACCGCAGATCAACGCCTTCCGGATCGCCTACTTCAATAGTGAACTCGACCCGCGCTGCGCTCTCACTGGTGAACGTCTCACCATGGGGCCAGAAGCACACGTCGATCACGAAAATCCCACATTCGTTGAGCTTGCCGACAAGTTTATCGAGCTGGACGGATCCGTGGACGACATCAAACTGGTGGCTTGCCCAGATGGTATTGGGCGTCAGCTACAAGACCCTGAATTGGAGGCACGTTGGTCGAATTTTCATGAGCGAAATGCGTCGCTGCGAGTCGTGTCGAAAACCGCGAACCTGACCCGCAAACGTAAGGACACGTGACTGGTTGCTGGTCGAGCGGGCGCGATCGGACTGCTCGACCAGCAGGTTTAGCAAGGTATCAGAGTCGGCAGGTCACGATGGGACGCGGCCCAGTATAAGGTGCCGAGCACATGCTCTCAGGCCACGGTCAGGTTATGGGCTGAGCCGGGCTCGGCATCGGCCCCCCACTGCGGGAACCCGTCCGGTTCCATGACTGCTTGAATGTTGCCGCCGTGCTCGTGAGCTTTCCCGGAGTAGCGCAGGTCGATCTATTTCCCTTGACGCTCACAGTATTCTCTCCACAACGGTCTGCGGAGAAGGCCGGCAATCACGGGGAGTCCCTGGTCGTTTGGACTTGATCTTTGCAAATTCAGTCGTATCAGGAGCTTTCCCGCCCATATCTCACCGGACATCATCAGCCAACCGGCGCACCCACCGACGCCTCCCCCGCCTGGACGCCGCACTACCAAGCTGATCTTGCTGAGATCACCTCAGTTACACCGTTAATTGACAGCCCCTCCGGCCTCAGCACAGCAGGCTCTGAAGGATCGCGTCGTGTTCTTGGTACACGGCGCGCCCATGCTCGGCCAACGTCGCGGCGAGATCGGTGGGGATCCCATCCGGGAGCGCACCGAGGGGGACCGCCGACGGGCTCGCCCCCGCCTGTGTGACCACGTCCGCATCCATACTGACTAGGCGCGCGCCGTAGAGGGCCTGGATTTGCGCGGCGATGATCAGCCCGTCGCGGTCGATGTCGCCAGCGTAGGTCAATGGCACTCCGCAGTCGACTGCTCGCTGTAGGAAGGCGTGGTCGACTGCGCGTAGATGCCCGCTTGTGCATGCCAGGGAGCCGGTGTACCCGGCTGCCGTGGCGGCTTCGAGCACGGAGGGGTTTTCCACCACCAGCAGCGGTTCGGCGGCGAGTATTGGAGGGTGCACGGTCAGGTCGTACAGCGTCAGGGGCACGGGCCCGCCCCCGAGCCGTAGGCGCTCATCCACCACCCCTGTTCCGCGTGCCGACACGTTGAGCACGAGCATGGTGGCGGACAACCGGTCGGCCAGTACTCCGGCGCGGGCCAGCAGGGCCCGGATCGCGTCTGGCCGAGACGGCTCTGCTTCTTCGAGGAGTTCCGCCACTGCCTCCACCAGCCGTCTGCCGGTCAGTCGGTCAAGATCGAAAGCGTGCGGATCGCCAGCACAATCGTGTGCCAGCTTGGCCAACGTCACCGGCAGAACCCCCGGTTGGCGTTGTTCAATGATCGCTGCCACCGCGGACCGGAGTTGCCGGGCCTGCTGCGCGACCGTGTCGATGTCGAGCTCCGCGACCCCTGCGGCTCGGATCCTGCGCGCGAGCCTCGGCACGGCTGCGAGGTCTAGCTCGACCTGGGCCCACAGCGCTTCACGGGCACCGGCGATGGCTCTACGTGCCGCTGATCGGTTCACCACTTGTCTGCCGACCGCCAGTTCGGCGATGATGGGAAGATGTTCGGCTGCGAGGTTGAACCGGGCGAGGAGTTCCCGTAGCGGCACGTTTGTTACTCCGGTTGTGTTCGAGACCGCGGAGTTCCCTCGTCGTCGGCGGGTGCTGGTGTCCAGCCATGTCCGCAGGATCGCGACGCCCCCTACTGGCAGGCCGGTCACCTTGACTGTTGCGAGTTCGGTGGGTTCGGACCCGGAACACAGTCTGTCGTGGACGGCCTCCCACAATGCCCGCAGATCTCGGTCACTTGCGAGGTCCCGGATCGCATTGGGCATTTCTGCCGCCATCACGAACGCCCTGTCGAGGCGTGCATGGTCTGCTCGGCCCGGTCTACGACCAGTGCCGGTTGCCCTGACCCGGTCCAGAGCCATGGCATCGACACCCGCACCGCTCCCGCGTGCGTTACTTGGGCGATCATCACCCGCTTTGACTCGGCTTTGAGCATCGCGCTCATCTCTGGCGCGGTCGACAGCACGTCGAAGTTCCATTCACGGAGCAGCCCCAGCAGCTTGCGGACGTTCTGCGGATCGAACGCGGCGTTCACTTCGTCGACGAACAGCAGCCGCGGGCCCTGGTAGCCCGGCGCCTCGTACATCGACCACGCCGCGGCCAACAGCGGGAGCATCGTCGCCAGGCGCATCTCACCGGTGCTGAACGACGCCAGCGGGTTCGACCTGGCTGTCAGGGGCCGGAACACTTCGGTGGTGCTGTCCCCGAACGACGCGTGTGTGACCTTGATGTCCCACTCGTGCCAGACCCGGTAGTCGAAGGTATGTGCGACCCGGGCCTCCCAGGTGTCACCTGGGGCGTCTTCCAGCCGCTGGCGCAGTACCTCGTACATCTCCTGAAAGGTTTCGTCGGAAGGTAGTGCACTGACCAGTTGGATCATCCGTTGTGCGTCGGGATCGTTCTTGACCTTCCAGTCGACTTCGACGCCGACGCGCGCGACGCCAGTGCGGACATCGCCGAGGGTTGAGCGAATCTGCCTGACGAGTTCCTGTGCCGCAGCCCGGCGGGTGGCGATGTCACGGCGAAGCGCGGTGAACATGCTCGTCTTGAGAGTGACCTTCACGTCATCACGGAGATCTCGGTCCAGTTGTTCGGCCGTTTGCTGCAGTGTCAACACGGTGAGGTGCAGATCCTCCCCGCCAAGAGCGTCCGGCGCGGCGACGACCGCTCGGCGCCAGTCGGTACCGGGAATGGTCTGCAGCGTCACTTGCCGGTCGAAGCGAGTCAGTTCGGCGCTGATCTTCTTCGCCTCGGTCTCCAATCGGGCGCGCCTGGTTTCGAGCAGCCTCGCGAGCTCGTCGCGGTTGTTGCCGCGCGGCTCGGCGGCCAGCATGTGCGTAGCCCACGCGAGTGCCGCGGTCAGGTTGGCAGGCCGTCCGGCTTCGTCGACGGCGATGTCACCGTCGACGGCCGCGATCGACTCCTCGACCAGCCGATTCATCTGTCGTAGACACTGCTCGCGCTGGTGCTCGGCATCCGCGCGCCGGGGAGCGATGCCATCGAGTGTGCTGCTCGCCTGTGCCGCGGTGATCTCCGCCTGGTGGCCCTTTTCGCGGACTCGCTCGAGTTCTTCCTGCGCGGCCGCGTACGCCTGCGCCGATTGTTCGCGCGCCAGACGGAGTTGCTCGTACGCGGCGCCGTGCAGTTCCCGCAGTTGTGCGACCGCCGCTTGCTCGCGCACGGCCGTGGCTCGCGCCGTCGTCGCCTTGTGGGACTGCGTTTCGGCGTACTTGGCCAGCTCAGCCGCGGCTACCGCCGTGGTCCGTGCCTGTGTCCGTAGCTGTACCGCACGGTCGGTGATCCGCTGCCAGGACGTGACTTGCGTGGCCAGCTGTGCGACCTTGCCCGCGAACGTCTTCAACGCCTCGGGCTCGCTGGGCAGCATCCGCCCGTCACCGAGGTCCACCGCTCTGTTCAGGGCCGCCAAAGCCCGCTTGGTGCGGGTTCGCACCTCGCTTACCCGTCCTGCCGCGCTGACAACCAGTGATTGGGCCGTAGTCAGTTCACGGGTGGCTTCGTCTTCCTTGCTCAGCGCGTCGAACAGCGCCGTGAGCGAGGGGAAGCGCTGTCGCTGCTCATCTGCCTGCGCTTGCTCGGCGATGACACTCTCCAGCCGGGCGGCCGCCTGCTCGGCGAGTTCGGCGCTGTCCACTGCTTTGGCGAGCGCTTCCGCCGCTGACCGCTCGGCCTGTTTGGCCAGGGCGATGGCTGTGTCAAGCCTGCTGAGGAAGGTCGCCAACACCTGGGTGCGAGCTTGCTCAGCCGCGGCCAACCTTTCACGGACGGCTTGCAGTGTCGTGTCGGCTCGTGTCTGACGCTGCGTTGCGACTCGATCTGCTTCCCGAGCTTCGAGCTGCGCTTGCTGTGCGCGCGTGCGTGCCTGCTGCCACGTCGTCGAAGCGGGCAACGCCTGTTGTTCGATGCCTGCTGCGGCCAGGTCATCCTGGCGTGAGAGCAGCTCGATTTCTGCCGTTTGGTGCTGAGCTGCGAGACCCGCGACCTGCGCTTCGAGTATGGCGATCCGTTCCGCTCGGGCCCGTTCCCTGGCAGTCGTGCCGATGTAGCGCGCGAGGTACCCGTCTGGCGAGGCGGCGGTCAGCACCCCGGAGCGCACGGTTGTTCCCATGGTGTCGCTGACCGCGATGCTGCGCAGCAGACCACGTATCAACGCCGGATCGATGGGGCTGTCGGGCTCCACGCTCAGGATGTCAGCCAGGTTGGGTCCGTTGACCGGGTGCTCGGCTGTCAAGACAGTATCGCCAGCGCGGGCACGGCCGTCGGCGGTGACGATCGCGTCGAGCAGCCCCGACACCAACAGTGCGCCCTCGTAGCGGTGACGGGCGTCGTCGGGCACCTCGTCCCGGAAGTCGACCAGAGACCACAGCGGGTTGCCGCCGCTGCGGGTCCGCCATGCCGGGGCTGGGGGCGGTGCGGGGGTCTGTCGCGCCTCCTCCAGTTTGGCGGTGACACCGTCTATTTCACCTTGGATCTCCAGCAGCGTCCGCTCGGCTTCGACGATCCGGCGGTTCAGCCGCCCGAAGGCTCGTTGTGCCGACTCACCCAGCGCGGCCCTCAGTGCCGTGTCGTCGAACTTCGCCAGGGCCGCCAGGGCCCTGTCGGCGAGGATGACCGCCGGGGAGCCCAGGTCCAATCGATGGCTGGCGTGTGGTTCGCCACCATCGCCCAGCTCGCCTGCAACTCCCAACTCGATGAGCAGTTGTTCTATCTGTTCGGTCAGCGACTGGGGAACGGTGAGTGCGGCGCCGTCCAGGTGTGTCAACGCCGCCTGCCACCGCCGTACTTGCCCAGCCCAGGTGGTCACTGCGTCGAGTGCCGTGTGTGCCTGCCCGAGCTGGGTGACGAGGTGCTCGTGGCGGTAGTGACGTGCGGCGTCGACCTGCTCGGCGTGATCGTTCTCGGCGCGCAAGCCAATTTCGGCGTCCGCTTCCGCAGCGGTGAGGTTCTCCCTGGCCTGTTCGTCGTGTCGCGTCCGTGATTCCGCGGCCACGTCGGCTGCCTCCCCTGCGGCGACCTGCTGCGTTTCCGCGAATGTGCGAGCGAGTTCACTGGCGTCGTCCGCGGCAGCCTTGCGCGCCGAGTGCCCAGGTACGTCGAGTCGCTGACGGATCGCCGCGGCCTGCTGGTCGATCCAGCGTGTCAGCCGCTCCGGGTTGACCCTCCCGTCGATCGGATCCGGTTCGATCAACTCGTCCGGCACGGGCGGAAAATGAGTGGCCGACTTCTGCCAACTGATGACAGCGGCGTCGAGTTGTCGCTCGAGCTCGCCCCGTGATGTCGCGAGCTCGGTCAAGGCGGCGTCGCGGCGGTCGACTTCGTCATGGGCGGCGCGATGCTGGTCCGCGGCCTCCAGCGCGATCAGGTTCGCGGCATTCACCTCCGCCAACGCCGCACTGACCTTCCCAACGTTCTGTTGGCGCATGTCGACCCAGGCCAGCGGGACAGCGGCAAGCTCGTCGACCGACACCTCAGTCGCAGGTTTGTCGGGATCCAGTTGCGCGGGGTCAGCCAGCTCGCTGGTGATTCCCAGCAAGCTCGTCACGGCGCCGCCCGCGTGCACGGCCTCGGCCGTCGCCGCGAGCTCCTGGCCGATCGTCGCCAGGCTCCGCTGGGCGGAGCCCGCGTCCTGGTTTGCCTTTTCGGCACTGGTGCGCGCGGTTGCCGCTTCGGTGTTTGCTCGCTCAGCGTGACCTTCGGCCGTGGCAGCGACGTCGTCCATGTCGCGGGCGCGTTGCTCGTGGTGCGGCAGCTCGGCGCCCGCGTGATCACGTACTGCGGTGTCGGCGGCGTGAAGTTCGCCTTCGAGCCGGGACAGGTCGAGATTCACTCGCTTCAGTGTCAACCGAGCGTCCTCGGCGGCGATCTGGGCATCGCTGAGCGCTCTCTCCGCAGTGCGCTGTGACCGCGTCAGCTTGTCGAACTCGGTGTTCGCCGAGCGCAGGGCCGCCGCGGCGGTCAGTGTGACGGCTTGCCGGTAGAGCTCGTAGAGCCTGTCGGTGCCCGCTAGCTTCTTGGACTGCTCCTTGGTGTCGGCCAACTGGGCTTCCAGGCTGGCGATGCGCTGCATCGCTCCGGCGATCTCGCTCAGCTTGCCCTGGTCGAGCGCGGGCAGTGCCTCGGTGAGCACGGCGAGCATCTCCCGAGCGGAGATCTTCTCGGCAGTGCGGACACTGCGAAGGGTCCGCAGAACGCTCAGCAGTGCGTCATATTGGACCTCGTCGAGTGGGGAGAAGAGCCGCGTTCGGACAGCTGTGCGATAGCTGCCCTCCGGGCTGACAGCGCTCAGACGCGCGGCCGCCTTCGGCTTGAGCCGCTGCGAGTCGGTGAACATCTGCCCCCCGTGGACGGCGAGTTGTTCAGCGAGGCTGTCGATCGAGACCGCGTTACGGTCGACCTGCAACGTGAGCTGGCTGCCGACGCGAGCGGGCACGAGGAAGAACGCGCGTAGGAGCGACTGGCTCGATGAGCGCAGCCACAGCCCGGTGGTCACGTAATCGGTTCGCCCCGTGTCAGGATCGGTGTGGCCGTACTCCAACCACCACACCCCGGTCTTGTCGTCCTTGTCGCGGTTGTCGGTATGCCTGCTCATCAGGGTGCCCGCGGCTCGGCCGGACACGCTCAGGGCGGTTTGCGATGTGTCGCCGTCGAGCAGGATCGTGATCAGTTGGGAGGCGGTCAGGGACTTGCCCGAACCATTGCGGCCGATGAACGCCAGCCAGCCGTCGGCGAAGTGGAACTCCTCGTCGGTCCACTTCCAGCTATTGAGCACTCCAGCGCGGGTGGGCTGCCATCGGCCGGCCACTCCGGGGAAGCCGAGGAGGACGGAGTCGGGTTCAGAACCGGACAGGTCGACCCCTACAGCGTCCGGTGCCGCACCATCACCTGACTGAGCAGGGCTGACTTGGTCGGAGTTCGTCATCAGGCTCCTATGCACAACGAAAGCACACTCGCGTGTTGGGCGGGTATGGGTTCCTGCGGTCATGGATCAGTTGTCGAAGAGCGTGAGCGGGTCGTCGGTGTTCCCGGTGACGTCGCTGGTGAGCTGCTCGTCGTCGGCTGTAGAGGTCGAGGGAGCTGCCTTGAGCTTGACGCGCCACATCCGCACTGCCGGGGTCGGTTGCCATTGGTGCTGTTCGACGCCTCTGGTGCCCTGGATCGAGTCGCCGGTTACGGCGTCCTCGCGCAGGAACCCGGCGTTGACCAGCTCGTTTGCGGCAGCCCGGGCAAGGGCGGGCAATCGCCGGTCGTATGCTGCGGCCCAGCGTGGCAGCGTGGCTCGTACCTCTTCGAACAAGGTCACGATCTCGCCTATCCCCACCGGCTGTTCACGCCCACCTGCGCCGATCTCGCGGCCGCCGAGATGTTTGAGCAGGGCCAGGGCCGCTTGCCGCTCACTGCGCCTGCCATTGGGGAAGTCGAGGGTGCTGCCGAGCCCGGACGGGTCGCTGACCTGCCACCAGTCGCGCCGCACGGTGCCCGCCAGCCCGAGTGCGTGCAGGACGTTGAGGGCGCGGTTGCGGCCGGTCGAGGTCTGCAGGTAATCGTCATCAGCCGGGTCGGTACCGGGATCGTCTACGAGCCGCCGGATCGCGCGCTGACGACGCACGGCGGTCTCGCTCCTGGCACCACGACTGTCAAGCTGCGCCTGCGAGTGCTTTTCTTGGTGCTCGTCGTCATTCCGGAGGGCGTCTTGGACGCCGTTGCTGAGCGGGGTCGCGTCCGGCTCCGGGAGCGGCCCGCTGTCGTCAACGATGAGGTCAGCGGTGAGCGCCTGGGCGTGCCCGGGAGGCGGCATCTGTGGCAGCTTGAGCAGCGATGGAGACAGGGAGGAAAACTTCGCAGCGAGCCGATCGCGGGAAGCGGACACAACCAGGTCGCTGGTGTCGTCGCTGGCCACCCGGTCGAGGTCGGCGTCCACGGTGATCGTCCCGTCAGCCTCTAGCAACCGTAACGCGTCCACGAGGCTATGTCGGTTCCCACGGGCTTCCTGTTTGCTGATTCCCTCGCCCGCGACCACCACAAACTGAGGCAACAGGCCGTGCTCACTGCCAGTCGCGCAAACCTGAGCCACCCCCTGCAGCAGATCATTGAGGGTCATTCTGGGCCGCCGCCAGAGTTGCTCACAGGCGAGCGCGGACAAGACCAGAACCAGTCGCGGAGCCAGCCCCCTCTCCTTGCCCTCCCTGCGCAGACGCGGCCCGCGACGGAACGGCACGTCTTGTCGGCGCTTGTGCAACCGGATCATGTCCGCTGATCCGAGCACATCAAGTGTCCAACCGAGCTCCGTGGCGAAAAACCGTGTCAGTTCGACTCGGTCACGAACCGCGGCACGGTACAGCTCGGGCTCACGCTCCGCCAGGAGCCTGCCCTGCGCGATCAGCACGCGGGCACAATCGGCCAGATCCGGTTTGAGCAACGCGTCCTGCCTCACGCGACGCTCCGGGACCGGGGCGTCGACGACGCTTCGACATCCGATTGGGCCGAACCGGCCGCGATGACCGTCAACCGGAGGTCGGGACCCTGCAGCACGCCCTCAGCGAGGCGCACGACAACCGGGTCAGCGCCGCTGACGACCCGTACGGTGATGAGCACACCAGCCTCGTCCGCGTCGACCTGCCCGATCCCCGTCGCCGGGTCGACCATGTCCAACGCCAGCTGCAGAGCATCGAACAGCACCGCCGCGGTCTCAGCTTCGAGCCCGGTGAAGTGGTCGAGCCCGACTTCACCCGGGGTGAGCAACGCCTGCGCACAACGACGCCGGTACTCGGCCTGAGCGCGCGCTTCCTCCAGCGCCCGCTGCCGTTCCGCTGTCGCGTCGGCGACCTTGCGCGGCCTGCCGCCCGCAGGCCCGTGTCGCTCGTGCTCGCGCAACGTCAGCTCCACGGTGAACGGCACCGGCGCTGCCGCGGCCGTCGTGGCGAAGTCCACGTTCTCCAGCGACGGACCGGCCACGACATGCCAGGCGGGCCAGTCTCCGAATGCGGCGGCATAGACCTGCCGCGCCGCGTCGTCATCGGCTTGCTGGTGCAGCGACTGAGCCAAGATCCGGAAATCAACCGACAGGTCCGACCCGCGCAGTCGGGCGTTGTATCGCCGATCGATAGCGTTCAGCAGCGTGTTCACCGCGCCGTACGCCGACTCGATAAGCCGGTGCACGCTGCCCAACGGAACGAACCAAGCCTCCAGCGATGACAGCAGTGACACACGCTCGCTCACCCACTGCTGCTGCGCCGCCGCATCGAGCAGCCCAGCGTGCACCACGGCGCACTGAACAACGTGCTGATGCCCGACCAACCGCAGGTCGGCGAGCACGGCGTCGACCCGCACCAGCGCCCGGTCGTACTCGCGGGCGAACTGCCTCAGCGCCTCGACGACTCGGTCGCGGTTGCCGTCGAAAACGTGGTCCTTGGTCACATCAGACTGCACGAGCTGGCCGAGCGCATCGTAGAAGTCGGCGGTGACACGCTGCAGTTCGGCGATGCGCGTTCCGACGTTGCCCAGATCGGCATCGAGCAGACCGTGATCGGCAGGCTCCACGGCGTGAGCCAGCAATGCCCGCAGCGTCTGTTCAACACTATCCAGCAGGCGGCTTGGCAGTTGCAGCGCCCGATCGGCAGAACCGATGGCTGCCCGTACCGCGGCGACCACGTTGCGGCCGCGACGAGTCAGCGCCCAGGCTTCTTGCCGACCGATCACACCATGGTAGTTGCGCACCGGAGCAGCGAAATCGCGAAACGGCTCGGCGAACCTCCACACGGCGAGCTGGTCGAGCAACCTTCGGAGGTCAGCCTCGGATAGCGGATCACCGAAGCCGACCGCACGCAACCGTTCCAAGATCTCACCCAAAGTCGACATTGGTCCACGAGTGCTCAGCTCATCGAGCGCGGCGAGCAGCGCCGCATACCGTTCACGAGCCAAGTCCTCGGGCATGGCAAAGACTGTCCAGTCGCTGGCGATGACGTGCCGCCACCACTGTTGCGGCTGTTCCGACGCGGCGCTCAACGCGGCTCCCTGGCAGGCTTGTCGACGCGGAACGAACAACCGCAGTCAACGCAGCGGGGGACGGTCACGAGGCCTCCATTCGCACGAGCTGTTTCAGTGCACCCGAGGTAGCCAACCTACGGAGTATGGAACACCACACCGACACTTCCTCCTTCCGACGTCGCACAGCGCTTCTCACAAGCGGTTCAGCTCCCACCGTTTACGAGTGAACCTGCGCGGCACCAACTGTAGACGGACATACCGACAATCCACGCCGGGAACAAACGTTCGAGGGCGGTGTGCGACAAGCGATGGGCCGTTTGAGTGAACACTGGCGGCGCGGATCGCCGGTTCGGCCCAATTGAGCTGGCGAATCGACTGTTGAACGTGTGGTGCCGCCGCGTTGGTTGCGACTTTCGCGGCATGACGCGAGCTATGTGAGTAGCCCCGCTGCCAATTCATCGGTGACCAGTTGGTCTCGTTCAGCCGCACTTGCCCAGTGGGCCTCGCTGCCGTTGAGGGTCCGGGTCACCATGAGGAGGTCGTCAATGTTCTCTGCCACGGCCCGCATGTGGCTGATCACCGCGACCAGTCGGCCACCAGTGGCTTGGCGGGTGAGAGCTTCGAGCGCTTCGCCCAGGACGTTGGTGTCCAGGGAGCCGAATCCCTCGTCGAGGAACAACGCCTCGACGCGGCCTCCACCGCGGGAGGTGAGTTCCACCAGCGCCAAGGCCAGGGCCAGGCTTGCCAGGAAGGTCTCACCGCCCGAAAGCGTCTTCACGTCGCGTGGTTGGCCTGTGTGACCGTCGATGACGCGAAAGTCTTCAGAGAACGCGAATCGGTCTTCGGTCATGGACAGGAAGAGTTCCGACGCGATGCCCAGCAGAGCCCTTTGCCGACGTTTGACGACAGCGGCCAGGAACTTGCCGTCAGCGAGAAGGCCGCTGAGCTCACGCAAGCTGTCGACCGTCGGTTGGGCAACCGAAATGCGACGATCCAGTTCGGCGCATATCGGGAGATCAGCTTGCGCCTTGTCTCGATCCCGTTCGGCTACCTTGGCTTTCGCTTTGGCTGCGATAAAGAGTTCCGTTAAGTCGTCGATCGTGGCGACTCCGGCGCGGGAGAGCGCTTTCGCGGTAGCAGTTTCCGCGCCCGCAGCGACGTCATCCTGTGCCGACGCCACGTCGCGAGACAGCCGGATGATCTCATCAACGCGATTCAGGGCCTCCTTGCCCCACTGCGCATCCGTGAGGATCGAGAACGGCTCTGGGCGCACGGGTATCGCGGGAGGTTCGGTGAGCCAGGGAATGGCCGCAGCGGTGTCCGCCACGGCTTGGATGGCCCTGCTCAACTGTTCTGCGGGTCGTTCGACCCCAGACCGGATGTCCTTGATCACACCGTTCTTGTTGTCGCGCAACCGTTTAGCCTGTGCCTGTGCGGACTTGAGTTGGGTGGTCACCTCCCCCAACTCACCCTGACGACGCTGCGCCTGGTCCATGGCGCGTTCGATCGCGGCGGTGCTCAGACCGCTGGAGATCCTGTACGCAGTCGGGAGCGTGTCGTGGGATTCGGCCATCTTGTCGTGCCGCCGTTTGAGGGCTGACCGAGACTTGGTGAGTGCTTTCTCACGCTTGATCAGCGCGGCTTCGTCGCGCTGAATCTCGGTGATGTCACGGGTCTTGGCGTCCTGAGCGACCTTGGCGGCGTCCACTGCCGTCTGCTTGGCGTCGGCGGCCCGGCGAACCGTGAGCTTGGCGTCAGTGAGCAGAGTTTCATCGTCCTGGCCAAGATCGACCTTCCCGAGTTCGGCCTGCACCAATTCGAGTGCGGTGTCGTGCTGGCTGATTGCTTCGCTGACCTTGCCGAGGGTGTCCTGGAAAGCGGCCTGGGCGGTGTTGTAGGACTCGACGGTGGCGGCGAGTTCGTCTGCCAGTGCTCGGGCGCGTTTGTTGGCGCGAGTCCGAAGTGCCTTCACCCGAGCGATGTCGGCGGTGGCAGGCGGGGTGAAGCCGTCGGGCAACGAGCGCAGGCAGACTGGGCATGGATCGCCTGGACTACTGTGCTCCGCCGCGTGGGCGGCGGCGTTCGTCCGGGACACGGCCTCGACTTGTTCCTCGGCTGCCTCGGCTTTTTTGTCTGCTTGGGCGGAAGTGTTCGCCGCTTTGTCAACTGCTTCTTTATGCTCTTGTACTGCTTTCCGCGCTTTCTCAACCTCGGCGGTTGCGGCGTCGACTGCTGTGGAGGCATTCCGGGCGTCGGTAAGCAGCACACGGTACCGACCAAGCGCGTTCGCTGCGGCTGTATGGGCCGCGTCCAGCTCACTGGCATGGGTTTGAGCTTGCTCGGCCTCGCGGACAATCTTGACGTACGCATCCTTGCGCGCCTGGAGGTCTGTGCGTTCGGCCTGGATGGCCGCGTCCTCACCATCCAGATGGCGCTGGTCTTCTTCGATAGCGGGAAGTTGGTCAAGCAGTGACTTCAACGTGGCCAGCGTGGACGCGACGGCGACGACACCCGTACCGTCGATGTCCGCGCCTTCGAGAACCGCCCCAAGTTCTTCTTCGCGCGCCTCGGCGACAATCAACTCTCCTTCTATGGTGGAGAGTTGGTGTTTGAGTGCGGCATCGAGCTCGATCAGCTGCTGATACCGGTGTTCGGTGTCGGACGGGATCCTTGTCGTCAACTGTCGCGCGGCTGATCGGCATTCCTGTCCACGGCGAGTCGCATCATCAAGGGTTTTCTGCGCTTCGGTGACCGCGGTCTTGACGGCTTCGAGTCTGCCGTTCTCTTCCTTGGTCTCGGACAGTCGGTGGCGCGCGTCACGGAGTGCCTCCTTAGGATCGGGCAGCAGACCGGCGCGGCGCACGACCAGCTTGGCCAACAGTGGGTTCAGCCGCTCATGCAGGGCTTTGGCCTGGTTCCGGACATCGGTGATGTGATCAAGTCCGAGTGCGGTCTTGAGGATGGCGGTGCGGTTCGCCTCGGGTGTCTGGAGCAGTTCCTGGAATCGCCCTTGCGGCAGGACGACCGCTTTGAGGAACGCGGTGTAGTCCAGCCCGATAAGGCCACGGATCGCGCTGTCGACCGCGCGAGAGTTGTCGACCTCGGTGCCGTCGTCCAAGCAGGTCAAGCGATGGGTCGATGGCGGATAGCCACTCGCGGAAGTGGTCCTAGTGACCCGCCAGGTCTTGCCCTTCGCCTGGAAGGTCAACTCCACCCGCAGGGTGCCGTCGCCTCCGTCGGCGATGAGCCCCTTGCCGCTGCGGGCATCCCAGGTGCACCCGCCGTACAGCGCGAAGCACAGGGCTTCTAGAAGTGAGGACTTGCCTGCGCCCGTGTCGCCCACGATCGCCATCAGGCTCACGTTCGTGAAGTCGATCTCTTGCTCGGCCCGATAGGAGCGCAGTCCGCGGAACTTGAGGGTCAAGGGCCTCATCGAGCCACCTCCTCGGCGTGCATGCCGTGGTCGCATTCCAGCGGGTCGGTCAGCAGCGACTCCTCGGGCAACGTGATGGGCCGCTGTTCTTCGATGGAGGTCAGGATCTGGCCGAAGGTCTGCAGGATGCGGTCGGCTGCCACCGTCGTGCTGCCCTGCTCGGCGAGGTAGTCACGGAACAGTTGGCGCATGTCAGGCTCGACGTCACCGGCGACCGCTTCCGGGGTGAGGACCTCCAGCTTCTGGTCGGCGCAGACCTCATTCACTTGGAGCAGAACGGCATTCGGCAGCAAGTCTCGAACTTGCTCGGACAACGTCGGTTCGTGCGACGGGGTGTACACGGTAACCAGGCACAGGTCTCGCCCGATCGACGGTGCCGAGGCGCGCAGGTCGTCCAGGGTGCCCTCGAGCCGGCGCAGTTGCCTGCCACCGCTCAGGCCGACGACGTCGACATGGGCTGGTTGTCCAGGACGCAGGTCGACCATGACGACGCTCTTGCGTTCCCCTGCCTCGCCGAAGTCGAGCTGGATGGGCGACCCCGCGTAGCGCCCGGTGACCTGCGTGCCCGGCAGCTTCTGCGGCTTATGGATGTGCCCGAAGGCGGCGTAGCTGACGGCGGGGACATCCTCCGCGCTGGTCGCGTAGTAGTCCGAGGCGTGCACCGGGCGCTCGCTTCCGGCGAAGTTGGCTCCGCCGACGTGCAGGTGCGCGGCGAACATGGCGATGTCGCGGCGGTCGTCGAAGTCGCGCAGCAGCTCTGCGGCCAGCGCCCGCTCCATCCGTCCGATGCGTTCGGCGTAGGTGTCGCGCCAGTGGCTGGTGTCGTTGAAGGCGTCGATGGCCCGGTTGGAGTGCACAAACGGCAGAACCGCCAGGCGCAGCACGCTGCCGTCGGTTCCGGGGAATCGCAGGACACCTCCCTGATCGGGATCGTGGGGCTTGTCGATGAAGTGGATCCTGCTGTCGGGGCCGAGAAGCTGGGCGAAAAGTTGGAACAGCAGTGGCGAGTCATGGTTGCCGCAGACGACGACCACGGGCGCGACGGCCGCGAGTTCCTGCAAGACCGTCGTAGCCTTGCTCATGTCCGGAATGGACGGTCGGGCGTGGTCGAAGAGGTCCCCTGAGTGCACGATCAAGTCGGGTTTCTGGCTGCGGGCCAAAGTGATGATCTCGGTGAGGACGGTGTCATGATCCTCGGCGCGGGGTTCGCTGTAGGTGATTCGACCGAGATGCCAATCGGAGACGTGGAGAACTCTCATCATTCCTCTCAGGTGAGACTCGGCACTGGGCCGTTATGCCGCCGGGACTCGATGCGCACGCAGATGCGCGAGCATCGCCTGGTTCGCTTCCCAGCCGTCCGGGAATTTCGCCGGAACGCCCAAGTGCATCGGTTCGGCAGGTGGGTGGGCGTCAAGCAGATCCTGGATACCGGCGCGGGCCACCACGATGCAGCCGTGTCGATGTCGCGAGGTCAGAACGCACAGGCGGCCCGATTCGAGGTGGAAGGCGGTAGCGTCCCGACGGCCGGACAGCGGGTGAAGCACGAGAACCAGGTCGTATTCGCTGCCCTGCAAGCGATTGGCCGTGTCGACCCTGATAGCCCCTCCGCCGCGCTCGTGGAGCGCACGGCGAATCGCCGCGGCCTGATCACGGTGCGCGGCGCCAATCGCGATGCGGTTTGCCGTGACAGGGACGTCGTGCGGGTCGCGCTCGGATTGGGCCACGGCGCCGCGTTGAATCACCCGCAGGGCTAGGTCGGTGATCGCGTCAACCGCCTGAATGTCGGTGCGCAACGTGTGCCGCGCCTGCAACTCATACAACGCCCAGCCCGTGCGGGCGGCCATCTCCAAGGTCTCGTCGACCGGGCCGCCGAGTCCTCGGGTCTGGAAGGTCAGCCGTCGCTGGGCGGCAGAGGTGGCCGCACGGAATCCGGTGAACGGGTAGAACGCCTCGGACACCGGCGGCGCTGCGGATGCGGACAGCCGCCAAGACAAGGGAAGCTGGTGGATCGGCAGGTCGGGGTTGTTGCGGAGCATCGCAACGACCGCGCTTTGCATCGGGTCCCACGTCAGGCCGGTCCAGCGGTCGACCTCAACGGTGGAGAACGGGTCCAACTGGCCAGGATCCCCGAGGAACAACGCGCGCTCGAACCGAGTGGCGACGCGTAGCAGCATGTCCGACCGCATCTGGTACGCCTCGTCGACGATCGCCCACGGCCACGGGCCGTCTGTGACGTGGACCCACTTCGCCGCCGTGCCGATGGTGATCGCGGAACCCTGGAGGTCGGATACTCGGTCGGCGACGATGACATTGGGGTGAGTCACTCGCTCCGTAGGGACATAGCCCTGCGCGGACAGTCTGCCAATGCGCATCGCGGGCGCCTCGCGCGCCATCCGGTCGACCAGGTCGTCGACCTGCTCGTTGGTCTGCGCTATGACCATGACCGGCTCGTCCCCACGCGCGATCTGCGTGGCGGCCCGGACAACCAGGGTTGACTTGCCTGCTCCCGGTGGGGAATCCACCACGACCCCGCGGTGGCCGCTGGCGGTGAAATCGGACAGCGCCGCGCCGATGACCTGCTCTACCTCGTCTGCCGCGCGGACAGCGGGATCTGCTGCGGTCACGACCACTCCTCCTTCGCGTCATCACCTGTCGGGAGCGGCAGGGCCGGAGGGCCGCCGTGCGTCCACGGGGTGTTTTCCCGCGCCGGAAAGGTGCCGCGCGGTTGATAGTCGTCGGTCAAGACGCTGAAACAGACCTGATCCCCCACCGCAGGCACGGTGCCTGCGGGTGCCGTTCTGCCACGGCCCATACCGCCCGCCAGCTCCAGCGTGATCTCCAGACCGTCGGGTGTCTCGGTCACGGAGACGATCTCCGCGTGTTGCCGTGGCCGTGCCCGATCGGTCACCGGGCCGTCGCCCGGGACAAGCCGCACAGGATCCTGCGTCGAGACGGTGATCAGGGGCCGGAGCACAGCGCTGCGCCCCGCGCCGACCCGTCGGTTCGGCACCGCTGACGCGACGACGCCCACGAAGGCGTCACCAGCGAGCCGGTACTCGGCCATCACCAGCGGGTCGTCGAAAGCCCGCTGCGCGCCGTACTCGGCCTGGTGCCGTTCGAGCTGGCCAAGCCGCATCGCTGCGGCCACCGCGCTGTCCCGCTTGGGCTGCGGATGGCCGCCAGTCGCAACATGTGTGTGGAAGCGCAGGTAGGCGTCCTTGTCCAGATCCCACCGGATTGCGACATGCTCTCCCGGTGTTAGCACCCGGAGTTGGTCGATAGCCTGCCACATCAGCCGCCAAGTGGGTTCGAGTTGTCCGCGCAGGGCGGTTTCCAGCCGAGTGACAGCCCGCCGTCGCCGCTCGGGATCAGCGGAGGCGCGGTCGTAATCGGCGATGCCGGGCTCCAGCACCTCCCGGTCGAACGTCGTGTCGGTCGCAGGGCCAGCAGGCGGCCACACCAGCGGGTCCTCTGCCGCCAGCGCGGATTGTGCTCCGTCTGATCCCGGCGGCGGCGCGATCCATCCCAGCAAGGAGGCGAGGTTGCCGTCCTCGACCGCGCTTTGACCGGTAGCCCAATGGTCGGCCAAGACCTCCGTCGCGGCCACCAACAACGAGGAACCGGGGTATTCAGAGCGCTCCACGAGGAAGGTCAGCCACTTGCCCAGCGTGGGCACCGAGATGGGAACCGCGTAGGGGCCGGTGGTGGAGCGAAATCGCGTGGAACGCCCGAACAGCCGAAGGAAATCGATTCCCGCACGGTTGGGCACCCACACTTGTGGCGCGTCGGCGACGCGAGGCTTGGACCCGCCACTTGGCCGACTGCTGGCCACCATCGTGCTGGCGAAACTCCCGATGTATCCCAACACGTTCAACGCCAGTGAATGAGCGAACTCGAAACGCAGCTCACGGTTGCGGGGTTGCGGAACGATCAGCAAGCGGGGCGCGCTGCGGTCCCGGCCGACCAGGGCGGCCAGTGGGGCGTTCGCCTCGCCCGCCATCGCCAGCGGCACGCAGACCAGCGGCCGTTGGCTGATGTGGACGTGCCGGACGGTCGTGATCGGCTGGGCTCGGCCGAGCTCGACAGCGTGTGCCCGCGCCAGCGAGGTGAGTGTGCTCATGCCGCACCGCCGAGACACTCGCGGCGCAAACGTTCAGCCATCCGCAACACCTGAGTCGCCTCGTGCGCGTGCTCACCGGGGTCGAGCGCGCCGCTGGCCAACCCGAGCGCGGCGGCGATGGTGTCGACCCCACCGAGGTCTTCCTGAACGGATCGCCCCAGCGCGGCGGTGTGTCCGCGGGCGCCGGTTCGACAGAAGAACGCCATCTCACAAGTGGCCAGGCACTCGGGCGCGTAGCGGGCTTCGATCTGGCCCAACGCCTCGCACAGCTCGTCAACGGGGCGCGTGGCCACACCGGCCTCGTCACGACGAAGGTCCAGGGTGAACCCCGGCGGCAGCGTCGAGGTGATGGCGCCGACGTCGGTGAGGCGGGCGAGCTGGCGTCGCACCACGGTCAACTGCTTGCGCACATCGACCAACGCCGCGGTCGGCCGGTTGGAAAAGTCTTCGGGACACACCAGGAACACCTCGTGCGACACCGCGGCCGGGTCGAAACCCAACTGCTCCATCAACTGGCGCAGCGCCAGGACGTACACGGCGGACTGGATCGCCGCCGAGGCGACCTTGCCGGAATCGGCCCGGCCATCAATTACCGGAAATGACTTGATCTCCACGACGTGGAAGCGATCCCGCAGCCGAAACGCGACGAGGTCCGGCTCCAGGTACACGTCTCGACCGCCGATGGTCATGCGCAGCAGGGGGTGATCGAACAGTGTGCCTGCGTCTTGGTCGGATCGGGCGGCGTGCGCCAACAACTGGCGGGAGCGGCGGTAGCGTGCTTCAAGTGTCTCGTGTCCGGCGACGCTGTTGAGATCGTCGTAGGACACCTCGGGAAGTGGCAGGGCAAGGTGCTCCCGCAGCAGCCGCAGCAGCTCGGCGCAGCCGTTGGCCTTCACGTACGTCTCAAAGGCATTGCCGCGGGCGATCGCGAAGCTGGACAGGCCGAACGCGGCGGGGTAGCCGATGTGCTCGGCCAGGGCCTGCTTGTCGATGGACGCGGCGTCCAGGATACTCCGTCGGGCGCAGCCGGGGTTGCTGGTCAGGGCGGCGATCGTTCTGGCATTGTGCTTTTTCGGCTCGGCCGACCCGCGGATGACGTCCAGGCGGGTGTCGGTGTTGTTCAACTACTCTTCCTTCGCGGGGAAGCGCGGGCAGGAAGTCCGCTAGTTCTTCGTGGTGGTGCGTGATACGACTTTCAACGCTGAACCGAACAGCTGATGGATCTCATCGAGCTGTGTCCGCGCTCGTGATGCCGCCGCCTCTCGGTGCGCTTGATCGGCATCCTGGTGTATCGCTAGTTCCGCTCGCGCCGCTTCAGCGACTGTCGCGGGTTTCATGGCGTCGAACGACTCGGCGGCACCGGGGATGTTGGCGGCGAACCGCCACAACATGCTCCACGCGGGCAAGGTGCGTTCGACCATCCTGTCGATCTGCTCTGACAGTCCGATGGCGGCCGTGAGGAAATCGACACGCGCGCTCAGGGGGCCGATGACACGGCGGGTCAGGGGCCACGTAGACACAGCTAACAGCCCGCGAGCTGGCACCAGCCGATCTGCGGTCAATGCGCTGCAGAGGTAGTACGGGCGTGCGTGCGGCGATGATCGGAATGAGCGCTCCTCGTCCCGCCGCAGGCTCGTCAGCTGTGCGCTGGCCATCTCACCGGCGAAGAACGCGCTGTGCACGGTGACGATCAACTTGGGTGCGGACGGCACACCAAGCAGAGTTAGCGCTTGATGGACCTGATCGCGGATTGACAGCAGAGCCCCTGATGCTCTGACCTGTTCAGGCTCCCGGTCAGGCGCAGTCAAGGCCGCTAGAGCCTCATCCCAAGCACGCTCCGCCAGGCGCAGTTTTGCCCGCAGCTCACGTGCTCGAACCGGATCACCGGACATTGCCGCGCGCCGCACCTCCGCCCGTAGGCCCTCGATGTGATGCTCTAGTTCCTCCAGGGGCTCCGCCATGGCTGAGACTGTACCAGCGTTCCAGTGCTTTCCAGTAATTGCCAGTCTTGTCCGCGTTTTGGTAGCTCAGGAGCTTGCGCGAGCTGGGGTGGAGGTAGTCGATGCGGCCAGGGCGGGCTCGCGGGCTGGCTGATGTTCTGCGACGGACGCTTGGAGTCACTATGGATGGTGGGCTGGCGTGAGTGAGCTTCAACCGCGCTGCGGCCCTCAGGACCATGAGGAGGTTGCGATGTCGAAAAGTGTTGGGGTGTTGAAGCGGTGTGGTTGCCGGAATCCGGTGAACGGGCGGCGGCTCGGTGCTCGTTGTCCTCGGCTGGGTGAGCGAGGGCACGGGTCGTGGTACTTCTCGCTGGACCTGCCGCCATCGCGGGCTGGGCAGCGGCAGCGGGTCCGGAGGGGTGGGTTCAGGTCGAAGACCGCGGCGGAGCAGGCGCGGGGATATTTGCAGGGTGCGGATGTCGATCCGGATCGTGCTGTTGTGACGGTGGGGCAGTGGCTGGATATCTGGATGGAGATGCGGCAGACGCTTCGGTTCTCCACCCGGCGGCTGTATCACCAGCACATCAACGACTACCTGAAGCGGTACTTGGGAAGCGTTGTGTTGCGTGATCTGACGATCGGCAAGGTTCAGGCGATGTTCGCGTCTTTGATGCGCATGCGCACGGTTCGTGGGGATCCGTTGTCGGGTGCGACGCTTCAGCGGATTCGTGGTGTGCTGCGGGTTGCACTCAATGGTGCGATCCGTCGTGGGTTGATCGAGCAGAATCCGGCGCGGTGGGTGGAGCTTCCTTCGGGGCGGCGGCCGCGGGCAGTGGTGTGGACCGAAGCCCGTGTCGCGCATTGGAAGGAGACGGGGGACCGGCCTGCGGTGGCGGTGTGGACGGTGTCGCAGACCGCGCAATTCCTGACCAGCATCCGTGAGCATCACCTGTACGAGTTGTATCTGTTGATCACGCTGTTGGGGTTGCGCCGCGGTGAGGCCGCAGGCTTGCGGTGGTGCGACGTCGATCTCAACGCGCGGGTGTTGATGGTGTCGCACCAAGTGCAGGACCACAGCGGTCGGACGGTGGTGTGCCCGCCCAAGACCGAGAACGGTGTCCGCCTCGTGGCGCTGGATCATCACCTGGTTGCAGCGCTGCGCACGTTGCGGTCCGAACGGCAACGAGCGCTGCCGAAGGGGCGGGTCCCGAGCGGGTTCCTGTTCCCGGACCGAGCTGACGGGCCGATGAGCCCCGGTTACCTGACGCACACCTTTACCAAGTTGGTCGCCGCTGCTGGCTTGCCGCCGATCCGGCTGCACGATCTGCGGCATGGCGCCGCGAGTCTATCTCTCGCGGCGGGCAATGATTTGAAAACAGTGCAGGAGTTGATGGGACACTCGAGCATCGTGCTCAGCGCCGACACCTACACCAGCGTGTTGCCATGCCTGGCGCACCAGGCGGCCGAGAAGACCGCCGCACTGGTCATGAAAGCTGTGCATCGCACCTCGCGTGCCGTACAGCAGCGCTCCCGGCGCGCCAAGCACAACCGCAGGCCGAAAGCTCACAGCGTTGCGTCGCAGCAAAGGCTGCTACTTTGAAGATCGTCTAGGGGCAACGAGAACTCGCGCCTATCGGTGAAAGGACATTGAGGACGGCAGGCGCCGCCACAATTAATCTCGGTCGGCCCCGCCCGGGGCGCCCGGCAGTTAGGGCCAACTGGTCGTGCCCAAGATCCGAACTGGGGCAGGACCGCAGGCCGACGACGATCGATCAAGCCATGCCAGCTCAGCCAGGCGCGAGGGACTCAACAAGCATGTCTGGTTAAGGCTGTCTGAAACGATTGTGAAACCAGCACGATTGTGGTGCGCTGCAACGCGAGGCGGACTCCCTCGCAGGTCAACGCGCACATTTGCGGAAGAGGGATCCTGAATCGTAGGGCTGACCCGGCCACACCGCGGACTCACCAAAGATCAACACCCACCTGCAAGATCCTCTTGATCAAGAGGACCCGCAGGTGGGCTTTGATGCAGTATGGTGCGCCGCCAGGGACTCGAACCCCGAACCCGCTGGTTAAGACTGGGCTGCTGTTCTAGCACGTTTGCTCCGGGCCACGGTCTGGGCGGAAGCGGCGCATCCGGTTCTCCGGCTGGAGGCGATGGCCGATCCTTCCTTCCCCTTTTCCTAGGAGATCTGTTGTGAATCTCTCCGCTGTCCTGGTTACCGGGGTGTTCGCCTGCGGTGTGTTCTGCTCGACCGTGCTGGTGGTCCGCTCACCGGGTTGGTTACCCGCCAGTGCGTCGCCTTCGCTGCGGGTGGTCCGCATGGCGGCCTGCTGTGTCGAGGACAAGTCGGGATGTGGGGACCGCCGAGTGGCCGGAGCTGGCTGGTCGTGCTGCGGGTCTGGAGGAGTCCTCGTCCACGCACTCAGGCATGTGACGGCGCGGATGAACGGGGCAACTTCTGTACTTTGTGATGGGTGTCACTTACATTGTGTTGCCGAGAGTGGCCAACGGTGGCCACTTTCGAGTGAAGGGGTGGCATGGGAGTGGATCGGCAGTACCACGGGGAGGTTGTCGCCAGGGCGTTTGGAGTGGACGAGGTCGCTGTGGACCATCTGGGGACGGGGGCGTTCGGGGAGACTTGGCGAGTCCGGCGCGCGGATGGTTCGGAGGTCGCATGCAAGATCATCTACTCTGATGAGTTCCCGGCCGCACGGATCGAGCGGGAGATTGACGGTCTTCGGCGTGTCCGGCATCCGCGGGTGGTGAAGCTTCTCGATGACGCTCACCTCGTTGTCGACGGGGACCTGAGGCCCGTGTTGCTGTTCGAGTACGTCCCGGGTGGTGATCTGCAGCAGGCCATGGAGGCAGGGATACGCCCTGCGGCGGGCGAAGTGGCTGCGTTGCTACGGGGTCTGTTGGAGGGGGTCCACGCGCTGCACGAGGCGCAGGTGGTGCATCGCGACATCAAGCCGGGCAACATCGCGCTGCGCGATGGGACGCTCACCGAGCCGGTCCTGCTTGATCTGGGCTTGGCCAAGCCTCTGGACATCTCCAGCATGACCGCTTATCCCTTTCACATCGGCAGCCTGCCTTACATGGCGCCCGAACAGCTCATGGGTCAGCGGGCGCGTCAAGCGGCGGATTTGTGGGCGATAGGCGTCGTCGTGGCCGAAGTCGCCACCGGGAAGCACCCGTACTGGACTCGGGGTAGCGGGCCTGCTGAGGTGCTCGCGGCCCAACGTGACCTCGTCCTGAGCTTGCCGGAGGCGCTGTCGGCTCCCGTCGCCGCCGTGATTCGGAAGTTGGTGTCGCCCAGCAAGGCGCGACGCGGTTCCACAAGTTCGGCGTTGGCGATTCTTGGCGAAGGGTAGAGAGCATGGTGGTACGAGAACTGTCCGATGAGGACCCGGAGGAATCCAGCCACTACGGTCCTCTTGGGGACGAGCATGATCCCAGCACCGACCACTGGTTCCCCGAGGATGAGTACTTCGACGAGCAGGACTTCGTCGACGAACTCGCCGAAGACTACGACTCCACCGGGTCCGTCACCGCCGTGCCGGACGCGGAGGAAGATGCCCAGCCCTATCCGATGCCACTGCCGGTCGAGGATGCCCTCGGCGCGGGCGTGCCGATTCTGCTGGTCAGCCGCCCTCACACTGGTTACCGTGTGATCGCGCCGCTGTTGCGGGTGCTGGCCCGTGCTCACAAGTCCGACTTGGTGCTGGGCTCCGTCGCCTCCCTGCTGGACGTCATGCCCCAGCACAAGGACCACTATCTGCGGGAGTGCGGCGCCGCGGCCCTGCGCATCGCCGATCCCAGGGCCTTCGCCGTCTTCGATGAGGTCCCTGAGCGCGCGTCCCGCGACCCGGCGAAGCTGCATTGGCCCTACCAGCAGAAGGACACTCTGACCAGCGGCGACGACGAGAACTGGATCGTTGATGTTCTCGACGCCCAGCGCAGGGCAGGGGCGAATGTGCTGCTCTCACCCGGTCGGTACCTTCCCGCCATCAAGCCCGACCATGAGTTGGACACCGCCGTGAACCACTTCGCCATCACCGCACGCCTCGCGGGCGAAGGCGAGGTCGTGGCGATGAACCTGACCCTGTCCAGCCAGTGGTTCCTCCGCACGGAACGCCTCGACGACCTGCTCACCCGGATCAACGAAACGCGTCCCCCGTTGCTGTATGTCCGTGTGCTCTGGCCCGCACTGGGGCCAGCCGCCCAACTGGTCGACAAGGCCCTGCTGCAGGGCTACCGAGAACTCTGCGAGGTCGCTACCGCCGAACGCCTCCGTGTTCTGCTTCCCGACATCGACCTCACCGGCTGGCTGTCCCTGGCCTGGGGCGCCACCGGATTCGGCACGGGAATCAAAGCGGCGGGCCGCGCGTTCACACACACCAGGAGCGGCGGCGGTGGCCGCCGCGGTACTACCAAAGAGCGGTTCCTTGAGTCGCCGCTGCTGCACACGATCCTGCGCGATGAACACCAGCGCCTCATGACCGCAGGGCACGTGGGCGAGTGCGGCTGCGTCTACTGCCGCATGGCCGCCCGCGGACACCCATGGACCCCCGAACTCCAAGGCTGCCATCACGTGTCCGCCGTCGCCGCGGTCACCACCGAACTCTCCCGAGGCAGCAGTCGGGTCACAACCGACTACCGCACAGGAGTCGCAACAGCGGTCCAGAATGCTCGTGCACTTGTCGACAGGGTCTCCCACGACCTCGTCCTGCGCGATGAGTCCGATCCCAAGCACCTACCTTTGTGGGCCAGCGCGCTCGGTTGACCGACCGCCGAATCACCGTGTTGAGGAGGGCAACCGCGGATCTGGGCTCATTGACGTGGTCAGCATCCGCCCGAACACCGGCCGCACCGGACCGGACACGCCACCGTCCCATGCCACGGCGAGAGCCTGCTCGGCCGCGAACATCCGGCTCAGCAGCCGCCGTCGCCCAGTCGGAGCGGGAGCCGGAACCAGTTGGGCGACCTGTCGGGTCACCGGGTCGACGGTGACCACTCCGATCTCCCCGGTTTCGACAATCCGACGCTGCGCCGCGGCCCGCCGCCCCACTGCGGGAGGCACCGCGAGGAAAGATCGGTCCGCGAAGACGGTGTGCCTGCTTGCCTGCGCCGCAGCTCCCCGCCAATCCGACAGTTTCGCCTCCACTGCCACCAATGACAACGCAGGCGGCTGATACCGCCACGTGGGGGCGAACCTTCCACGCGCGGCGCGCACCACATGCCCTGCGGACATCAACCGGGCCAGCGGCCCCCGCCGCAACCCGTCCACCGACAGCCCCACCCGCGCCGCCAACTCCCGCCCACGCATCACACGGTCGCCCGCGACCTGCAAGACAGCGAACGTTGCCAGGTCATTCCAGCTCACGATCGGCATCGCCCCCAGCGCCCGCCGAGCACTCACCGACCGGTCGTCGAACCGCACGTAGAGAACATCGACCACCCCGGTGGAAGTCGGCACCTCGAACAGCGCCGACCAGCGATTTCCGTGCGAGCGCCGACCATGGGGTCCGACGACAGCGCCTCCTTGCTCACGCAAGGGGAAGAGCATGTCGGCCTCGCAGTCGAAGCCTGTCGCCGCCACGGTTTCCGCGCTGTCCGATGTAGATCGCATGATTCCGTTTCGTCGAGGCCAAGTCGACTGCGCCGAGCGCAACGGCATGCTATCGCCGCTTGCCTGCCTGCGTAACCCCGGCCGCCATACGCCGACCTCGGGTCAGCGCATGGCATCCGTTCGATCGGCCCTACGGTCGTGGGACTACGCGCGTGATCACTTGGCCTCTGCGGGAGCCTCGCCCGGCGCCGGTCAGGGTGGTTGTTCCTGCCGGGCCAGGTGTTGTTGGTGAGTAGGCGTAGGCCGTTGAGGGCGACCAGGACGGTGGAGCCTTCGTGTCCGGCGACGCCCGGTGGCAGCGGCAGGGTGCCGAACAGGTCCCAGGCGACCAGGACCACGATGAAGGTCGCGGCGATGGTCAGGTTGGCGATGACCACCCGGCGGGCGCGGCGGGCGAGTGCGACGAGGGCGGGGATGGTGTCGAGGTCGTCGCCGATCACGACGGCGTCGGCGGTTTCGACGGGTGGGTCGGAACCTGGATGACGTCGCGCCGCACGCGCCCGGCCAAGATTTCTTCTTGTCGTCACGGTGGGGGACTGTAAAACGAGCGGCTCTGGCGCACTTTCGGTGGTGGTGTTACGCGATGAGGATGCGGTGGCGCAGGAGAGCGAAGCCCGCTCGCCCGTACATTTGTCGTTTGAGCAGCTTGGTTTTGGTGTTCACGCCTTCGGTGCGCCCGTTGTGGTGGTTGAGGGTGATCGCGGCGGTGACGGCGTCGTTGTCTTGGTCGATGCCTCGCGCGAAGGAGTGCACGTAGGGCAGATCCGCTTCGCGGGCGGCGGTGACCCATGCCGCCAACCGGGCCGGGTTGGCCTCGCGGGGAGTGAGCAGGGCGGCGAAGGACCGCACTGTGTCGGCCGGCGCCGCCATTTCGGGGCAGGCAGCGGCGAGGTCCTGGAGTCGCTGGTGTTGCTGGTCGGTGAGGTTCTCGGGCTGAGTCAGCAGCAGGCGGGTCGCACGGCGTGACGACAGGTGCGGACGCTCGTCGAGATGCCGGCCCTGGTTCAGATACCGCACCAGGAGATTGGGGCTGCAGTTGTAGCCTAGGGTGCGGATCTCGCCCAGCAGCGCGGTCGCCCCGATGCCGGGGTGTTGTTCGCGCCGATTGCGGAGGTGGTCTCGGTATGGGGCGACCATGCAGGCCCGGTATTTGGGGACCCGTTGGATGCGCTGCGGTGTGGCCGCGCGGGCGTATCGCTTGACGGTGTTCATCGCCAGGTCGAGGCGGCGTGAGCAGTCCAGCAGCCCGACTCCGGCGTCGAGCAGGGTGTGGATCTGTTGCCAGCGTTGCAGTGTGGTCTCGGCGAGTTTTCCCTCGCGCAGTCCCGTGGCGGAGGCCCAGCACGCACTATGGGCCGCGACTTCCCTGCCCGCGGCATCGCACAGGCCGTGCCAGAGATGCCATCGGTCGGCGACCTGGATCGCGTGCGGCAGTGCGTCCCGCACCGCCTGTGCATAGCCGCCGAACCGTCCCGGCACACGACTTCGACTCCTGGATTCGCTCGCAGCCACTCGGCCACCACCTGCGCGCCGCGCCCAGGCAGCACGTCGATCCGAGTGCCGGTGTCGGCGTCGATCAACACGGTGGCGTAGTCATGACAGCGGCGCAGGGCGAAGTCATCGATCCCCAGCACCCGCGGCACCGCCCGATCCGGCAACGGAATGCCCAGCAACACCCGCACCGCGGTGTCCCTGCCGACCACGATCCCGATCGCAGGCAGCAACCTGGCCGAGGCCCTGCCTGCCAACTCCCGAACAACACGACGAATCTGCTCACCGAGCCGCACGGTGCGTCGCTGGTATCGCTCGACCAAGCCAGGCACTTGCTCCCGGAAGGTCAGGCGGGCGCACGCGATGACCGGGCATCGCATCCGACGGATCCGTAACCGCAGCAGCACCCGGCGTCCATCGACCGGCACGTCCGCGGGGACCCGCTCGTGGAAGGCGTGGACCCGGCCCGTCGGAGTCCCACAAGCAGGACACGCCACCACATCGCCCCTGGTGGATGCCCGCACCACGATCACATCGCCGGAAGGCGGTGTCCGCAACTTGTCCGGTACCAACCGCCGCGACGACTGATCGACCATTGCACTCATCTCACCGACACGTGGGACCAGCTTCGACTTATCTGGGGAGTCTGGGGCGACGTATGAAACTGCCAGACGCAGGTCATTTGTCCGCATGAAGTTCCACCGGTGGTGTGATGTGCCCGCATTCGGAACGATTTTCATGGGTGCATGCGGTGGGTCGGTGCCGCGCCATCCCCCATGAGATATCCGCTCATGACTCCGACGGTGTAGCAAGATGGCGGTGGGTGAGCGCCGCAGACGATACGCGGGCTTGCCCAGCCTGACGGCGTCATCGGTTGGTCGTTACGGTGCGGGACATGCCGTTCATCGACATCGTCCCGGTGGGTCCAGCGGGTGCGGGCAAAAGTTGCCTGCTGGCCGCGATGAATCAGGGGTTGAGGGGATGGGAGCAGTCACCTGCGCCCATGCTGAAGCCAGACCCGGTGACCGCCATGATGCTGGATGAGGTGTGGCGGTCGAGGCAGGTGTGCGGCACCGGGCATCCGGCAGGTGTTCGCCACCGTCGTTTGGTCGATCTGTGGTTCGAGGCCGGAGCGGACGGCGGGGAGCCGTTGTTCGAGACGCGGCTGACCGACTACGGCGGCGAAGCCGTAGCGGTTGATCGGCATGCGGTGGGCCGGGCGTTGGCGGCCCGGGTTCGTGGAGCCGACGCGTTGCTGTGCGTTCTGGACGGGGAACGGGTCGCGGGGCTGCTCGATGGCGATCGGGACGGTTTCGAGCAGGCGATGGCCGCGGTGTGGAAGCTGGTGGTCGCCCCGAGGAAGGTGGTGCGCTTCGTGGTGACCAAGTGGGATTTGCTGGAGGGTCGTGCCTCGTTGGCTCAGGTGCGGGATGCCTTGTTGGGGCATCCGGGTTTCGCGATGGTTCTGCGGCGGTTGTCGGCGCGCCCTGACGAGGTGGGGGCGGTGGCTTTGATTCCGGTCAGTGTCGCCGGTGAGGATGCCGGGCAGCAGGCGGTGGTGCCGCTGTTGTCGGTGCTGTCGCAGGTGTTGCGGGCGGCTGACGGTCGTGCGGGGCGTTCGACGGGGCATGGCGGGTCGCTGGTCATGGGTGTGGGGATGAACTGGTTGTCGCAGGCGGTGACAGCGGTGGCGGTGCAGCAGGTGTTGCAGCGTGTGGTGGACGCCGTGCCGGAGCGTCGTGCGGCTCGGCGTTACATCGGGCACGCGGCGACGGGAGCGTCGATGCTGGTCGAGGCGGCGGTCAGGACATGGTGTGATCGCGGGGCGCGGCCTGCCAATGATCAGGAGGTACGCGCCGGGGGCAAGCTGTTGACACGTGCGGCCGAGGCGTACGAGTGGCAACTGCGGGATTTTCACCGCCGGTTCCCGGACGCGGACCTGACCGGCGCGGTGTCACCGACGCCGCGGCTGCTGCGGCGCCTGCTCGGCTGAGCGCCGCCAGGACCACAGGCAGAGGAACACGCCTGCGGCTGCGGCCAGCACCGTCTTGCGGCGTTTGGTGACCGGGGTCAGCGCGGGTCGTCGGCCGTGCCGACCGGTCCAGGTCGTCAGACTGCGGCCCAGCACCCATTCGCGGAACAGCCACCAAGCGTTCAGCGGTCCGGTGAGGTTTTGCAGGGCGATCCAACTGGGCAGGCACTTCACCGTCGTGCGCCATCCCAGCTGGCGCACCGCGACCGCGACCGACGCCGCGGTGACGATGACCCACAGCGGGCTCCACCAGCTGCACAGCCCGCGCACCACGCCGTGGCGGGCTATGTAGAAGGGCAGGGTGCAGATGGCAAGGCCGCCCATGAGGGAGTCGACAACCTGGGAGGCGACGATGATGAACGCCCCGCCGTCCATCACCGGGGCGCGGTGTTTGACCATGGTCTGGGCGAACCCGGCGGTCCAGCGGTGCATCTGGGACAGCAGCTCGCGCATCGAGGTGGGTTCCCCGGTGTAGACGAACGCCTCGGGGGTGAAGGCGACGCGATAACCGAGGCGATGCAGGGTCCAGGTGAGGTTGAAGTCCTCGGTGATGTTGTCGTCGGGGTAGCCGCCGACCTCGCGCAGCACGTCGGTGCGGTGGCAGTTGGCCATGCCGCTGAGGACCAACTGCCGGTCGAACACGTCCTGCAGCGGCCGGACCCAGCCGTTGGCGATCGCGTGGTACAGCGTCCGGTACCGGCTGTAGGGGGTGTCGGTGTCGCGGGGCATCGCCGAGGGACAGGTTCCGGCGTAGCCACGGCGCAGGGTGGCCATCATCTGCTCCACCGCGCGAGGGGACAGGGTGGCGTCGGCATCGAGCGCGACGACGGCGTCGCTGGTGGTCCTCGGCAGGGCCATGTTCTGCGCCGAGGCCTTCGACCCACCTTTGCCTTCAATGACGACCACGCCCAGGCCGCGGGCGATGTCGGCGGTACGATCCGAGCAGTTGTCCGCGACCACGATGATCTGGTCAATCGGATAGCTCTGCGCGCGGCAGGACCGGATGGTGTCCGCGATCGACGCTTCTTCGTTGTGCGCCGGGATCACCAGGGACACACTGCTCGGGAAGTCCGACCACCCTCTTTTCCCGGAATGGTCCGGGGGCGTTTCCCGTTCGCCTTCGATCACCCTCAGGGGTGTGTCCCCAGAGCTCATCCGAGGATGCCCCCAATCTGATTCGAACCAATGCCGACACTGTCAGCAGGACCGCGCCGATGCCGGTGCTGGCCAGCAGGGACATAACCCTCCCATGTCGAGCCTCACTACACAGCATCGCTTCCCCGGCCGCCGACCGGCGATACCTCGATCAGGTACGACCGCGCTTCGAAGCCGTGATCACTGACCGTCAGGACGGAGCCGGATGCGGCAGTCGACGCCTGCTCGATACGGCGCGGAATCACCCACATGGCCGGGAGGATCGCATTCCAGTGTGTCCTGGAGATGCTTGAGTCGTTGTCGATTCCCTGCACGGGTGGACTCCGTGACGCCCGGTCGCGGATGACAAAGATGCACACCTTCGGGTCAACCGAGCGAATTGTCTATTCCTTTGGGGGATCAGGGTTGTGATCCTCGGTCTGAGGACTGCAATCACGAGGCGGTCTAAGGCCGGTTGAGGAGTCGCTACGCCATGCCCATCACCACACCGCTGTCCCCGTCCAGTGTCGAGCTCTCGACCAACTCCAACTCGTCGGACAGCCACCGGGAACAGGTGCAGGTGCAGCTGCCCGGCTCCGGGGTGGTCCCGAAGATCGACGTGTACTTCCTGACCGACAGCACCGGCAGCATGGGCGGCATCATCGGAGCGGTCAGCGCACGGGTAGAGGAAATCCTGAACAGACTGATCACTGCCGCGAACACGGTCGGCGCGGACGTGCACTTCGGTGTCGGAAACTACAAGGACATGGAAGATCCCCAGCCCGACCGTTTCCGCGGTCAGGTCCCATTGGGCGCTGGCACCGCGGCGGCCGCCAACGGCATCCGGGCTTGGTCCGCCACCGGGGGCGGCTACAGTCATGCCGAAGGCCAGTTCTACGCCCTGGACCAACTCGCGCAGCCCCCCGGCGGGTCGATCGGCTGGCGCGCCGACGCCAAGCGGATCGTTGTCTGGATCGGCGACATGCCCGGTCACGACCCGATCTGCCAAGGGTTGTCCGGCCTGAGCTACGACATCACCGAGACCTCGGTCACGGCGAAGTTGCAGGCGCAGGGCATCTTCGTGCTCGTGATCAGTACCGGGCCAAGTGGGCCGAGCTCGGGGTTGAATGCGAATCCGGTACCGCTGTCCTCCGGTGGCGGCGTGTACGAGAACTTCTGCGGCGCCTTCGGCGGTCACGCGGGCCAGGGCTCCCGCATCGCCGCCGCGACCGGCGGCACGTACACCGAGGGGATCACCCCCGACACCGTGGTGCAGACGATCATCGACCTCGGCACCGCGGGGGTTTCCACTCTCGGCAACGTCAGCCTCGTGCCGGACTCGACGATCGCACCGTTCGTGCTCGTCCACCCCGTTGGCGGGTACGGCCCCTTCACCGGCGCCCATCCCGACACGCTGGACTTCGAGTTGGAGTTCCCCGCAGCGACACCCGCCTCCGGAACGCCGGTGACCCAGGAGATCGTCGTGGAGGGCGCTGTCGACGTAGTCGTGGACGGCGTGAAGACCGGCTCGACCCAGGTGAAGATCACCGTGCCCGACCTGGCAGGCCAGTACAAGATCCAGAGCACTCTCAGCGGCCTGTATCTCCAACTTGACGACCCCGGCTGGACCGGCGACGGCGGCAACGTCGACCAGAACACCTATACCGGGCTGGCCGCGCAGCACTGGGAGCTGATCCCGGTCGACGGCGGCGGCTACCGGATCAAGAACCTCGACCCCGCCCGCGACCGCTACCTGGAAGTGGTCGGCATGTCCATCGACGACGGAGCCGAGATCCTCACCCGGTCCGATCCCAGCGGCCCGCACAAGGAATGGTTGCTCATCCCCGCAGGCTCCTCCGGTGCCAATGGCTCGGTGTTCCGCATCCAGAACCTGCACACCGGCAAGGTCCTCGACATCCAGGGCGGCAGCACCCAACAGGACGCGCCGGTGTTCCAGCACTTCTACTGGGGCGACTACCCCACCTACCACGAGAGCCACAACCAGCACTGGCGACTGGCAAGCCTCTGACACAGCGCTTCCGCGCACCATGCGCCGGATCGAGCCGGGGATTGCGTGTCCCCACCGGTTCCGCTTGTCCCCGAGGCCGTGTCCGCCGGAATCGCTCCACACCGGCAGGTGTCGGAGAAAGGATCGCCGACGATCGACACGTCCACTCCGAGACCGGCCAGCCGACCTCGTCGCCTCCCTCTGAATCAAATTCTCACTGCCAGCAGGGGTCGCGACCGTCTAGCGACCCAGAGCCTGAAGAAGGAGCAGCCCGCCGTGCCCATCACCACACCGCCCACCCCGCTCAACATCGAACTCTCGACTAATCCCAACTCGTCGGACAGCCACCACGAACAGGTCCAAGTGCAGCTACCCGCCTCCGGGACGATCCCCAAGATCGACGTCTACTTCCTCGTCGACAGCACCGGCAGCATGACCGGCATCATCAACGCGGTCCGCGCCAGAGTGGAGGACATCCTCAACAGGCTGGTCACCGCGGCAAGCCAGGTCGGCGCGGACGTCCAGTTCGGAGTGGGCAACTACCGCGACCTCGACTACCCGGTCGCCCAGCGCTTCCACCACCAGGTCTCATTGACCCCGCACTCGTCGGCGGCGGCCAACGGCATCCAAGCCTGGACCGTGGCAGGCGGCGCCACCACCGCCGAGGGGCAATTCTTCGCCCTGGACCACCTCGCGCAACCACCCGGCGGCACGATCGGCTGGCGCGCCGACGCCAAGCGGATCATCCTCTGGATCGGCGACGCGCCCGGCCACGACCCGATCTGCCAAGCCGTGTCCGACCTGACCTACCACATCACCGAACACTCGGTGATCGCCAAGTTGCAGACCGAAGGCATCGCCGTGCTGGTGATCAGCACCCCGTCGGGGGCGAGCGGACCCGGATTGGACGTCGACCCGGTACCGCTGTCCAACGGCACTCCCTTCCAAGGCAATTGCAGCATCGGGGGCGCCGCGGGACAGGGCAGCCGGATCGCCGCCGCCACCGGCGGCACCTACACCGACGGCATCACCCCCGCCACGATCGTCAACACGATCATCGCCCTGGGCACGACGGGCATCACCACGATCGGCAGCGTCACCCTCGTGCCCGACGCCGTGATCGCGCCGTTCGTGCGGGTCTCCCCCGCAGGCTACGGCCCCTTCCCCGGCACCCAGCCGCAGACCCTGGACTTCGCGCTGGAGTTCCCCAGCGCCACTCCCGCCACGACCGCCCCAGTGACCCAGGAGGTCGCGGTGCAGGGCGCGGTCGACGTGGTCGTGGACGGTGTGCGGACCGGATCCACCCAGGTGAAGATCACCGTGCCGGACCTGACCGGCAGCTACAAGATCCGCTGCACGCTGAGCGACCTGTACTTGCAGCTGGACGACCCGAACTGGACCGGTGACGGCGCCAACGTCGACCAGAACGTCGACAACGGCATCGCGGCCGTGGGGTGGCAACTGGTGCCCGTCCCCGGCGGCGGCTACCACATCAAGAACTGCGACCCCGCCTGCGACCGCTACCTGGAGGTCGCCGACGAGTCGACGGAGAACGGCGCCGAGGTGCTCACCCGATCCGACCCCAGCGGCGCGCACAAGCAGTGGCTGTTCGTCCCCGCCGGAGCCGCTCAGGGCAGCGCGCCAGTGTTCCGGATCCAGAACCTGCGCTCCGGCAAGGTCCTCGACGTCCGCAACCAGAGCCTGGACCCCGACGCACGGGTGTCCCAACAGGGCTACTGGGGCGACTACCCGACCTACCACGAGCAGCACAACCAGCACTGGGTCCTGGAGCCCATCTGAGATGACCTTTCCACACAACGCCCACCTGGCGCTGGTCAACAGCGCCAGCGGCAAGGCTCTGACCGCCGACGGCCCTCGAATCCATCAGACCTGGCCCGACGTGAACACCCCGGCACAACGCTGGAGGCTGCGCCGCACGGCGGAAGGCCACCACACCGTCGTGGTGGAGAACACCGCGGGCGGCCTCGTGCTGTCGGTGGCAGGCGCCGCCAGACACAACGGCGCCGAGGTCGTGCTGGAAGCGCCGCGGAAGGGCGGTCGGCACCAACTGTGGCGACTGGTACCGCTGCGCTCAGGCGAGCACGCGCTGGCCAACCTCGCCAGCGGCAAGTACCTGGACCTGTGGAACGCCGACACCGGACACGAACCCCGACTGGCCCAGTACGACTTCTGGCACGGACCGCAACAACGCTGGTGCCTGCGACCGGTCACACGCCGCCGCAACAACCGGGCCGTGGTCACCCTCGTCCGCGACGAACCGGACTTCTTCCCGATCTGGCTGGACTACTACTCCCGATTCTTCGCACCGCAGGACATCTACGTCCTGGAACACCAGCCCGCACCCGACCTGCCACCCGCCGACCGGTTCGTGCGCATCCCGATCCACCAGGACGAGTTCAGCAGCGACTGGCACCGCGACGTCGTCCAACAGCACCAGCACGACCTGGTCGACCGCTACGACGTCGTGCTCAGCACCGACGTCGACGAGATCGTCGCCCCCGACCCGCGCTTCTGCGACCTGGGCCGCTACATCGACCAGTTCGACCAGGACTTCGTCAACTGCACCGGCTGGGAAGTCCTGCACCTGCACGACCGCGAACCCGCCTTCGACCCCGAACGCGGAGTGCTGAAGCAACGCTCCACCTGGTTCTCCAACCCCCTGTACTCCAAACCCCTGCTCGCACGGGTGCCCATGACCTGGCTGGGCGGCTTCCACGAACGCATCGACCACGCCACCAACCACGACCCGAACCTGTACCTGATCCACCTGCACCGCATGGACTACCAACTCTGCCACCGCCGCCACCTCCTGCGCACCACCCACAAAACCGCGCAAGACGACATCGACAACTACCGCGGCTACCAGAACCGCATCGTCGAACCCGACCAGTTCCACCGCTGGTTCTACCGGGACAGGATCTGCGGCGAGCCGATCCACCCCGAACCCGTGCCCGAACACTGGCGCACCGTCGTCTAGCCGGTGTCCCGACAGCGGAGCGCCACCGAAAGCCGTGCAGGCTCCGCGCCTGGCACCTCATGATGTGGTCGAAGCCTTGAACCCGCTGGTTAAGAGCGATCCGAGACCTGTCAGGCGGTGTGGGGTGATGCCGGTCCGGGGTGTTCCTGCTGGTCATGGCTGGCCTGGGGATCAGCCAGTCCTGTTTGCGGAACTGGGTAGCCCAGGCCGACACCGACGAGACTGATGGTGGGGCTCGGTTGACGAGCGCGGAGAAGAAGGAACTCGCTGAGCTGCGCAAGAAGAATCGGCAGCTTGAGATGGAGAACGAGATTCTGAAGCGGGCTGCCGCGTATTTCACCCGGGAGAACGTTCTCCCAAAGAAGTTTACCCGCTGGTCCGCGAACTCGCCGCGGATGGTGTTGCGGTGGCCTGCCGGGTGTTACGCGTGTGTCCCGTTCCGGATATTACGAATGGTGTGACCGGCCGTTGTCCGAGCGTACCCGAGAGAACGAGTTGCTGGTGAAACACATCGAGCAGATTCGAGCCGATTCACGCGGCACTTACGGGTCGCCGCGAGTGCACGCCGAGTTGACGCTGGGTTTGGGTTTGTCGGTGAACCGGAAACGGGTTGCCCGGCTCATGCGCCAGGCCGGTATCCAGGGCCTCTACCGACGTAAACGTTCCTGGACCACGGTGCGGGACCCGGCGGCCGAGCCGGCCCCGGACCTGGTCAACCGTCGCTTCACCGTGGACGGGTCGGACCGGTTGTGGATCACCGAGTACCCGACCGAGGAAGGGAAAGTCTACCGCGCCGCGGTCATGGACGCCTGTTCCCGCATGATCATCGGCTGGTCCATCGACAACCACATGCGCACCGAACTCGTCACCGACACGCTCGGCATGGCCATCATGCGACGCAAACCCGAGAACAACACGATCCCGCATTCCGACCACGGCTCCCAGCTTGAGTTCAACTGGTCGTCGCAACACCGGCTTGTTGGAGCAACAGTAGCTGATCGTTGAGGGCTTCGGCTGGTGTCTGCCGGCTGAGTGTCTTGCGGGGCCTGCTATTGAGCGTGGCGGCAACGGCGTCGAGTTCGTCGCGGCTCCAGCGAGACAGATCGGTGCCCTTGGGAAAGTACTGGCGCGGCAAGCCATTCGTGTTCTCGTTGGTGCCGCGCTGCCACGGGCTGTGTGGGTCGGCGAAGTAGACTGCGATGCCGCTGTCGATGCGCGACTGGGCGTGCTGAGCCATCTCCTTGCCCCGATCCCAGGTCAAAGATCGTCGCGGTTGTTCGGGCAAGGTGGCGATGGCCGAGGTGATCGCGCCTCGGACGGCCTCGGCGCCGCGACCGGCCAGGGCGGGGCCGTTGCGCACGCGCGGCTCGACGCCGTGGCCGTCCATGCGGGGCAGGTGCCACAGCAACGTGAACCTGGTGGACCGTTCGACCAGCGTGCCGATCGCGGAGCTGCCCAAGCCGATGATGGAGAGTCGGGGCATGGCGCGGTGTCGGAATTGCTTCCGGAGCAGGACACGGGCCAGTCGAGTTCACACGCGGTCCCTGCGCGGCGTGCAGCGCTATGTCGAACCCGCCTCGCCGCGGTACACCAAGCCACTGAAGCGCTGTCCGGCCCCACCGACGCGGCTCACCCCATAGCGGTGGGTTCATCGGGCAGGCAGGGTGCCGGGCCGGCCCCGGCACCCCGGCCTGGAAACCGGTGTGCCCGCAACAACTAAGGTCTTCATGTCCGGTTGGATGGATTCGACTCAACTCCGGCCAGCGACCCGTCAAGGGATCGTCACACCGTTCCACCGCCGAACGACGCCGCGTTCGGCCAGGTAAGCAGACCTGCCTACCGACCCGAGGTGACACGAAACGACGAGTCAAGGTGTCACTGGGCGACGTGCTCGAAGTCGAAGAACAAGCCAAGATCATAACAAGAAGACTTGGCAGCGTCTGGCCTGCGAATATGCCTTGGCTGTCGGGACGACAGGATCTGGACCCGTGACTCTTGTCCTCCTGGCACTTCTCAGGATTGACAGTCCATCTTGGACAGACGGTATGTGCTGCAACGACTGTCCAGCAGCGTCCGAGGTGGTGTCGGCGAGGTAGCTGCGCGCACTCGCAAGGTCGGGGGGTCAGTTCGGTTGGTCGATCTGGGGTGCGCCACGTGTGACCAGCATGTGGCGCATGCCCGAGCTGATGGCGGTGATGTTGGTCAGTGGCGTGCCACCGGGCACGGTGACCACCCACGGGGTGTTCCGGTTGGTGGTGGAGCCGTCGCCGAGCTGCCCCTGGTCGTTGAGTCCCCAGGTGACGACGGTGCCATTGGAGAGGCGGGCGATGTTCTGGTATTCGTTGGCGTCGATGGCGACCACGTTTGTCAGGCCGTTGGCGCACGGGGCGGACTCGCCCGGCGCGCACACCTTCCGCGGCCGGGTCTGTGCTGCCTCAGAGGTGGTGCCGTCACCGAGTTGACCGTTGACGTTGTAGCCCCAGGTGTAGACCGAGCCGTCCTCCAGCAGCGCCGCGGTGTGGTGGGCGCCGGTCGCTACCGCGATCGCCTTGCTTGGCAGTCCGGCCACCTGCACTGCTACCGCCCTGCGGCTGGTGGAGCCGTCCCCGAGCTCGCCAAAGCGATTGTGGCCCCAGGTGACGATGGTGCCGTCGGCCAGCAAGGCCGCGCTGTGGTAGCCGCCGGCAGCCACGGACACGGCACCGTCGAGCCTGGTGGCGGCGTCCCTGAGCACGTACACCGGCTTGCGGCTGTCGGTGCCGGTGTTGTTGTTGCCCAACTCCCCGTGGGCGTTGTAGCCCCAGGCAAGGACCGAACCGCGGGCGTCGTCCACCAGTGCCAGGCTGTGGTAGTAGCCTGCGGAGATGGCCTTGACGCCTTTCTGACATGGGCCTCGGTCCCCCTTCTTGCAGGCGTACACCGGCGCCGAGGCGTTGGTGGTCGTGTTGTCGCCCAACTGCCCGTACGCGTTGGAGCCCCAGGCCAGTACGGACCCGTCATCGGTCAACGCCATACTGTGGTGGTGCATGGTCGAGATGGCTTTGATCCCGGTCAGCGGATCGCATCCGGCCATGGTCTGTTCCACGTCGCACACCAGCCGCGGTGGACGCGGACCGTCGCTGGGATCGCCAATGCCCAACTGCCCCACACCGGAGGTGTTGGAGCCCCAGGACCACACCTGGCCATCGGCCCCCAGTGCCAGGCTGTGCAGGTTGCCGCCTTCCACGGCGGTGATCCCGGTCAACTGGGCGTTGTTCACGCACGCCCCCTGCCCGCACACGAACGTGGGCACGTAGCCGCTCGACGCCACGGCGTGGGACTGCCAGTCACCCACCTGCCGGGAACCGTTGGCACCCCACGCGATCACCTCCCCCACACCGGACTGGGTCAAATCCCGCGACGAGACATCGGCGTGGGCGGGAGTGGCGGTCGTCAGCAACACCAGCAGGGACGCCGTGGCCAGTACCGACACCCCAAGTGATCGTGATCTCATGCTTCCTCATTTCCGTGTCGACAGGTCGCCGGTGGGGCAACGGGGCCTACGACCAGAAACGAAACCTCAGCCAACCACAGTCCGTGTATCGGTCGATACTCACTGTGGTCACGCGGCCCAGTGTCGCCGTCCCACCCCCTGCGGCGCAAGACGATGTACTCGATGGATTCTGTGCCGTACAGGGTGTTTCCCGCCCTTGGAACACGAGACCAACCACCACATAACCGCACCCGCCTCGACGCCGGGCGAGTGATCACCCTCTCTGAGGTTGTCCCCTTGAACCGGACGCCCTGATCCCAGACAGCGGTCCGGGGAAGATGTCCCCGTGTCAGGCAAGTCGAAGTACCCCGAGCAGTTCCGCAGGGACGCGCGTCCGAGCCGACCCGCTCGTCGGATCGGCCGTTGCGGCAGGTCGCCCGCGAGCTGGGCGTGAATCACGAGACCCTGCGCAACTCGGTCCACGCCGCCGAGCAAGCGCAGACCGACCTCGTCGGCACGACGGCCGCACTCGACGCCGAGGCACAAAGTCGGAGGACACACAGCACTCGTCCGAATATCGGACTGCTACCCGCGCCTCGACACCCTGGTCCTGTGCCGGCCACGCCGGGTCGGTACGGATGGCGAAGGTCACAGCACAGAGGTCACCGTGCCCCGAGTGACGTCCGACGGCCGAGACCGCGGAGAGGAACGTTCCTGCCAACGGCTGCCCGCGGACCACAACGGCAGCGAGGGCACTCCGCCGCTTCGACGTCCGGGCCGTCACGAAACGAACGCGCGAGGTCCATCGACCCATCGGGACATCGCCGCGGCGTCGGGAGAACGCTGCCGTCGCTGCGTGCTCACCCGTCCAGGGAATGGCCGAAACCGCAGGCACCGACCAGGCTCGAAGCCGAGCTGTACAGGTGGTCGGACCGATCCGTCCCCTCGGACCCGGCTCCATCGCCCGCGCCCGGCAACGAGTCCGCCGGACGCGCCTGCCGACCTGGCTCTTATCGACCACCGAGAGGAACGCGCTATCGTGCCCGACGAACCAGGTGTTTTACGCGCCCGCCAACGGGATCCGGCTGTGGTGCCGCGACGAGGGTAACCCCCTCCGGCGAGCCGCTTGCTGATCATGGGTCTGAACTCCCAGCTGATCCACTGGACCGACGACATCGGCACGGGACTCGGCGACCGCGGCTACCGGGTGATCCGCTTCGACAACCGCGACAGCGGCCCGTCCGACAAGATCACCGCCACCACCGACCCCGGCCCGGCCTACCACCTGCTCGACATGGCCGCCGACGCCGTCGGTCTGCTCGACCACCTCGGCATCGACAAGGCGCACGTCGTGGGCGCCTCCATGGGCGGCATGATCGCCCAACTGGTCGCCGTCCACCACACCGACCGCGTCGCCAGCCTTTGCTCGATCATGTGCGCCATCGGCAACCCCACCTTCGAAGCAGTCCACACCCTGCTCGCACCCACACCACCCGAACGCGACCAGGCCATTGAGCACATCGCGAACGTCTACGGGGTCATCGGCTCCAAGACCCACGCCGACACCGAGCAGCCCCGCCGCCTGCGGCTGGCCCAGGCCGCCTACGACCGCAGCTATCACCCCGACGGCGCCAAGCGGCAGTTCGCCGCGATCGCCAACGCGGTCAACCGCACCCCGAAACTGCGCGAGCTGACCATGCCCACCGCGGTCATCCACGTCGCCGAGGACAGCCTGATCAACATCAGCGGCGGCAGGGCCACCCACCACGCCATTGCCGGCTCCACCTACCTCGAACTATCCGACATGGGCCACGACCTGCCCCAACCCCTCTGGCCACAGATCATCGACACGATCGACGCCAACGCTCGCACCACCACCCCGGCCACGACGAGCGTCTGAATCACCCCGACACCGCCGGCGGTTCCGAGCCGCGCCGCCAATGCGGGACATCGGCCGAGAGCAGCGCCGTCGGCGATCCGGTTCGGCCCGGGGCACGTACCCAGGGCACCCGGCACCAAGCGTCCACGCGCTCAGCAAATCATGTTCGAGGAGCCACATGGGTCACGGGTTTCCCACCGCGAAATTCTTCCGCATCGTCAACCAGGACGCCGGGCTGTGCCTGGCCGCCGCACACGGGGGCACCACCTACGGCGCCCAGCAGGCCTACGACCGCTGGACCGGCGAGGCAGGCTACATCCCCTACAGCCACACCAACGACCAAGTCCTCGTCGTCCGCGAACCCAACGGCGACAGGGGCGACGTCTGGTTCTTCAACGAGGTCAAGAACACCTACGGCGACGAAGACTGGCACCTCGTCAACGCCAACAAAGACATCCGCACCGCCTTCACCCTCCACGTTGCCCCTTCGACACTTCCTCCCAACCGGTCGGACTCGGCCTGCAGGGCTGGGGCGTGCAGGGCCAGACCCAATGGACAGCCGCAGGCGGAATGATCTGGCCGGGCGGACACGAGAACAAGGTCGTCACCCTGCTCTCCGACGGCCAAGGCGACCACCGCGCCGTCGTCGTTCACCGGCCGAGATCGCAGCACGTCAAAACTCCGGCCTGGCAACGCGCGCGGGGCTGCCCCAACCTGAGCCGTGCACCTAGTGCACACCGGGCGGCTGTCACCTGGAGACAGTAAGCCAGCGCGTCTGGCCTCCCAGGGAGGAGGGCGGTCGGTGCCGGAGAAGTCCTCCGTTTCTCGTGACCTTACAAACGTGGGGCAGATCGATCGCACGCACGATTCGACGAAGTAATTCGGTGACAACGCGCCTGCCGATGGCGACCGCTTCGGCTGCATGCTCTCTCGTAAGACATGTGCATTGGCCCCGATGCGATCAACCGCCGAGTACAGGAGCGACGTGTCCGCTGGGCTGCCCGCTGCTCGCGGTCTGCTCGGCGGGCTGCCCCTTGTCGGCGGTCTGCTTTAACTACGGCGTGTACAGCACGCTCCACCGCTGGCGGGTACGCCACGCTGCGGGGCTGACGCCGCCCGTACACCTCACACGGACAGCATCAGCCCCTCATCGGCCGGGGGATTCGCACATGCCGTCAGAGTGAACGCCGTGGCGGGCCAGGTACCGGCCCACCGACCGGATGTGGTGCGGTCCAGGGTGTCCAGCCAGGCGTAGGCGAGGATCTGCCAGCTTCTCTGAACTAACACTTCACCGGACGAGAGGTCGAGCACCACACCGTGTCCTACCGGGGCGTGGTGCTCGGACCGCCTCCTCCCGACCCGGCGGATCGGGCCGGGAAGAGCAGCGGGGCGGATTGGCCGGTGCGCGGCTTGAGGCTGCTCCGGCGGTGGTGGCCACCAGGGCCAGGGTGTCGCCGCTCGCGGGCTGGATCAGTAGTTCGCGGCCGCACCGCGCACGACCATCGTGTGCGAGCCGCCCGCGCTCATGGCGGTGATGCCGGTCAGGGGTGTGCCGCCGGGCACGGTGACCACCCACGGTGTGGTCCGGTCGGTCGTGGTGCCGTCACCGATCTCCCCGTTGGCGTTGTAGCCCCAGGTGGCGACCGTGCCGTCCTCGAGGCGGGCGATGAGGTGGCCGGGGCCCGCGTCGATCGCGACGACGTTTTCCAGGCCGTTGGCGCACGGCGCGGACTCACCGGGCGCGCACACCTTCCGCGGCCTGCTCCCGGTGATGGTGGTGGTGCCGTCGCCGAGTCGTCCGTTGCCGTTGTAGCCCCAGGCGTAGACCGAGCCGTCCTGCAGCAGCGCCATGGTGGAGCTGCCGCCTGCCGCGACCGCGACCGCCTTGCCGGGCAGGCCGGACACCGTCACCGCGGTCGGCCGGTCGGTGGTGGTGCCGTCACCGAGCTGACCGTAATGGTTCCAGCCCCAGGTGAGGACCTCGCCGTTGGCCAGCACGGCCGCGTTGTGGTAGAAGCCCGCGGCGACGGACACGACACCGTCGAGCCTGGTGCCGGCGTCCTTGAGCACGTACATCGGCTTGCCGCTGTCGTCGGTGGTGTTGTTGCCCAACTGCCCGTAGTGGTTGTAGCCCCAGGCCAGCACCGAACCGCGGTCGTCGTCCAGCAACGCCACACTGTGGTAGTAGCCGGTGCCGATGGCCTTGGCGCCCTTCTCACACGGGCCGCGCTCGCCCTTCTTGCAGGCGTACACCGGCGCCGGTGCGTTCGTGGTGGAGTTGTCGCCCAACTGCCCGAAGGTGTTGCGGCCCCAGGCCAGCACCGAGCCGTCGTCGGCCAACGCCAGGCTGTGAGAGCCGTAGGTCGAGATGGCCTTGATCCTGTCCAGCGGATCACACCAGGACTGGGGCTGATCCACATCGCACACCGGCCTCGGTCGCTGTGGCCCGTCATCGAGGGTGCCGGTGCCCAATTGCCCAAACGTGCCGGTGTTGCTGCCCCAGGACCACACCCTGCCGTCGCTGCCCAGAGCCAGGCTGTGCTGCTCGCCGGCTTCCACGGCGGTCATGCCGCTCAGGGCGTTGTTCACACACACCCCCTCCTCGCACACGAACGTGGGCACATGACCGGTCGACGCGACCGCGGCGGAATTCCAGTCACCCACCTGCCGGTTGGTGTTGGACCCCCACGCGATCACCTCCCCGCTGCCCGACCCGGCCAGATTCCGGGCCGAGACATCGGCATGGGCTACGGGGACCACGGCGCCCAACAACGCCACGCCCAACACCGACGCCCGCCCCAACCGTGATCGTGATCGTGCTGATAATGGTGATCGCATGCTTCCTCGTTCCGTGTTTCCGTGTCGACAGGTCACCGGTGGGGACGACGGGCCTACGACCGAAAAGCATAGCCCGACTCGATCACGACGAGTGATCGAGTCGCAACTGTACGCAGTCAAGCGCTTCAGTGTCACCACTCCGTCCCCTGTCCCGCAACACGATCAAGTGGCATGCCACCCCTGCCTCAACCGGGTACCCCGCGGCGCGCCCCCCAGTGGTGCGACCGACCCGACCAGGTACCGCGCACACATCCGCCGAGCCGATCCGACCAGACGCCTGCGATCCACCCGGAGCGACGACTCACACCTCGTGCGATACGTGACGGCCCGGGTTCAAGGACAGGCAATCAGAGTGGTGGCTCCGTTGTACTGGCCACCGCCAGGTTTCCCTGTGGCCGTGCCGTTTCCTCGCCGGGGCCGTAATCCTTGGCCGGACGCCCGGCCGGCCGGGCGGGCCCAACGTCGGCACCGTATCCGGGCTCTTCGTACTGATATGTGAGTGAGTTTGGTCTGGTGGGGGCCACGTTGTTGCTGCTGGGACGAGGTTTCTGAGCTGTCGTCGCGGTCATCGGTCGACGGCAAGGTCGGGTTTGGGCTGGTCAAGTTTTCGGTGTCAGTCGCCGAAGATGACTTCGCGGGCTGCGGTGGCGAAAACGCTCTGGGTTTCGTATGGCAGGCCGAGTCGGTTCCAGTGGAAGATTACGTGGTGGGTGAGGATTGCGCGTAGGCCTCGGGTGAGTGTGCCGCGGCTGGCATAGTGGTTGAGCGCTTTGCCCGCGGTGTGGAATGCGGTTATCCATGTGGTGATGTCGGCGAGTTGGCCGTCCGGTGCGGTCAGTGGGCTGTGCGGGCCTGCGTCGACGGTCATCAGTCGGCGGAGTGCCGTGATGAGGGTTTGCGGTCGGTTGCTTGGTGTTTGCGGTGGTAGTGGTCGGTTCTTGGCGATGCGTGCCCAGACGTCGCCTTGTTCGTACCAGTCTTGGTCTGCCGCGCGGAGCAGGGCGGTGCAGAGCAGGATTGTGTGCTCGTGTCGGTGGTGGCCGGGTGTGGGTGGGTGGGCGAGGATGTGTTGGCTGTCGTGGTGGAAGAGTTGGTGGGCGGTGGTCATGCCGTCGGTGCCGCCGAAGGCGTGGACTTCGGGTTCGTAGATCGTGTCGGCCCAGTTGGTGATGCGGCCGTCGTTTTGTAGGTCTTTCAGTGCTTGGGTCAGGGTGTCGCGGGTTTGGTCCTTGTCGCTTGTTGGTGTGGGTAGGTAGCGCATTCGCCAGCGGGGTGCTTTGCGGATGAACCACCATGATTCGGCGATGGTGTTCATGATCGGTCGCAGGTGGTCGGCGGTGATCTGTTCGGCGTGGGTGTAGTCGGTGAACTCGACGGTGACCTGCTGCCAGGCCGGTGTGGGTTGGGTGGTGGGGGCGGTGTTCATGTGGGTTCTCCGGGTGTGGGGGTCAGGAGAGCAGCAGGCAGGAGTCCCAGTGTGATCGCGGGGGCGTGTCGGTGGCGGCGGTGTGCAGGGCGAGGGCGGCTCCGGTGCTGCCTTCGAGCAGTTGGGCGTTGCGCGGGGACCTCGCCAGTTGGTCGTGCAGCAGGGTGGCCAGTGTGGGGAGGTGGTCGGCGAGATCGCCGGTGGTGGCGTCGCGTGCGGTGCGCCAGGTGGTGTGCAGGAGTCCGGCGGCGCCGTGGCACAGGCTCGGGTCGGTGATCCGGGCGAGTTGGGCGGGGTCGGTCAGGCAGCCCAGTAGCGCGGTCTCGGCGGTGTGGCGGCGGGCGGTGTCGCCGGTGGCCAGTGCGGCGAGTTGCTGGGCGCGGGCGATGCCGGGCGTGCCGTAGCACCATGACGGCTGAGCGGGGCCTGGCTGCTCGCACCGGCCGGAGCGCGCTTCGGACACGGTGATCGTGCGCGGCCACCACGGACCGCGGGGGTGTGGCTGTTGCCAGGCGTCGAGCCAGGCCAGGATTCGGGTGATCGCGTCGGTGTGTCCGTCGACGTCGATGCCTGCGCGCAGGGCGTGCGCGAGCAGGGCGAGCGGGCCGGTGATGCCGTGCGCCATGCCGAAGTTGCCGTGCCCGCCGGGGTAGTCGGCCGGTGGTTGGCCGGTCGGACCGTGCGTGGTCCACCACCCCGGCAACTCGTCGTGGCCGGGTAGGGGTTCGGTGAGCCGGACGAGGTAGGACAGCACCTCGGCGGTCACCGGGTGCTCGGGCGCGTGCAGCAGGTGGTAGGCGCCCAGCCCGGTCAGGCCGCGGATCAGGTCGAACTCGGCCAGCATTGGGTGCTCGCCGCGGTCGATGCGGGCGTGGGCGGCCGCGAGCCGGGCCCGGGTCACCTGCTGGGTCGCGGAGTCGAGCCGGGTCAGGGCGCGCTGGTAGCCGCCGGTGGCCTCGGCCGCGGCGTGGGTGAGGAACGCCAGGGCGGGCACGCCGAAGAACAGGCACGCGCCGGGTCCGCCGTTGATGTCGCCGCGGGTGGCGGCGGTCAGCCAGGTGTTCGCGGTGGTCCAACTGTCGAGCTGGGTGAGGGCGCGTTCGATGTGCAGCAGGGCGATTCCGGCGCTGCCGCCCGCGAGCGATTGCGGTCGTGGCGTGTGGACGCCGACGTGCGTGGCGGCCGCGGTGTCGGGGTCGGCCAGACCTGCGGCGATGTCCTCGGCCACATCCGCGAGCCGGGGCTGGTGGCGGCTCATCGACGGCCCCTCGGGTGGGTGGTCTGGCTCAGGGCGGCGGCGCGGGCCAGCCGGTGGGCGATCCGCTCGGTCTCCGGGGCGATGCCGCAGGCGCGGACGCTGTGCAGGTGCAGCAGCGAGGCCAGCACCGAGTCCGACGCGGGCGCCGCGCGGTCGGCGAGGGCGTTGCGATAGACGGCCAGCGCCGTGCGTCGCGCCGCCCACGCGGCGGCGATCTGCTCGCCACTGGCCAGGCCGCGTACCGCGGCGAGATCGTCGCGCTGGTCGGCCAGGTGCAGCGCTTGGTCGTGGATCGCGCGGTCGGGCGCGGGAACCGGGTCGGTGGCGATGTGTTCGATCAGCCAGGCGTTGCCGGTGGTGTGGTCGCCGGTGAACGCGGCGGCGAGGTCGAGAAGGCTCGCGGCGGTCAGCGCCCGCACGTCGGCGGCGGGGCCGGCGGCCAGGTGCGCGCGTTGGGCGAGTGCGGCGGCGGAGTCGGCGGCGAACACCTCCTCGGCGGCGGCCATCGCGGGGCCGTGCCCGAAGCGGCCGGTTTCCGGGAGGTAGGTGTCCAGCCGCATCCTCGCGATCAGTCCGATTTGGCGCAGCCGCGCGACCCACGCGCCGAGGGCGGCGGCGACCGCGCCGAAGCGGTCGGGGGTGGTGAGCTGGATGCGCAGCCGCAGGTGGTTGTCGGGATCGCGGTAGGGCAGGAACCACCACCGCACCGGATCGTCCAGTGTGGACAGAAGCTCGGGCAGGTGGGTGGTGAGCAGGGCGGTGTGCCGGTCGGGGTGGCCGTACAGCTTGCAGAACAGCCACTTCCCCGCGCCGGGCAGGTGTCCGTCGTCCGCGGTGGTGGCGGTGATCGGTGCGGTGCGGGCGGGCAGCGGCGCCCGGGTGCGGGCCTGGGTGGACGCCAGCGGGACGACGATCTCGTGGGCGTGGTTGTCGATCCAGCCGAACGCCTCGGCGTCGGGGGCTTCGTGCAGGGTGGCGTGCCCGTCCCGGTCGAGTTGGGCGCGCAGCAGGTGCAGGTGCGCGGGCTGATCCAGGTCCAGCCGGAGGCGCTGGTCGTTGCCGCCGAGGTAGACCGCGGCGGGCGCCATCGCCGAGCCTCGCCAGCCGACTACTGCGGCTGTCCATTCTGGCCAGGGGACGTGCTTGCCGGGCAGGTCGGCCGCCGTCAGCGTCCATCGGGCGGGCGAGAGGACGGTGCGGCGGTAGGTCAGTCGGGGCAGGAACGGCAGCCGTGAGGCGATGCCCCACGTGAACGGCCCCCAGGTGGCGGTTCGGGCCGTGGTCAGCTCGCAGGCCAGCCGCAGCAGCGGGTGCGAGAAGTTGGTGAACTCCACCGCGCTGAACACCTCCGGCTCCACCGGGCGCGCCGTCGAGCGGGACCACATGGTGAACCGGTGCGCGTCGCCGACGACCACCAGGTCCTCCGGCGTCACCACCGTCTCGGAGAGGGGGCGGTGCTCGCCGATCGACAGCAGGCCGGGCAGGACCTGCGGGTGGCGGGCGAGGTTCTCGGTCTCGGTGTAGAGCGGCGGGCAGGACACCTGCACCCGCAGCGCGCCGTCGTCGACGGTCGGCAGCCCGACGTACGCGCGGGTCATCCGGTCGCGGTCGGCGTCGTCGAACAGGTCGAGGAAACGGCCCGCGGTGGTCCCGGCCGCACGGAACGCGCCTGCCACGACCACCTGGAACTCGCCCCGGTCGAGCGCGGCCCGGCTGGGCGCGTGCACCCGCACCGCAAGCTCGGTGTGCGCGGGCCATCGCGCCTGCCCGAGGTTGTCCGCCTCCAGCCCGGTGATCGCCGCGTCGTCGAGCACGACCTCGACCTGCCGGTTCATCGCCGCGGTCTGGGCCAGCCGCAACAGGGCGGTGTCCCGTTCACTCGCCCGTGCATGGGGGCGTTCCAACAGGGAATCCCGGTAGCCCGCGGGATATCCCAGGCCGATGTCGGGGTTGACCAGCTCCAGCAGCGGCACGGCCGCGCCGACGCCGTAGCGCTCCAGGAACCGGCCGTGGTAGTCCCGCCATGTCGGTGTGCCGAACGGATGCGGCGTCAACCGCGCCAGCACGCCCGCCGCCCGCGTGATCTCGGCGGCCACACAGTGGGGCAGCACGACATGGGCGTCCGCACGCAGATCAACCCCGCCGGTGCCATGGTGGTCACGCAGACGGGCGAGCAGCCTGGCCGCGGCCGGAACGTGCTCGGCGCGGACGTCGGCCAGCACGCCCAGGACGTATTCGAGGGGGTCGGTGACCGTCATCGGCGGGCGCAGGGCGGTGAGCAGAACACGCTGCTCGACCAGCTGCATCAGCATCGCCGTGATCACCGAAGCCGGTGTGTCCGGGAACTCGGCGGCGAGCCGGTCAGCAAGATCGCCCAAGCGGATCGGGGTCCGCGCCGCGTGCACGACCAGCTCCACCGACCGGGTGCGGCGGACGGACACCTCGGCCGGATCGGTGCGGGCAGCGGCCGGAGTGGGATGCTGGCGCAGGTCGATGACCAGCCGCCCGTCGCGGACCGTCGCGGTGTTGTTCACCACGACCGGCAACCGCTCGGCCAGACCTGGGCAGCGTTCCAGCTCGCCCACCAACCCGGACAGCCACACAGGGTCGATCCGGTTGGTGACGCGGTGGTCATCGCCGACCCGGACCATCGTGGCTGGTCCGAACCGGGCGGGCGCGACGCCCGCGAACAAACCGAACGGGGTGGCCCGGCTCGATGCCCGCAGCCGATAGCGCAACAGTGACACCACCGCGCCGCGCACCCGCCGAGGCCGTCGCTCGCCCCCGGCGCACACCGCGACCACACGGCGCGCCAGGTCAGGGCTCGCCGCCCGCACCGCGCGGGCGAACACCTCGTCCGCCCACGTCCGCACCAGCCAGTCGCACCACCCCGGCACGTGATCGCCGGTCAGATCCGGCCACACCAGTTCGTCCACATCGGACGGTCGGCTCGCCAGTCGGAGCACGGCCGCGTCCACGACGGTGAACACCCGCGACAACCCCCTTTCACGTGAACGACGGCCTGGCGGGCGAGACGCCCGCCAGGCCGTCATCGGGTCAACTCGCCGTTGCGCGTTCAGCAGGTGCTATTGGAGCAGGCGCTCTGGCAGGTCTGGCCGCAGTTGTCGTCGGTGTTGCGCATCAGGTCGGCCAGCACCGGCCCGGAGGCGACGATCGACACGTCGAGATCGAACTCGGCGTCCGCTGCCGCGGGCGCCTGCGTGTGCTGCAAGGTCATGGACGAATCTCCTCTGCAGGATTGGTGAATCGTGCGGATGGGACTACCTGGCCGCGAACGTCAGGACGAGACCGGCCAGGAGATCAGGACGCGTGTGTGCTTCTTGTCGATCAGGCGGCCCTCGCCGATCTCTGCGTCCGGAGTGCCCGCCGCAAAGACCTCGATCCGCGCACCGGGACCGCCCCGGTGCGCGCGGTCCCACTCGCGGATCAGCGCGACATACCGGTCGGCCACCGCGTCGGCGTCGGGACCGTGGCCGTAGACGATGAACTCGAACGACGTGCGTTCCTCCGAGGTCGCCCGCGAGGCCCGGTAGGCGAAGCTGCCACCGGCCAGGGCGGTCTTGGCGCCCATGCGGGCGGAACGTTCCACCAACCCGGACTCGATCCCGGCAGGCGTGGCCACCAGCAGCCCGAACTCGTCCAGCGCCGTGGCCAGGAACAGGTCCAGCTCATCGAACGGCTCGAACCCACCCACCTCCACGCCGGAAGCACGCACGACGCGAGGCGCGGTCAACGCCGCGCTCAGTGCCTCGGCGTCCACGGCCTGCTCGTCGTCCAGTCGCAGCGCGATGTCCTCGCCGCGCAGCGGGACCAGGCGTTCGGCGTTGGCTCCGGAGCCCTGGATCGGGACGAACCCGCACAGCTGGTAGCCCCGGCTGATCAGGTGTCCCTGTTCGCGGACCAGCGCCACGGACCGGGTCAGCCCGCGCATCCGCAGTGGAACAACGAGCACGCCGTCCTCGGTGAGTTGCTCGGTCCAGGCGGGTGGGATGTCCGCGGCCCCGGCGGTGACGATGATCCGGTCGAACGGGGCGTGCTCGGGAACGCCGCCCTCGGCGTCGACCAGCAACACCCGGACCTTCGGGTACCCGGCGTCGGCGAGGTAGCGCTGCGCGCGGCCGACCACGAACGGGTCGATGTCGACGGTGGTGACCTCGCCGCCCGCGCCGACCAGCTCGGCGACGAGCGCGGCGTTGTAGCCGCCGGAGCCGATCTCCAACACCCGCATCCCCGGCCGGATGTCGGCCTGTTCCAGCATCATCGCCTGGATACGTGGCGCCGACACCGAGCTGAGCGCGAGCCCGTTCTCGTCCCGCTTGGTGACCACGACGTCGTCGCGGTCGTAGACCTTCTCCAGCGGGGCCTCGGGCGCGAACGCCTCGCGCGGCACGGTGGCGAAGGCCCGGATCACGGCATCAGTACGCAACTCTCCCTGAGCGCGCAGCTGCTCGACCATCGCCACACGCAGCGCGGTGGCGTTCTGCCGGTTGGTGTCGTTGTCTTCTGCGGTGTTCACTCGGTCACTCTTCCAGTCGTTGGTTCGGGGCCCGCGGGTACGCGCCGATGCGTCGAAGATCATCATCCGACTGGCTGGCGGCGCTGCGTGGGATGCCGCGGTCTGGTCGGATGGTGAGACGGCAGGTCGGTTGGTCGTCTCGTGGTGTCGGGGAGTCCGGCCATCGCGCCCAGGTGCTGGTCGAACTCGCCTGATCCATTTGGGAGCGGTGAGGATCGAGTCTCGGCGAGAGCGCGGGCCTGACCACCTCGGTCTGTGGTGTGGGTCATTGCAGCCTGCGTAAGCCGACCAGCACGCGTTCGAGTATGTCGGTGTGCTCGTCGTCGGTGTGTTCTTCCAGTAGGGCCACTCGCAAGGCGGCGGCTTTCTCCGTTGCCGGGTCCGGTGGGTGGTCGGGTTCTGCCTCGTGGTGGGGCAGGTGTCCGAGGATGGGCAGGTATTCGGTCGACGGCCCGGTGGCCGTAAGGCGCGGCGGTGTCGCGGGCCGGGGCCGGTCGAGCACCGCGCCCACGGCGCCGTGGCGCCGCCCGGGGTGATGTTCCTGGTACCGGTCTGGTCCGCCGATCGGGCTGGTACCGGGAACAGTCGCCGCCCATCGCACTTGGGCGCTCGATCCACGGGTGTTCACAGTCGGGCCGCGAGGTCGTGGATGAGGGTGATGGAGTCGTCGTGGGGGAGGGCGGTTTCGGTGAGGGTGTGGAAGGCGGCGGTGCAGGCGGCGATTTCGGTGGTGCGGTGCAGGCGGGTGGCGCCCGCGATGTGTTCGACGCAGGCGATTTCGGGTTCGTGGGGGAGGGGGAGGTCGAGGATGGTGAAGGAGCCGATGAGGGCGATGGGGGGTTGGGGTCCTGGGGGGATGACTTGGATGGTGATGTTGTCGAGGTCGGCGAGCGTGGTGATGTGCCGTAGTTGGGCGGCCATGTGGGGTTGTGGCCGGGTGAGGGTGTTGTGGTCGGTGATCAGGTGAAGGTGTAGCGGCGGGTCTTCGGTGAGGCGTTGTTGGCGGCGTTGGTTGATCAGGACGGTGACGGTGCTGTGGCCTTGGGCGCGGGTGTGGTCTGGGGTGTGGAGGAGTCCGTGGAGGGCGCCGAGTTGGTAGGAGCGGACTCGGGTGGCTTGTGCTTCGAGGGGGATGTAGCCGCGGTTGTCGAGGCCGTATTCGCGCCACCAGCCGGGGGTTTTGGCTTCTTCGCGCAGGGTGACGTAGGGGTCCCATTCGTTGACGGGGATGCCGTAGAGGTCGAGCATGGCGAGCAGTTCGTGGTGGCTGGGGATCTGGAAGGTCTCCAGCCTGCTGATCTTGCGGTCGTTGAAGCTGAGTCGGTCGGCGACTTCCTCTTGGGTGAGTCCGGCTTTCTGACGTAGGTCGCGCAGGGTGTGGGCCAGGGTGCGGACGCGGAGGCTGGGATGGGTGCTCAATGGAGTTCCTGTCGGCAAGTCAACGTCAGTCAAGTAGGTCGGTCGGGTCGGTCAGGTGGTTGGTGGCGAGTGGGTGATCCGGGAATACGGCTTCACCGCGGGACGAGGTGCGGCGGTTCCGCGCCGATCGCGCGGCCTCTCGCCTGATCCGGAGAACTCGCACTGACACCAGGTCCCAGTGCGGCGAGAGGTGGTGGGGGCGGTGGTCTCGACACCCGGTGTCAGGTGGGTGTGTCCGGAAGCTGTCCGATGTGCACGACGCGTTCTGGGGTGGATGTCGCTTCCTGGTGGCGCCCGGTGTCGATCAGTGTGGTGTTGGTCCGCAGGGTGGGTATCAGGAGTTGAAAAATCGCGGTGAGTGTCCTGACGCAGGGCTCGGTCAGGTTCATGGTGGTGATCTGGCCTGATCCGGAGGCGCCGATGGTGAGTTCGAGGAGTTCCTCGTGGACCCGGTACTCAATGGGCCCGGCGAGGAGGTCGACGTTGATCGTGACTGTTTGAGACCGCATGAATGATTCCCTGGTTGTGGGCAAGGTTGTTCGCGCGACGGGATGGTGTCGCGCGGCTGTCGGGCAGGGCCATCACGGTGAAACCCGGGGCGGCGCGTTCGATCGAGTCCTCCGCGGTGTCCTCGTCAGGTTCATGTGGACGGGTGGCCCGGGTTTTGGGGGTTGAGGGCGTAGGCGTAGGTGCGGTCGCCGATGGTGACCGGCCCCAGCCTGTTGTGGCGGCTGTGGTGAACAGCGATGAGGGCTTGCTCGACCAGCGCGGTGAGCTCGGTGGGGGTGCGGCGTTCCAGCAGCATGATCAGCGGTTCTCTGGGTGGCCTCCACGCCCCTCGCCGGTCGACCACGGCGGCCGGGGCGGGGTGGTCGGTGTGGCGGTGGCCCGGTGTTCCATGCCGGGGACAGGTCCACACGGCCGGTGGGGTGGCCGTCGCCGCGAACGTGACCGCGAACTCGTGCCCACCCGCGCTGGGGCAGTTGAACCCGGTCCGGATTCGGGCGGCGGGGGCGGGATCTCCGGGATGGGCCAGCGGCGTTCGGTTTGGTCCGCTATTCGGGTTCGCGGATGGCATGGGGATGGTCGCTTTCCAGTGGAGGGTGTGGGACTTGGTGGTGTGCTGGTCGCCGCGTCACCGTTGGCGGCGGTAGTGCGCGCGGCTGGTCGCGCCGACCACGGTCGCTCGCGCGGGGAGGTCGTGGCCGGGTTCCGGTGGGGTGATCCACTGCCACCGCTGGGAATGGGCGTGGGGGCGCGGTCTTGGCAGCACCACCAAGGCCCCGGCGGTCAGCCAGTGGACGTGGGCGTGGCGGAGTTCCTCGGGCAGATCCCTGGCTGGGTCCGCTGGGGCGGCGAGGAACAGGTCCCAGCCGCTGGGGTGGTGCAGGACGGGTGCGGTGATCATCATCGGGCCCAACTGAGCGCGCACGAGCCTGCCCAGGTCCGCGGGCATGAGAAGCGCGTCGAACACGACCCCGACCGGCGCCACCAGTCGGTTCATGGCCGGGTCGAGGGCCACCGGCCACCCGAAGCGGCGGACATAGACCTCCCGATCCACCACCAACCCGGCGGCGCTCCGTTCGCGTGAGGACTCCGGCGGGGCCATGGCCGCCCCAGGAACTGGGTGGCGAGTGGTCTGGGTGGTAGTGGTCATGTTCAGACGCTCCTGTGCTCGGGTTCCGGCCCGCTAGGCAACTTTTCAGCGAGGAATCACCGGACTCCCATATGCCGCGCGGCTGGGACCTCCGGACGTCACGCGGGCCGGGGCGCTGCGGCGGGTCCGCGGTGGTGCTCAGGGTTCGGCGTCGCGTCGGTCGACGACAGGACAGGACCTTCCTTGATCATGTCCCGCCGGGTGGCCCGCCCCACCGGTGGTTCACCCTTGGGGCTGGGGTGTGGGCTGGGCCCGTGTGGCGTGTTTTCGGGTGAGGAGCTTGATGGACTGGTGCGGGTCGAGGGCCGCTGTGGCGAGGGTGTCGAACGCGCGGATGTGGGCGAGCACGTCGGTTTGGTCGTCGATCGGGAACGGCCCGGTGAGACGGTCGCCGAACGCGACGGTGGTGTGGTGCGGGCTGTCGAAGTCGAGCAGGGTGAACGAGCCGACCAGTCCGATGTGCGGTGTCCGGGTCGCGGGCAGGATCTGGACGGTGATGTGGTCCTGGGTGGCCATGGTCGCGAGGTGAGCCATCTGTTCGGCCATGTGCGGGGCCCCGGGCCGCAGGGCATGGTGGTCGACGATCACGTGCAGGCGCAGTGGTGGGTCCTCGCTCAACCGGCGCACGCGCCGCTGCCGAACCAGGGGGTCGTCGTCGTGGGTGGGCCGCAGCGCGCCGGTTTCCTCGGCGACCGCGGCGGCGTACTGGTCGGTTCGCAGCAGGGGGTGGATCAGCCCGAGGTGGAACGACCGCACCGCGTGGGCTTGGGCTTCCAGCGCCACCAGGCTCGTGTCGTGCAAACCATGCTCGCGCCACCACCCCTTCTCCCGTGCCCGCTCCCACAACGCCTCGTACTGGCCCCAGTCGCCGACCGGGATGCCGTAGAGGTCGAGCATCGCCTGGAGTTCGTGGAAGTCGGGCACCTGGAAGGTCTCCAGGCGGCTGACTTTCCGGTTCCCGAAGCGGAGTTTGTCCCCCGCTTGTTCCTGGCTCATCCCGGCCCGCTGCCGCAACTCCCGCAGAACCCGCCCCAGGACACGGGCGTGCAACCCCGGTGCCCTCGTCATCGCCTTGCCCCTTTCTGGTTCGGCGGCTGGATCGGGCAGGTCCGGCGACACCCCCGGCCCCGGCAGGGGGTCTGGGGTATCCGCGTGTTCGTCATCTGGGTCATCCGGTTCTCCCTCACTGGGTGGCTGCGCATCAACGAGCGCCGGGTCGGTGGGTGGTCGTGAAGCGGCCGTGTCGGCCGGGCGGCCGGCGTGCTTGTCGGGGTGGGGGAGGCGGGCGAGCAGATCCTCGGTGCTCACACCACACAGACACGCGAGCTCGTCGACCAGGTCGAGGGTGACCGCGAGGACCCCGTCGCTGGACGGGAAACGCTCCAGACGCCGCCGCGCCCACCGCCCCAACGGCTCCAAACCCCCATCGCGGGTGGCGAGTTCACGCAGATCCACCTCGACCGCGGGCAACCCCTCCCACAGTCCAGCGCGGGCGGCGACGTTCTCCACCACCCTGACCACCGACGCCTCATAGGCCTGGCACAACCGGAACAGCTTCACCACATCCATCCGTCGAGTGCCCATCTCATAGGTCCCCAACGCACCCGCCCCACCCAGATGCGGAAACTCCCGAGCCGCCCGAGGAATCGACAACCGCCTCCGCTTACGCGCGGCGCGGATCTCCTCACCAAGCACCCGCAACACCCTCGCGTCATCAAAATCGATCACTCATGCTCCTCAACAGCGGGAAACACCTCGGTCGGAAACACCGAGACAGGAAAAACCGCGGAAAACGACCCGACCATAGGGAACAACGCGTCGATGAAGCCCAGCGCGCACTCCGGACACAACAACAACCCACCCGGCCGCCGATCCAAAACCTCATCTACGGGCATCCGGCAAAACCCCCGTCGCGAAGGAAACGGACCCAGCAGATGAGCCCGCCCCCGGTAATACGGACTGATCCCCCAACGCGCACCCAGTCTGCTGGCGCTGTGGAAAGGGACGTTGCCCGGGTCAAGTAGCATGATCGGGTCGCCGCCGCTGCTCAAGAAATCCCAATAGGTGCCCGCCGTCGTCGGTCAACCCGACCCGGTCCCCGTCCAGCAGGACTACGAGATTGGCGGCGAGCAGCTCGTTCAGTGCCTGCCCCAGATACCCGGTAAGCGGCCGACCTCGGTCGGCGAACAGCGACTCGGTATGGCGAATCACGCCACCGTTACTGACGTGGCGCAGGACCAGAAGCCAGGTCACTTCCCGAGAGGGATACAGGGATTCGTCGCCGCCCGTGGTCCACGTCCGCAACAGCAGCTCACCCCGCCTGGTCAGACGAGCCGGACGCCACCCACCGTCCTGCTCTGGCGAGCCAAGCACGACATAGCCGTCCCGATGCAACACGAACAACGCCGAGGACAACCGCACACCCAACTCACCGACACGCGACTCCAACGCGGCAGCCGCGCCACGAGCGCCGATCTCGCCACGCTCGACCTTGCGCAACGCCCACAACAACGACGACTCCGGCAACAACTCACCCGGGCCGACCGGCGCGGCCGTCATGACCTGTCCTCGCCATACCGACAGAGAACCCATCGGACACGGTTCACGAGCACGGCGTGCGGAACTCGCTTGCCATCCACTGACTCCGGGATGCTTTGCGCCAGAAGTCTGTCACGAAGTGCTGAACCCACCCCGCAATGACGTTTCGACGCTTCGCCAACAAGGTCAGGAGGCGCCGTGTCAAGCGACACGTCGGTTGGCGCGTTCGTATTCATTGCGATCGTCCTTTCCAGACTTCATGCGAGAACCCGTACCGCCCAACACAGCGTGGGATACCGCCGCCTCGCGCAGTGCCCTACGCAACTGACCGACCTGCAACGGTTCTAGGGTCCAAGGACCTGGTCGGGACGCTTCGATAACCACCCCGCCCTGTGCCACCCCCACTCGGAGTCGAGCGCGATAGCCGTCCCGATCGCGGCACCGCACCGTCCACTCGTCAACGTCTCGTTGCCACCGCAGCCGACCCAAAATCTCCAGCAATGGCGTCCGCCCGCGCATCACAGCCTGCTCCCCAGGGGCCGGTCCGCACGACGTCGCGCGCGGGGCAGCGCGCTGGTGGGGCGTGGTCGTGCGGACCGGCCGGACGGGCATCCGACAACCGTTACGCGCCACCCCGGGGCATCGGGTGCACGCAGGCGGGGGAGGTCGAAGGATGCCAAGCCGAAGACCGAAGTCCCGGGAATGTGGCGGATGGCCAGACCGCGGACGGCTTGATCCCCGAAGGAAGAACGGCCCCGGGATGTTCCTAGAGGGGAGGGCGTCCAGTGTGCAGCCATGGCGTAGCTCCGCAGGAAGGTACTTGGGCCCGCGCCGCCAGCGGACCTGGGCAACAGGAAGGGCGGCGCGGGCTGTCGGCTTTGCCGACCCCAAGACCGTACGCCACGTACGTACGTGAGCGAATGCCCCAATCGGTGGTCTGCGTACGTACGTGGCTCACGTACGTCAGACTAGGGTCATGGTTGAGACGGATGACGAGGACCTCAGTCCAGGCTCGCTGGTGCGGAGGTGGAGACTTGGCAAGCAACTCCGTGTGCTGCGTGAAGCCGTAGGCAAATCTCAAGACGAAGCGGCTGCGTATTTGGGTGTGAAGCGTCCGACGATCAGTCGCATCGAGAACGGCAGGCACGCCATCCTGCCTAGAAATGTGCGGTTCTTGTGCCAACTTTATGAGGTTGGTGCGCCGCAAGTTGATACCTTGCTTCGTCAGGCTGAGGAGAGCAATGAGCGGGGCTGGTGGGTCAGCTATAGCGATACCATGCCCAACTGGTTTGAGAACTATGTAGGATTCGAGGCGGACGCTCGGGAGATTTGGATCTACCAGTCCGAATTTGTTCCCGGTCTACTGCAGGTGCCCAGCTACGTTCAGGAAGTCAGAAGAATATTTGGCAACGGTTCGGATGATATCGAACTGTCGAAATCTGTAGCTTTCCGTCTGGAGCGTCAGAAATGGCTGGAAGTCAACCCGCCCAGGCTGAGGGTGGTCTTGAATGAGGCGGTTCTGCGTCGACCTGTGGGCGACCATCGCGAGCAACTCGCCCATCTTATAGAAGCGTCTGAGCGTCCTTTCTTGACCTTGCAGGTTCTGTCGTTCGCGGTTGGGGCCCATCCGTGCATGAAAAGCCCTTTTTCGCTTCTGACACTGCCTAATGAGACGTCACCAAACTTCGTCTATCTCGAGCACGACAATGGGGCGATATACCTTGAGCGTCCAGCTGACATCGCCCGTTATTCTCTTGCATTTGAGCGCGTGGCCGAGTTGGCCATGTCCCCCCTGGCTAGTCGCGACTTTTTGCGCGCTGTGATGTGCGGCTAGATTGGAAAGAGCAAGCTGGGGAAACGGTGGGTGATTTTAGTGGAAGGTCGACATCTCCTGTTGTCGGAGTTTTCCCCCGGGTGGAAGACCGTCGATGTTCGGGGTCCGCAGTGCGGTGTAAGGGTCGGTATGACACGTAAGGCAGACTGTTAGGCATGGAGGAGACGGAGGACCTCAGTCCAGGCTCGCTGGTGCGGAGGTGGAGGCTCGGCAAGCAACTCCGCGAGCTGCGTGAAGCCGCAGGTAAATCCCAGGACGATGCCGCGGCGTACCTGGGTGTGAAGCGCCCGACGATCAGCCGCATCGAGAACGGCAGACACGCCATCCTGCCCAAAAACGTGCGCTTCTTGTGTCAACTGTATGAGGTGGGCGCTCCACGCGTGGATACCCTCATTCGCCAAGCTGAGGAGAGCAACGAGCGTGGTTGGTGGGTGAGCTACAGCGACACGATGCCTAACTGGTTCGAGACCTACATTGGGTTCGAGGCGGACGCTCGGGAGATTTGGATCTACCAGTCCGAGTTTGTTCCTGGGCTCCTTCAGGTACCCAGCTACGTCCGAGCGGTGAGAGCCGTATATCGTGATGACCTAGATGAGACCGAGTTGGAAAAGTCTGTCGCGTTCCGTTTGGAAAGGCAGAAGCGTCTGGAGGTTAAGCCCCCTAAATTGCGGGTTGTGCTGAATGAGGCTGTCCTGAGAAGGCATGTTGGTGACTGGTCTCAGCAACTCTCCCATCTCATCGAAGTCAGCAAACGTCCATTCCTGACCCTCCAGGTCTTGCCGTTTGAGGCAGGGCCGCATCCCTGTATGAAGAGTCCGTTTTCTCTGTTGACGTTGCCGGATGAGCCCGCACCAAACTTCGTCTACCTCGAACACGAAGACGGTGCCATCTACCTGGAACGCCCGGCTGATCTCGCCCGGTACTCGACCGCGTTCGAGCGCGCGGCCGGGATGGCCTTGTCGACCGAAGACACCCGACAGCTGCTAGCTAACATGGTAGGCGGCTAGACCTGGGCGAACAGGAAGGATGCGAGGATGGATGTGACGCAGGCGAGGTGGCGTAAGAGCACCTTTAGCGGCGGTGACAACGGCGACTGTGTTGAGCTGGCTCACACGCTCGACGCAGTCCGGGACAGTAAGAACACGGCTGGCCCCACGCTTGTCAATGTTGGGATTGACCGCCTTGTTGCCGCGATCAAGGACGGATTGATCGCGCGCTGATCTTTGTTCAGTCGAGTGCTGCGGCAGGTGCCCTTGGGCTGCTTTTGAATGGTGACGCCTGACACCTCCGTCGACCTGCCCCCGCCCGACCTGATCGGCCGGGGGCAGGCCCGGACGGGTACGAGGCATGTCAGGGGTCGTTACCTCAGGCTCGAACGGGTGCGGCTAGGTGTCTCAACCAGTCGCCTACTTGCGTCGGGCGGCACTACCTCCGGCGACAGTGTCGTTGGCAACCTGATGGTGCAGGCCCCCCGATGTTTGCCAGCGGTTCATAGAGGGACGGCGATGGCGGCGAAGGAACCGAGGATGAGGCTGGGGCCGAGTGGGACGGGCGCCGGGGCGCGTTGTGGTTTGGCGAGGCGGAGGCTTGTCGCGAGCAGGAGTGCGAGTAGCCAACCGAGGGCGGTGCCTGCGAGGAGGGTGTGCCAGCCGTACCAGGCGGTGGTGAGCCCGAGTAGCCCCGCGAGTTTGACGTCTCCGGCTCCTAGTCCGCCCGCTGTGGTGATGGCGATGGCGAGGTAGGCGATGAACAAGACTGCCATTCCGGTGAGCGCGCGGAGAAGGTTCGTTCCGGTCGAGTGGTGGCAGGTTGCCAGGGTGAGTGCGGCACCTGTGGTGAGATAACCGGTGGTTGTTAGGTTGGTGGGCAGGCGTTGTTCGAGGGTGTCGCAGATGGCAAGCGGGACGCTCACCACGGCTAGGCAACTCATCGCGATCAAGTCATGGTGCGCGCCGTAGCGCCAGGCGAGGACGGCGAACAGGGCGGCTGTCAATATTGGACCCGCAGCGGTGACGGTCCGTGGTCTGGAGGGGGTCGCGGTGAGCAGTCGTCGTGTCCAGGTGACCATGAGCCCACCGACCGTGGCACCGATGGACGCCCAGGCTGCCGTGAGTTCCAGCGGAGTCATGGCTGACTGGGTAACGAGGCTACCTGGGTGTGGTTGCGTTGCCTTCTTCGCCGAAGAGCGCGAACTCATGTCCAGGGACGGGTGGAGCCCGCCCCGGGACCCAGGGGCTACTTGGATTTGCGGGTCTTGGGCTTGTGGGCCTCTTCAAAGGCCTCGATGATCGAGGCGGGGATGCGGCCGCGCTCGGAGATGTCGTAGTCGTTCTGGCGGGCCCAGTCGCGGATGGCCTTGGTCTGCTCTTTGCTGCGGGCGTCCGGGTTGGGGGCCGGGGCGTTGGCCGCGCGCTTGATTCGGCCGCCGACGCGGCGGGCGGCGGCGGTGAAGTCGTCGAGGGTCTTGCGGAGGAGTTCGGCGTTGGCCGCGGTCAGGTCGATCTCGTACTGGGCGCCGTCGAAGCCGAAGCTGACGGTGCTGATGTCGTCGCTGACGCTGCCGTCGAGGTCGTCGACGAGTTCGACGATCGTGCGCTGTGCCATGTCTCCTCATTTTCCTTTGCCGGTGACTGGCCGTCGAACTTTCGCCTTCGGCGACGGTTGGCGGGACCGTACCCCAGCGCTACGGAAAGAGACAAGTCGGTGAGAATCCGGTCGGGTTTTTGTGTGGGCGGCTTGTGGAGTTTCCGTCGCTCTTTTAGGTGATGGGTGGCCCAGGTGGTTCGGTGCTTGTTACCTGGGTGGGCATGAGGCATTTGTGGACGGGCATGGTTTGTCTGGTCGTGGTGGGGGCGATGACTGCGGCCTGTGTGGAGTCGCGGTCGCGGTCTTTCGAGCCTCCTGTGGAAACTTGGCCTGCCACGACATCCGCGCCGGTTGATGGGGTGCTGCGGTTGGAGCCGGAGATCGTGAGGGAGTACCCGCATGATCGGTCGGCGTTTACTCAGGGGCTGGAGTTCTCGGGCGGGTTGTTGTTGGAGAGCACGGGTGGAATCGGCACGTCGTCGTTGCGGGCCACTGTTGCCGAAACCGGGCAGGTGGTTCGTCGGGTGTCGTTGGCGTCGGTGTTCGGTATGGGGATGACGGTGGTGCCGGGGGTCGGGGTGTGGCTTGTCACGTGGAAGGACGGGGTGGCGTCGTTGCGGGATTTGGCTGATTTCGCCGAGTCGCGTCGGGTGCGGTACGCGGGTGAAGGGTGGGGGTTGTGTTTCGACGGCGCCCGGTTGGTGATGTCCGATGGCTCGGACCGGCTCACGTTCCGGGACCCCCGTAGTTTCGAGCGGTTGGGGGAGGTCGCGGTGACCCGGCCCGGGTGGGGACCGGTGGAGCAGCTCAACGAACTGGAATGCGTCAACGGGATGGTGTGGGCCAATATCTGGCGAAAGACGCAGGTGGTGCGGATCGACCCGAACAGGGGGCTGGTGACTGCGGTCGCCGATGTGCGGCGGCTACCGCGCATCGAGCGCCCCGACGATCGCGAGAGTGTACTGAACGGTATCGCCGCGATCCCGGGCACTGACGATTTTCTGTTGTCGGGCAAGTACTACGGCACCACGTACCGGGTGCGGTGGCGGCCCGCGCCCTGACAGGGGCGCGCGCCCCTTTAGCAGGGTGGTCTGCCGACGGCGCCCCACGTCGGCGGGCCACCCGCCTCCATGCCGGTTGCCGGGGTGTCTGGGAGTGGCCCGAGGTAGATGGTGCCGCCCGCGGCGAGGACGTGTTCGTCCACCATCTTGTTGGCCTCCAGCATCATCTGCGGCGTGACCGGGTTGTCGGGCATCGCAGTGCGCAGCAACGCGAACAGGTGCGCGATGCCCTCGCCGGGCAGCCGCATCCCCGGGGTTGTGAGCCGGGCGGTGGGCAGCGGGTAGGTCAGGACGAGACCGCGTTCGCCGATGTGGTCGAGGGTCGTCATGTCCAGGACGTGTTCGATCACGTGTTCGGCGCGGGAGGCGGGCAGGAAGTAGTTGACCCAGGGGTGCTGGGACTGCCACTCGCCCAGCGAGGTCAATAGGCGCTCGCCCTCGGCGAGCCGGTTCGCGAAGTCCCAGTAGGACAGGTCCTCCTGCTCAAGATCGCTGAACGACAAGCCGACGAGGACGTCGGCGGGCGACCGTCGGGGGAGGTGGACGCCGATGTCGAGTTCGTAGCGCCACCCGGTGCCGGTCCATTTCGGCTGGCCCTCGACGTAATCGACGCCCGGGTGAGCCATCAACGCCCGCTGATCGCCGAGGAACTGGTGCAGCGTCGGGTAATGGGCGGTGAAGACCCTGACCTGTTCCGGGGCCCGCACCAACGGCACGGTAGCGGTGGTGATGACGCCGTGTCGGCCCCTGCCCGCTCGCACGACGTCGAACATGACGGTGTTCTCCACCATAGAACACCGCACAGCACGGCCATCAAAGGTCACGACGTTGAGCGCGAGGACGTGGTCGGTCTGCGCGCCGAACCGGTGGCTGGCGCCGCCCACCCCACCCACCGACAGGGTTCCGCCGATCGACAGTTCCAGGTAGTCGGTCAACACCGGTGGGGTCAGTCCCCGCGCCAACGCCGCGCCGACCACCGTGCTCCACCGGGCGCCCGCCTGCACGATGGCACGGTCCGGGCCGATGTCGAGGACGGAGTCCATCCGCCGCATGTCGACCACCAGGCCATTGAGGACTTGGCCCTGGCCGCCGGTGGAATGCCCTTGGCCGCGCGCCCGCACCTCGACGCCGAGCCGCCCGGCGTCCTGCACGGCCTCGACCACCTCGGCGACTGACCACGGCACGACCACCGCCCGTGGCTTCAGGTGCGTCACGCGCCCGAAGTCCTCCGAAGCCGCGTCGAACACGGGCCCGGACCTCAGCCAGCCCGCGGGTGCTTCCCCCATCAGATCGCCCCGGCGGGAAGCTCTGGAGGCGGACTCGACTTGGGCGAGGGATCGGTGAGGGCCGCGAGCATCTCGTCGGCGTCACGCCAGGCCTGTTTCGCAGCATCCGGGTCACCACGCCGGGAGTGAACCTGGCCGAGCACGGTCAATGCGAGTGCATGGCCCCAGCGGTCGCCCGCTCGGCGGTGAACCTCGAACGCGCGCTCCAGCGCGGTGATCGCCGCGGGCCAGTCACCGAGATCGCAGTGCACCACCGCGAGCTTACGCAGCGAACAACCCTCGCCGTGCGGATCGCCCAACGCTCGCAACGCGGCGACGGCCCGCTCCTGATAGTCGATCGCCACTGCGAACTGCCCCAGGTCACCGCACACCTCCCCGAGGTAGGCCACGGTGATGGCACGCCCCCACATGTCCCGCAGGTGGTCGAACAGCTCGAACGCACGGTGGAAATGCACCAGCGCCTGCCGCGGCTCCCGCAGCACATGGAAGGCCCGCCCGAGACCGATGTGCGTCCATGGCAGGACCGCCTGGTCATTCGCAGTTTTGCGGACCCGCAGGGCCTGCTCGTAGGCCCGCAGCGCCCGCCAGGGCTGCTCCAGGTCGAGGTGCGCGTTGCCCAGGTGGTTGACGATCCACCCCTGAGCCCGCAGATCGCCTGCGCGGCGAGCTGGCTCCAGACACAGCGTGAGCACTGACAGCCACTGGCTCCAGGGCTTGCGGACGTACAGGAAGTCACACAGAACCACAGGCATTCCGCAGGCCACCTCGAAGAAGCCCGCTTGGGCCGCGGTTCGGGTCACCTCGGTGAGATTGGCCAGTTCGGTCTCGCACCACCGCGCCGCTTCCTCCAGGTCGGGAAACCGCAGCGGCGGGCAGGGTCCCTCGAACGGTCCCAGCGCCGGGGTCGCGCGGTTCGGCGACAGCGTGCTCATCGCGGCGGCGGCGCTGTGTAGATACCAGACCAGCACGCGCCTGGTCGCCGACATCCGGTCCGCGTCGCCGTCCTCGGCCTCGGCTCGCTCCCCAGCGTAGAGGCGCAGCAGATCGTGGAACTCGAAACGGTCGTCCTCGATCTGTTCAAGCAGGTGCGCGTTGACCAGCACATCCAACGCGGGCGTGACCTGCTCGACGGTCGTCCCCGCCAACGCGGCCGCCGCGTGGGTGCCGAAACTCGGTCCAGGATGCAGCGCGAGCAAGCGGAACAGCCTGGCGGCATCGTGCGGCAAGGCCAGGTAGGACCAGGAGAACACCTTGCTCAACGCGGTGCTGTCGTCGTCTCCGGTAGACAACACGTCCAGGCGGCTTGCTCGTGAGGACAACAGGGCGGCCAGGTTCGCCATGGTCAACCGCGGCCGGTCGTTGGCCCGTTCCGCGGCGATCCGCAGCGCCAAGGGCAGGCCCGCGCACTGCTGGGCCAGCTTGTGGGTCGATGCCGGATCCGACACCGCGCGGGACCCGATGATCTCGCCCAGCAGAGCCACGCTCTCGTCGTCGGACAGGGAAGCCAACGAGAGCCGACTGGCTCCTTCCCTGGCAGCCAAGCCGGTGAGCCTGGCACGGCTGGTGACCACCACCAAGCAGCCGGGCGTGCCGGGCAGCAACGGCCGGACCTGCTGTGAACTCTCACAGTTGTCGAGAACGACCAGCATCCGCCTGCCCGCGAGCAGGGTGCGGAACTCGGCGGCTCGCTGTTCTCGGCCCGCGGGGATGGAAGCCGGTGCTCTACCGAGGGTGACCATGAAGTCCTGCAGGACGTCGTGAGGGTCAGCAGGGCGGCTCGACGGATCGTGCCCTCGCAGGTTCGCGAACAACGCGCCGTCCGGGTACGCGTCGGCGATTTGGTGCGCCCAGTGCAACGCCAACGCGGTCTTCCCCACCCCACCGGGACCGTCGACGCCGATCACCGTCATCGCCCCGGCCGCTCTGCCTCGCCGAAGGGCCTCGCCCATCGCAGTCATCTCAGCGGTCCTGCCCAGGAAGAACCGTCCGGGCGTCGGCAGTTGCGCCGGGCGCAAGGAAGTGAGCCGTTCGCGCTTCGGCGAGGTCTTGGGGACGAGCGTGGCCAGCACACCGCCAGTGTTCAGGGCCTTGTCGCAGGCGTTCGCGAGTTCCCTGGTCGGTTGCCGGGCGCCGTTCTCGACGTTGCCGAGGTGACTGCGGCTGAAGTTGGTCAGCTTCTGCAACTCCGCCAGCGACAGGTCGCGGTGCCCACGCCACTGCGCCAGCGCGGCCCCGAATGTTGTCTCCGGCCTGGTCGGTGCGGTCTTCACCTGTCTTCTGTTCACGTGAAGACATCCACCCCCTTTGCCGCCGCCGAGGGCCTGCCGACACTCGGGATACCAGCGCAAACAGTCCACTTTTCTGGAATCCAGAATATGACCACGTTCACCGAGGCGGCTTGAGTATCACGGAGCGAGCGGCATTGTTCACTCGATAGCGCGAGAACTTGCCCATTCGGGTAGCCCGGTGTCACCAATGGTGACGGATGGGGGGCGTGGCGGTGGCAGACGGAAGCAGGACGGAAATGAACGGAAACAACAAGGGGGAGCGGCGGGTCCAGACCGCATCCGAGGTCAAGAGCGAGTGCGCCAAGCACGGTCGGCTCAGCGCCGAGGCGTTGGAGGCTTTGGCACCCGTCGCGGTGGACGGGCACAGAGCCCACTTGGTTCTCTTCGTCGCCGCACACCTCGACCGATGGTCATCAACCGGGGAGAAGCCTCCCGCGTTCGTGACCCGGTCCAAAGCAGGGGCCGAGTTGGACTGGCGACGCGCGAGCTCAGAGGCCGCCAACCCGTGCCGCCGAGCGAACCTGCTGACGCGTGAGCGAGCGGGGCAGATCGCGACGGAGCACTTGGTGAAGCTGGCGGAACCCATGGTTCGCCGCGCCGTGCGCAGCGCGCGCCGCACCTCGCACTCGCCCCTCGCCGGGTACGACGACATGCTCAACGTGGGCCGCGCGGCCGTGGCCCAGGGTGTGTGGGCTTATGACGCCACCTCGAACTCCGGCCCCGGCTACCTCTGGGGATGGATCGAGGAGCACCTCAAGCGCGAGATGGCCAAGCTCACCTACGCGGTCACGCTGCCCTACGCCACCCACAATCGCTTCCTCCGAATAGCCGCAACCGCGGCGGCGTTGTCCGAACTCCTCGGCTACCAGCCGTCCGACGCGCAACTGCTCGCCGCGGGCCACGGGGCTTTCGGCCAGGAAGACCTCGATGACGAGCGGGCGACTCGGCCCAGGAGGTTCCGCGCTGGCCTCGGCGCGGAGGGTGTCGATGCGACCCTGCCCATGACATCGGATCGGTCCGACGTCAGCGACGACCTCGGCGTCGACTCGGTAGCCGGATGGCGTGTGGTCCTCCAGCACGCCCGGCTCGGAGACCAGCAGGTGGAGATCGTCGCCCGGCGCGTCGGGTTGCCGCCGTTCGAGGAACTTGACGATCGAGAACGCTCCGAACGCGCGATCGCGGTTCAGGTCGGAGTCAGCCGCTCCGCGGTGCGCCGTGTGCTGGGCGACTTGCGCAAGGAACTGGTGAGACCTGGCAACCGCCTCCAACGCTTCTTGGCCGAACTCGCGCCGGATGATCGCGAAGGGCTCGGATTGGCGCGCTTCTCGCACCTGTTGGGTGTGGCACCGGCCTGAGCGGTCCGCGCGCTCGCGGCTACCAGATGAAGTTCCAGGTCCCCATCGGCACGGACTCGCATTGCTGTCTTCTAGTACCGAGGAGTTGCTGATGTCAAAGAATATCTACTTTCTGCGTGTGCTCTCGCTGCTGACCTTCGCTGTCGCCGCGGTCGGTGTCGGCTGCGCCCCTGCCTACGCCGGGCTTGCGCCGCATTCTGCACACCTGCGACCAAACATCGTCGGACCTGTTACCTCACACAGTGGAACAGAGAATCGACCGGCATCACCAAGGATTCCGGCGACGACAGCACTCACTTGGCGGTCATCATGAAACCTTTCGGTTCCCTTGCCACAGCGTTGACCATGAGCCTGCTCACGCACCCGGCTGCCACCAGCGAGGTGCCTGGAACGGATTCCGTCTCCAAGCCGTGCGGCTACTACGCGACCGGACCCAATCCGCAGCAGACGACCGGGCGTTACAAACACTGTGCGGACACCTTCATCTTGATCCGGACAGACTGGAGTAACGGCGCTCACAACATCACCTGCGTCTACCCGTGGTCATCAGTTCCGTTCTACCGAGACCCAGCGGGCCATGTCGTCGTCAACGCCTACTACATCCCGGTGCCACCATCGCTCGTTTACACGCCCAGTGGGCAACTGCACTGTTCGAGCTCCCAACCTCACCTATAAACAATTTCCCAGTGGTCCCCGGTCCCCACCTCCCATGCCGAACCGCTCACTCCGTTGTCGTTCAAGGCGAAACCATCGACAAGAGGCGACCGAGATGCCAACCAAAGCCCAGCCGATCGGATCGGCTGACACGACGCGCGCGATACTCGACAAGCGAAAGGCGGTCGTAACGCTCGTCGTGAGCACAGCGGTGATGCTGACAGCAGCCTCATGCGCCTCCAGTGACGAGCCGGGACGGGAGACCGCCGCCTCGACATCTACCGTTCAGACGACAGCGCCACCCGCGCCCAGTACCTGGCTTTCTCAGGAAGAGAAAGCCAAACAGAGGGCCTTGGTTGCCTATCAAGGCATGTGGCAGGACTTCGCCGCAGCAGGCACGACATCTGACTGGCAGTCCGCGACGCTGGGTCGACACGCTACCGGCATCGCCCTCACGAATCTGACAAGAGGCTTGTACGCGGACCACCACAACGGCTTGGTGACCAAAGGCGAGGCCACCCACGATGCCAAGGTGACCAACGCCGAGCCCGCGAACGACCCGACCAAAATCATCGTGACCGATTGCAGCGACTCAACAAAAGCCTTGAAACATCGAACCGATGGCCGACTCGCCGACGACACCCCCGGCGGACGCCGACTGATCAACGGCCAGGTCGAGCGGCAAAGCGACGGTTCCTGGAAGGTGACCGATTTCGCCGTGCGCGAGGTGGGAACATGCTAGGAACCAAGCGACTTACCGTTGTTGCTGGTGCGCTGATCATCGGGTTCATCTGCGGGCAGGCGCCAGCGTCCGCCGGGGACAACTACGGCAACGTCAACTGCAGCCAGCTGCCTTCTCCCCTCTGCGACCTCGGCGCGGGCACCAGTCCCGGTGGCGGCGGACAACCTGGAGGAACGCCTGGCAGCAACCCGGGCGGTGCTGGGTCAGGTGGCCTCGGAGCCGGACAGCCCGCCAACCCCGACGACCCGAACGTGGCGAATTGTTCCTACGTCAAGAGCGACTATCAACCGCCCAGTGGCGGCGTGATCACAGCCGCCCACCCACTGGCCACGAGGTCCACCGGTGGCGTGGTCCCGGTGATTTTGGACAGGTCGGCACCTCCAGTGCGAATTGTCGCTGGACAACCTGGTGAAGAACCGGGGGCGTGGTACGTCTGGAAGTGCTCCACCGAGGGCGTGGCCGACAGCCTGTACCGGCCGCCGGTATGGATTCCCGATGACCAGCAGCCTGGCGCGGCTCTGTTGCCCTCTCCGGAGGAGTTAGCGCAGTTGGCGCGCAAGCAGTTGCGGCTGCCTCCGCCGAGGATCGCGGCGAGTCCGGCTGGAGACCAATTGGTCAATCTGCCGACCTGGTTGTGGTTGTCGGGTGGCTGGGGCCCGGTGTCGGCTACGGCGTCGGTGCCGGGTGTCTCGGTGACGGCCACCGCTGCCCCGAACTCGGTGACCTGGTCGATGGGGGATGGCTCTACGGAGACCTGCATCGGGCCCGGCACCGCGTACACGGCGGGTATGGACCCGCGGTCGCCTTCGCCGGACTGCGGCCACGTCTACCGCCGCTCCTCGGCGAGCCAGGCTGGCCAGGCGTTTCCGGTCACGGCAACGGTGCGCTGGTCGATCTCCTGGTCGGGCGCGGGCCAAGACGGGGTTTTCCCGGACATGACGACTGCCGGCGACATCAGTTTTCGTGTGGCTGAGTCGCAGGCACTCAACGACGGCGGCGGTTGACCGGCGAGCCGTTCTCGCTGACCTCTTCCGCCCGCATCCAGCGATAGCCCTTCACTTCTCCGCTCGCTCATCGCCAGTCGCGACGTGGCGCACTCCTTCCATGCCTTCGGAGGTATCGACGTGAACACCAGCACGACGACGCGGTCGGATACCGACCGGCCGACCAGCGTGGCCGAAGCCCCCTGGGTCGGCGACGACAAGAAACGGTCAGCCGCACGGTTGCGCAATGCGGGCAAGCGCCACAAGGTGTCGTACCTGCTGCTTGGAGTGGTGCTTGTTCTCGCGAGCGTAGGCGGGTTTGTGCTGATCTCGCTGAACTCCCGAGACCGGGAAACTGTCCTCGCGCTGGCCCGTCCGCTGTCGGTCGGGCAGACACTGACCACCGAGGACCTGCGGCTGGTCGACGTCGCAGTCGACCAAGAGGTGGTCGTGGTAAGCGCTGACCGGATGGCAACGGTGGTCGGCAAGCCGATGGCCACCAGCCTTTCAGCCGGAGCTTTGCTGACCCCGGATTCTGTTGGGAGCGCTGCCGTTCCTGTTGCCGGACAGGCGATCGTCGCGCTCTCACTCAAGGCCGGTCAGGTTCCGCCTGAAGTGGCAGCGGGTGCGCGGGTGACGGTCGTGTTCGCGCCCGATCAGGACGGCACAAGCAACAGCCCGTCCGACGGTGGCCAGGCGACCTGGCCCGCTGTCGTCACGAGCGTGACGCCCTCGCAGGCCGAGCCGACCGTGATCTCGGTGCAGCTCACCGAAGCAGCCGCCCGCCAGGTCGCCGCGGTTGCGCCGGGCCAAGCGTCGATCGTGCTGCTCTCCAGCGGGGGTGGACGCTGATGCTGGTCTCAGTCTCGTCCTTGAAAGGCGCACCCGGCGTGACCTCGTTCTCCGTCGCGCTGGCGGCGCGGTGGCCCGCTTCGGCGAGCGTGGTGGTAGTAGAAGCCGACCCGTCCGGCGGCGATCTCGGTCCGCGCTTCTCGTTGCCTTCGACCCCCGGGTTGGTGAGCCTGGCGGCCGCGGCACGGCTCGAAGGCGATCCGGAGCTGATTTGGCGGCACACGCGGAGACTGCCTGGGGGGTTGGCGGTGGTGGCCGCGCCGCCGGACGCCGACCTGGCTCGGGCGGCACTGTCTGCGCTGCCTTCCGATCCGACCACGGGTGTCGGCGTCCTGCGGGCGATGGCCAGTGAGCCGGGGACCGTGGTGATCGCCGACTGCGGGCGGATCATTCCGGACTCTCCTGCGATGTCGATCCTGCGAGCGTCGGATGTGGTGATCCTGCTGTCCCGCGCCCGCGCCGAGGACCTCGCTCACCTGCCCCGGCAATTGCCCGCGGTCGCTCGATGGAGCCCGAATCCGGTGCTGTTGCTGGTCGGTGAGGGCTACTCCACCGTCGAGGTCGCCCGCGAACTCGGCGTGCCGCCGCTAGGGCGCGTGCCTGACGACCCTCGTGGAGCGGCTGTGCTGTGTGGACAGTCCGGCGGTAGCCGGTGGGGGTGCCATGGCGTGGCGCGCTCGGCGTTGGGCAAGTTTGCTCACCAAGTCGCCGTCGAACTGGCCTCTCGGGAAAAGCCTCTCACGACTTCTCTGGGCCAAGTTCTGATTGGGACCTCCCCGGTGGCTCCCTCGCTGCCCTTAGTTCCGGGCGTCCCTCCCGACGCGGTCTCACCCTACGGCGTGCGGATTGCGCCCCGACACGCCGCGGGCATTTCGGATGAAAGGAAGCCAGCATGACCGCCTTTCCCGCAGACCGGCTCCCAGTGCCCGGGTTCTCTCATCAGCACGACGACCAGCGGAAACTGTTCGGCAGCCCCAGTCTGACAGTTTCCGGCCCCAGCGAAGGATCGCCACCGCTGGGATGGGAGGGCGAGGATGCCGCGGTGGACACCGCGGCCGCTATCTCCCGGCTGCGGCTGCACCTGCGCGAGCGGTTGCGCGCCGAGCTGCCACCACGGCTGGAGGCTCGGCAAGCCAGCACTGAGGCTGTCGTGACCGGGCAGGTCCGAAGAGAGCTAGCCGAGAACATCCTCGACGAGGCCTTGCGCGCGCACACGGAGAACGAACTTGCCGCAGGCCGTCGGCTGTTGATCCGGGAGACGGAGCGGCGAGTGGTCGCCGAAGTCGTCAACGAACTGTTCGGCATGGCCGGACTACAGCCCTTGCTGGACGACCCGGCGGTGGAGACGATCAACGCCAACGCCTACGACAAGGTTTTCGTGCAGTACACGGACGGGCGCCGAGCCCAGGTCGGCCCGATCGCCGGGTCCAATGAGGACTTGACCGATCTGGTGAGAGTGTTGGCGGCCCGGGCGTCGAGCCAAGAGCGGCGGTTCGATCAGGGATCGCCCGCGCTCAACCTTCAACTCCCCGGTGGGCAGCGGTTGTTCGCGGTGATGGGCTTGACCGCGGGTGGTGTGACGTCCCTGTCGATCCGCCGCCACGGCTACCTCACGATTACCCTGTCCGAACTGCGCCGCCGCGGCACCCTCGACCCCGGCCTTGAACAATTTCTGCGGGCGCTCGTGCGAGCGCGGAAGAACATCTTGATCACCGGAGGCACCGGGGCGGGCAAGACGACACTTTTGCGCGCGCTGGCCTCGGAGATGGACCCGCTGGAGCGGATCGTGACCATCGAGGATGCCTTCGAACTGGGTCTGGACCACGACCCGGACATCCACGCCGACGTGACCGCGTTCCAGGCCCGTGAAGCCAACGTCGAGGGCGAGGGCGCGGTCTCCCAGGCCGAGTTGGTGCGGTGGGGTCTGCGGATGAGCCCGGACCGGGTGATCGTCGGCGAGATCCGCGGCCCCGAGGTCATCCCGATGTGCAACGCCATGTCCCAGGGCAACGACGGCTCGATGGCCACCCTGCACGCCTCCAGTTCACGAATCGCGTTCACCCGGCTGGCCTCCTACGCCGCCCAAGGGGTGGAGCGGCTGCCCTTGGAGGCGACGAATCTGCTGGTCGCCTCGGCGGTGCACTTCGTGGTGCACCTGGCCCGCGCCGCCGACCGCCGCACCCGGGTGCTGTCCTCGATCCGCGAGGTCGTCGGCGCCGACGGCCCGCAGGTGATCTCCAACGAGGTCTACCGCCCCGGCCCCGACCGCCGCGCCCGCCCGGTGGCCGGGGCGCTGCGCGCCGACACCCTCGACGACCTGGTCGACGCCGGGCTCGACCCCGGTGTGCTGGGCAACCCCGAAGGCTGGTGGGCGCCGTGAACATCACAGTCGGCCCGACCACGGCCCTGGCCGCGGTGCTCGGCGCGGGCACCGGGCTCGGCCTGCTCCTCGTGGTCCTCGGCTGGCGCGGCACCGCTCAGCGCCGCCCCCGCCGCACCCGCACCCGTGGGGCCGGTGCGGTCGACCGCAATCGCGCCCTGCGTGTCGGGCTCGCGGCGGCGGCCGGAGTGGTTGCCGGGGTGCTGACCGGGTGGGTCGTCGGCGCCGTCCTGGCAGGCCTCGCCGCCTGGGCGCTCCCGCGGGTGCTGGGCCGCGACCCCGAACACGCCCGCCGAGTCGCACGAATCGAGGCCATCGCCACCTGGACCGAAATGCTGCGGGACACGTTGTCGGCGGCCGCGGGGCTGGAGCAGGCCGTCCTCGCCACCGCCCCGCTGGCGCCGACAGCCATCCGCGGCGAGGTCGGCGAACTCGCCGCCGGGATCGAGAACGGCGACCGGCTCGCACCCGCCCTGCGCCGACTCGGAGAACGCCTGGACGACCCGGTCGGCGACCTGGTCATCGCCGCCCTGCTGCTGGCCGCCGAACAACAGACCCGCCAGCTCGCCGACCTGCTCGGCTCTCTGGCCGACGCCGCCCGCGGCCAAGCCTCGATGCGGATGCGCGTCGAGGCCGGCCGTGCCCGCACCCGCACCTCGGTGCGGGTCATCGTCGGCACCACCTGTGTGTTCGCCGTCGCGGTGGTCCTGCTCAACCGCGACTACATGGCCGCCTACGACACTGTGGCCGGGCAACTCGTCCTGGCGGGCATCGCAGGCCTGTTCACAGCCGGGTTCGGCTGGCTGGCCCGCATCGCCCGCGTCGCCCCCGCCGCCCGCTTCCTGACCACCACCACCACCGACGACGACCCGGCCGGGGTCCGGCGGATGCTCGCGGCCACCGAAACAGGAGTGACACGGTGATCACCACCATCGCACTGGGAGCCGGGTCCGGGATCGGACTGTGGGCGTTGGCGGTCTCGCTGTTCCCGCCACGCCCCGCCCTCGGCGCCGTGTTGGCCCGCGCCACCGCGCCCCCGGCCCCGGAGCCGATCCTGGCCACCGACGACACCGGCTGGGCCGCACGCCTCGGCCGCCCCGCCGTGCCCGGGTTGCGCGCCCTCGGGCTGCCCGGCCCACGCCTGGCACGCGACCTCGCGGTCCTCGGCCGCCCCACCTCGACGCACCTGGCGGAGAAAGCGGTCCTCGCCGTGACCGGACTGCTGCTGCCCGCCGGGCTGACCGGGGTCCTCGCCCTCGCCGGACTCGCCCCCGGGGTCGAGTTCCCGGTCACCGCCGGACTCCTGTCGGCCGCGGCGGGGTTCCTCTGGCCGGACGTGCGAGCCCGCTCCGAAGCCGCCAAGCTGCGCGCCGGGTTCCGCCACGCCCTGTCGGCCTACCTGGACCTGGTCTGGATCACCCTCGCCGGCGGAGCCGGAGTCGACACCGCACTGAGGGACGCGGCGCGCATCGGCCGAGGATGGGCATTCGAGCAGATCCGCCGCGCCCTGGACACCGCCCACCTGACCCGCACCACCCCCTGGGCCACCCTGCGCCGACTCGGGGAGGAACTGGACGTGACCGAGCTGGCCGAACTCGCCGCCTCGGTCAGCCTCGCCGGCACCGAGGGCGCCAAGGTCCGCGCCAGCCTGGCCGCCAAAGCCGGGGCACTGCGCACCCACCAGATCACCCAAGCCGAGGGCGACGCCCAAGCCGCCACCGAGCGCATGTCGCTGCCGGTCATGGCGCTGTTCCTCGGGTTCCTGGTCTTCATCGCCTACCCCGCACTCACTCAAGTCCTCAATGGACTGTGAAACCCCCGCCAGTTCCCAGATTTCGACAAGAACCTAGGGCGGAACCAAACACAAGGAGGCGCTCATGCGCGACCCACACCTGATGGCATTGTGGACAGTGGTGCGAGCCCGGTGGGAGGCGTTGCGCCGGGAACCGGAGGCCGGGTACTCCACCGAGACCGTCCTGGTGACCGCGCTGCTCGTCGTCGCCGCGCTCGCGGTGATCGCGATCGTCATCGCCAAGGTCACCGACAAAGCCAACGGCATCACCCTGTGAGCTCGCGATGAGCCACAAGGACACCAGAAACACCGGAGGACGACAACCCGATCGGCTGCGGCGGGCGCTGCGGGGCGAACGTGGGTCGGTCAGCGCGGAGTTGGTGATCGCGATCCCGCTGCTGTTGTCGATGCTGCTGGTCATCGTGCAGTTCGCGCTGTGGTCGCACGCCACCCACATCGCCCAAGCCGCCGCCTCCCAGGGGCTGGCCGCCGCACGGGCCCAGAACGGGAGCACGGCGTCGGGAACCGCGACCGCGCGGCTGGTCCTCGACCAGCTCGCGGGCGGCCCGTTGCGCGGCGCGGTCCTGGCCGCCGACCGCGGGCCGACCACGGCGTCGGTGCGGATCACCGGGACCGCGACCACGGTGGTGCCGTTGCTGACCCTGCCCGTGCACGCCGAGGCAGTCGGACCCGTCGAGCGCTTCGTCCCCGACGTCGACGAGTCCCCCGACCTCGGAGCGGGTGGCGCGGCGACCTCGGGAGGTGGAAGACAGTGAACGACCACCGTCGAAGCCTCGGTTCGGCGACCCGCGCGGGTTGGGCAGCCGCACCGCGCCGCACGGACACGCTCCCGGGGGGGGGGGGGGGGGGGGGGGGGGAAAAACAGGGGGGGGGGGGGGGGGGGGGAGAGGGGGGGGGGGGGGGGGGAGAGACCCCCTCAAAACCC
>NZ_JBVJIN010000016.1:137693-142573 GCF_055586285.1 Actinokineospora sp. NPDC051303
CGTCCCCCCCCCCCCCCCCCCCCCCCCCCCCCCCCCCCCCCCCCCCCCCCCCCCCCCCCCCCCCCCCCCCCCCCCCCCCCCCCCCCCCCCCCCGCCGGGGCGGGTGGTGGCGGGCCGACGAGGGCTCCGTCGCCGCCGAGATCACCATCGCAGCCCCGTTTTTGGTCATGTTGCTGGTGTTCGTGGGAGTGGTGATCCATCGGGGCGTGGACGCGCGTGTCCGGGTAGACGACGCCGCCCACCAGGCCGCCCGCGCCGCGAGCATCGAGCGCACCCCGGCCGCCGCGGGCGCCGCCGCGCGATCCGCCGCCGTGAGCGCGCTGGCGCGGGCGGGGGTGACGTGCGCGTCGGTGGGGGTGAGCGCCTCCACCGGTGGTCTGCGGCCCGGCGGCACGGTCAGCGTGACCGTGTCCTGCGAGGTCGATTTCGGCGACGCGCTCATCCTCGGGGTGCCCGGCGGCAAGACCCTGTCGGCCACCTCGATCGAACCCGTCGACCGCTGGCGCTCAGTGGGTGCCGGGAGCCCGGCATGACCCGGCCCGCCCGCCACCCCCAGGCAGACCCAGGGGCGAGCCTGAGTCGGTGGGCCCAGTGGTGGCGTGCCGACGAGGGCCAGGTGAGTGCGTTCGTCGTGGTGCTGACCACCGGCATCCTCGCCCTGGCCGGGCTCACCCTCGACGGTGGGCTCGCGTTGGCGGCGAAAGTCCGGGCTGCCGGTCAGGCCGAGGCCGCCGCCCGCGCCGGAGCCCAAGCCATCGACTTGACCGTCTACCGCGGCACCGGGGCGGTGCGTCTGGCGCCCGCGCAGGCGGTCGCCGATGCCCGAGCGCACCTGGCCGCCGTAGGTGCCACCGGAACGGTGACCGTCTCCGGCGACACCGTCACGGTCACCGTTGCCGTCACCCAACCGACCCAACTGCTCGGGCTGGTCGGCATCGGCTCGCTCCACGTCCACGGCCAGGGCACTGCCCGTCCGCAGCGCGGGGTGACCGCGGAAGGTTCGTAGGGAGGCTCACGTGTACGGCTTGCGCCCGACAGCAGCGCCACGTCCGCTCGGTGTTGGTGTGTTGCTGCGCGGGCTCGGACGGCTACTGCGGGCCGCTGTCGGAGTGGTTGTCCTGGTCGTGCTCGTCGTCGGTGTTCCTTGGGGGTTGGTGCGGTACATCGGCTGGCCGTTGCCCGACCACATCCCGGACTGGGCCGAACTGCGAGTCGTTCTGGTGAGCCCGATGACGACCGAGTTCCTGCTCTGCGCCTTGGCCTGCGTGCTGTGGCTGGTGTGGGCCCGGTTCACCTGGGACATCGCCCTGTGCGTGCTCGATGTGCTGGGATCGACGGCATGGCCGCGGCTGCATCCGGTCGGTCCGCTGCGCGCCGTCGCCGGAGTGCTCGTCGGAGCGATCGTGTTCTCCGTCCTCGGCAACCGCGCCTCGGCGGTACCGACCACTGCGTCGGCACCTGCGGATCAGCGAGGAACCCCGTTGATCGCCTCGGCACGGCTGGTGCCCGGTCCCGTTGTCGCCCCGGTGGGGTTCGCTCGACCCGATGTTCAGCGAGTGGCGTCGGATTCGGGATCGGTTGTCGTGTCGGGCACCGTGGCCGTGCGCCCGCCATTCGGCGGCGTGCATGACAGCCTGTGGCGAATCGCGGACCGCGAACTCGGCGACGGCGCCCGGTGGCCGGAGATCTGGCAGCTCAACCGCGGACAGCCGCAAGCCGACGGACGCGTTCTGACCAACCCGAACATCATTTACCCCGGGTGGACACTTCGACTACCGCCGCGCCCCGTGACCGACGAGCCACCTTCGACGGCGGAACCACGCCCGAACAGCGACGACTCGGACACGCCGCACAACGACCGACCGGTCGTTCCCGTCCCGCCCGGCCTTTCACCGCCCTCGACGAACACCCGAGCGCCCGCTCCGACACCGGCGGAGCCGGTGCGACCACAGGAACCCGACCCGGGCACCGCCATCACGGTCGACACCGGCGCCTACGTTGGTCTCGCACTGGCGGCGCTCATCACCGCGGCACTGGTCACCACGCGGTTGTGGCGCCGCCGGATCTATCGTCCAGGCTCTGGTGAACGCGACGAGCAGGCCACGGCACCTATCGTGCGGTCTCTGCGGATCGCTTTCGACCAGGCGACCTTGCCCCATGACGAGGACGGCGAGATCATCTACCCAGATCCGCCGGAGAACCCGGCCCGAGCCGACATCGCCTTGCGTGCCCGCGCGCTGGAAACCGCCGAAAAGGTCCTGTCCGCGGCGGACACGGTGATCGGTGTCCGTGACGGCCGCGCGGTGGCGCTGGACTTGGCAGGCACCCGCGGCTTCGGGCTGGTCGGTCCTGGCGCCGTCACCGCCGCCCGCGCGCTGGTGGTCGGTCTGGTGGCCGCGGCGCACCGTCGTCACGGGCGCGGGGTGGAGGTCGTCGTGCCCGCCCGCGACCTGCAGGTGCTCTTGGGGACCAGGACACTGAGCCACCGGCCGCGCCGACTGCGTGTCGTCGACGATCTCGACGCCGCGCTGGACCTCCTTGAAGCCGAGTTGCTCACCCGTACCCGTGAGACCACCGACTCGCCCCAAAACGGCGACTGCTCTGGCGGGCTTGTGCTGGTCGCGACACCAGCCACGCACGCCGCGCTGCGCCTGCAGGCGGTCCTCGACAACGGACGCGTGCTCGGCCTGGCGGGGGTTCTGATCGGCCAGTGGCAACCGGGCGGCACCGCGCTCGTCCGGGACGACGGCGTGGTCAGCGCCACCAGCCCCGACCTTCCCCAAGACTTTGTCGGCACACGACTGTTCAGCCTGCCCGCGGCCGACGCGAATGGGCTGCTGAGACTCTTGGCCGACGCCGACGATCCCACCGCAACCACATCACGCTCACACTGGTCCCCGCCCTCGATGCCGGATTGCCCAGGCCAGGAACACGTCCCGACCACCGTCGATGCCCTTGGGCACGAACTGGACAGCACTCGTCCGCAGGAGAACCAGGATCCGCCGGTCCCCGATGTGGTTCCGGTGCCCCGCGTCCACGTCGACATTCCACAGTCCGATACCGCGCCCGCCGCGTGTCCGCCCAGCGAGGAGGCTCAGCAGAGTCCACGACAGCACGGCACAGACGACCACGACAAGCCCCTGACCCTGAACGTCCTCGGACGAGCCCACCTGCACTACCACGGCGCCGACGGGCCGGTCGATCTCATCGACGTCCTCGCCCCAAAACAGCGCGAAGTCCTCGTCTATCTCGCTCTGCACCCCAACGGCGCACGTCGAGAAGCCCTCGCCGCCACGATCTGGCCGGACGCACCCACAGACCGGCCCTACAACAGCTTCCACGCCACCCTCTCTCAACTCCGACGCGCCCTGCGGAAAGCGACCGGCGACGCAATCCCCGACCTCGTCGTGACCATCGACGGGCACTACGGACTCGACAACGACCTGACCACGGTCGACCTGTGGCAACTCCAGGACGCCCTTCACCGCGGCAAACACGCGCCGAACCACCAGCAACGGCACCAGGCACTGCACACCGTCGCCGACCGGTACCCCGGCGACCTAGGCGACGGGCTCAGCGCTGGTTGGCTCGACGCCCCCAGGGAACACCTGCGCAGGGAAGTCCTCGATGCCCTCGGAACGCTCGTCAAAGCCCTCAAACAAAGCCGACCGGACGAGACACTGACCGTGCTCGAACGCATCAGACGCATGGACCCATACAACGAACTCGTCTACCACGACATCATCCGAACCCAAGCCAGCGCAGGTCAACACAACGCCATTCCCCGAACATTGGCACTGCTCACCGGCGCCCTCGCCGAAATCGACGAACATCCCTCACCTGACACCCTCGCCCTCATCGAACATCTGCGACAAGCACCCCGCCCCACACCCAGTGCCGGAACGCGCGCTGGCACAAACTTCTGACTACGTCACCCATCCTCACCGTCATCAAGAGGGCGGACGATTTCGACGTGCCCCCAGCCTTATCCACCATCTCCGGTCGGGGTGGTACTCTCTGTGTCGAGCGTATTCGATAAGTGGATCGCTTGTTCTTTCATGGAGTGAGGCCTCTCCCTGTCACGGTGATACGCTCTGACATTTTATGTCGAATGAATCAGACCGGTGGGCCATCTACTGCTGTCGCAAGCAAAATGGAAAGATTTTTCCAGTCCGATACTCATCCGCGGTGGCCTGTCGTCCTTCCTGTCCACCTACCTGTCCACCTGCCCGTCGACATGCTCGCTAGGCGGGTAGGGGGGTGAGGCCGGCCTTGTCGAAGGCCGGCGGTGCTATCAAGTCTTCCCGCGCACTCCCCGACTGGGTCGCCGACAGGAGGATGGAACAGAAGGGCTGCGCTGGTCGGACGCCGTCCTTCGGTGATGGATCCGTTCCCGGAATCTCCATCACATCTATTACCGCTTCCTCCTTCGCGGGACAGCGCAAGTCCGGTAAACCTGTCCGAAGTCCATGCGCACCCTTCTCCTCGCGGTCGCATTCAACAAAGTCCACGGCTTGTATTAATTGCTTCAATGTGACAATCGGGCGCATTCCGATGGCCGCCTGAAAGCGTTTCTCGGTTGATCTTTCGCGGTCTGATCTACGGAATGGAATGTCGAACACAAAAGGGTGAAGGCGGTGTTTTCATATAGACGAGCCCTGTGTGTGCGTCCTACTATTAGTGCAGCGGCAAAAGCGGGTCAGTGAAAAGCCGAGAGTGAAGACCGAGACACGAAGTCTCGCGAGCACCGGCCACACTGCGACCGGACAAGTCGCCAAAGTTCAAAGTCCCGTATAGCACGGGCGACCGCCAGGGCGGTGCGCGACAGCAGCGATGTGGATGCCGGAGTACCCGGTGAGGCAGTAGCGGCGTGCCTGGAT
>NZ_JBVJIN010000017.1:0-60837 GCF_055586285.1 Actinokineospora sp. NPDC051303
CCTTCGGCCTCACACGTGCGGAGCCAGCTTAGCGATCTTCCTTCTCCCCCGAAGAAACCACTCCACCCCATCGAGCACCTGGCGGGCGTTGGTGCTGCCTGGCAGGGGGGTGGGTTTAGGGCTGTCTCTATGTCTATGTCTATGTCTGTGGTTCAGGTTAGGTTAGGGCGGCGCGTAGGCGGGGTTCTTCGACTTTCCAGTAACCGTGTTCTTCGCCGTTGATGAGGATTACGGGGACTCGGTCGCCGTATTCCGCGCGGAGTTCTGGGTCGGTGTCGACGTCTTTGGTGGCCCAGGTGACTGTGGTGAAGTCTGCGCAGATGCGGGCTATGTCGGCCTCTGCCACCTCGCAGGCGTGGCAGCCCTGGCGGGTCACTACGGTCACGTGGGTCATGGAGCGACGCTACCGCGCAGGGTGGCGCGGCGGAGTTTGCCGGTCACCGAGTGCGGGAGGGTGGCGGTGAACTCGATGGTGGTGGGGATCTTGAACCTGGCCAGCCGTTGTGCGCAGTGGGCGCGGAGGTGGTCTTCGGTGAGGGTGGCGCCTGGGTGCAGGACCACTACTACCTTGACTCGTTCGCCGGTGCGGTCGTCGGGGATGCCCACGGCCGCGGCCTCGGCCACCTCGTCCAGTTCCATCACCACGTGCTCGACTTCGTGGGGGTAGACGTTGAAGCCGTTGACGATGATGAGGTCGTTGGCCCGGTCTACCAACCTCAGATCGCCCTCGTCATCGAAATAGCCGACGTCTCCGGTGCGGAACCAGCCGTCGGGGTCGGGGCCGTGGGCGCCGTCCGGCCAGTAGCCGCTGAACAGGTTGGCTCCCCGGGCGGCTATGAGGCCGGTTTCGGAACCGTCGGCGAGGAAATCGTGGGCGAGAGTCTCGTCGGGGTCGGTGTCCGAATCCAGTGGCCTGCCGTCGCTGTCTACCAGGCGGAGTTCGACGCCGGGAATGGGTTTGCCCACCGAGCCCGCCTTCGCGGCGCCGCTTACCAGGGTCGAGGTAAGCACGGGGCCGGTCTCGGTGAGGCCGTAGCCCTCGTACACCGGTAGCCCTGTCTCCTGGCGGAACAGCGCCAGGGTGCGCGGGTCCAGCGGGGCCGCGCCGGAAGTGGCGAGGCGGACGGTGGCCAGGGCCTCGCCGAGACGGTCCGCGCCCGCGGCGACGAAAGCCTGGTACATGGCGGGCACGCCGACGACGGCGGTCACCCGGTTGGCCTGACAGGCGTCGAGAGCGCTGTCCACACCGAACTTGTCCAAGAGGACACCGGTAGCACCCGCCGCCGCCACTTGCCAGAGGCCGGATAGTCCGTACGCGTGGGAAAGCGGCACGACCAAGAGCACGCGGTCGGTGGCGGTGACCGGGGCGGGGCGCAGGGCGGCGCACTGCTCCACATTGGCCAGCAGCGCGCGGTGCGAGAGCATCACGCCGCGCGGAACGCCCGCCGTGCCGGAGGTGTAGCAGAGGAACGCCAGGTCCTCGCCGCCGCCGACCGCGGCGAACCGCTCGTCGGGGACCACAGTGGACGGGTCCAGGTCGGGTGGGGTGAGCGCGGCCGTCCCGGGCACACCCAGGGCCAGGCTCGCCCCGCTGTGCTCCAGCAGCCGCTCGACCTCGCGGGGCGCCGCGTCGACCCCGACCGGCACGACCACCCCGCCCGCGCGGAGCACGGCGAACAGCGCGACGCAGGCCGCCAGGGTGTTCGGCAGGGCGAGCGCGACCCGGTCGCCCGCCGTGAGACCGGCCTTCACCAGCACATTCGCATAACGATCAACGACGGTGTCAAGCTGCTGCCAAGTGAGTGAACGGTCAGCGGAGGCATCGACCAGAGCCGGATGGGCCGGTACCTTCTCGCACGCTCCGGCCACCAGGTTCGCGACGTTTCCGATAGGCGCCTCGGTCATCGCCAGGCCCTTTCACTCGGGATCTCAGGGAATCCAGGGAAGTCGCAGTGTGGCATGGATCACCAACGGCAGGGTTAAGTACCCAGGAGAACCCATCCTTGGACGCCCGGACTTGTCCCCTACCACAAAGTAACCAGACGTAAGCTGCTGACGAAACCCCAACGGTGGCGACCGTGGGGACGCCGAGGGAGTGTGCGGCCGCTCGATGACCCGCCAAACGCGATCGGACACGGCCGCGGCCGTGCCACCAGCCCGACCGGCGCCGGACCGGGCCGGGTCGAGCCGCGCGCGGACCGGCGGGCCGCCACCCGATGGCGAACCCGGGCAGGCGCGGCCCGACGCCGAGCACGCGGTGTCCTGGGAGCTGGTCAGCGCGGCCCAGGCGGGGGACACGGTGGCCTTCGGGCAGCTCTACAACCGGTATGTGGACGTCGTGTTCCGGTACGTCCTTTTCCGCGTCGGCGACCGCGAACTGGCCGAGGACGTCACCAGCGAGACCTTCCTGCGCGCCCTGCGGCGGATCACCTCCGTCAGCTACCAGGGCCGCGACGTGGGCGCCTGGTTCGTGACCATCGCCCGCAACCTGGTGCTCGACCACGTGAAGTCGAGCCGGTTCCGGCTGGAGGTCGTCACCGCCGAGATCCGCGACTCCGAACGCGTCGAGGCCGGGCCAGAGCAGCGGGTCATGGCGATGGCCACCCGCGACGCGCTGCTGCGCTCGATCGACCAACTGGGCGACGACCAGCGCGAATGCGTGGTCCTGCGGTTCCTGCAGGGCCTGTCGGTCGCTGAGACCGCCGCGGTCATGAACCGCAACGAGGGCGCGGTGAAGGCGCTGCAGCACCGGGCCGTGCGCAGGCTCGCGCAACTTCTGCCCGGTGAACTGCGTTGACAGCGTTGACAGCACAGTCGTCTACGCCGGTGTCGAGCCAACGGCAGGCGCCGCCACGCCGTAACCCGGGGCCTGGCCAGTCGTTTCACCAGGGGAGACCCACAAGAGTCGGAGCGGGATAGTGGAGAGCGGATCGGGGCCGTCGAGCCCCAGCGGCGCGCGCGCGGGCGACCCCCGCGAGCCGGTCGAGCTTGAGTCGGAGTTCACCGACGACGACCGCGCTGTCGATGCTGTCGTGGAACTGCTCGCGGGCCTGCGGCCGCTGACCGCGCCCGGGGCCGAGGCCACCGACCGGATGCGCGCCAAGATCCTCGCCGAGCTTTCCGCCAAACCGGTGCGCGGCACGTCCCCCGCGCCGAGCCGCCCGCCCCGACCCGCCCGCGCGGGCCGCGCGCCACGCGCCCGGCGGGTCAGCCGCCCCCGGTCCGACTCGGCGGCGGCCAGAGCGGGGTCCGGCGCGCGCGGCAGGCTCGCGGTGGCCGCCATCGCGGTGCTCGCCCTGGTGTTCTCGCTGGCCGGGATGAGCCTGCTGCTGGCCCGCGACGCCCTGCCCGGCGACACCCTCTACGGCATGAAGCGCACCGGCGAGGCCGCGTCCCTCGGCCTGACCTTCGGCGACGAGGACAAAGCGGTCAAGCACCTGGGCTTCGCCGCGGCCAGGATCACCGAGATCGAGACGCTGGCGCTGCGCTTCCCGAACCCGGCCGACGCGCCCGCTGGCGGTTATCTGTCCGCGCTGAGCGACTTCGACAACGACGCCACCGCGGGCGCCCGCGGCCTCATCGCCGCCGCCACCGCCCGCGACAGCGGCCCGCTCGACACGCTGCGGCTGTGGGCGCGGCAGCACGGCGCCCGGCTTGCCGCGGTCGGCCCGAGGCTGCCCGCGGCGGCGCGGAGCAGGCACGCGTCGTCGCTGGCGCTGCTGGGCAAGATCGAGGCCCGGTCGACCGGGCTGCTCGCCCGCTTCCCCTGCGAGGAGGTCGTCTCCGGTTCGGCCGACGAGATCGGCCCACTGCCCGCGACCGGGCGGTGCGACGCGGGCGCGGGCTCACCCCGGGTGCTCACACCGCCTGCCGCGGGCCCCGATCCCAGTCCGCCCGGGGACGAGCGAACACCGGGAGTAGTCATCGCGCCCGGCCCGAGCGAGCGGCCGTCGTCCAGCGCGCCGCCCGCGGGCACCGGCACTCCGCGCGCCGACCTGCCGGGGACCGACGGGCTGCCGCCCCTGGTGTCGCTGCCGCCGCTGATCGGCGCACCCGCTCTGACGTCGCCGGAGGTCACCGCCCCGGCGCCGCCGCCGGTCGTGGCGCCGCTGCCGTTGCCGCTGCCCACGCTGGCCCTTCCGCCGCTGCTGCCCGGCGGGCCCGGGCTCGGCATCGGCTGAGGGCCGCGCGAAACCGGCCGTCGGATCGCTACGCTGTGCCTACAGCCATGGTCAGAGTGCCCGAACCACGGGAGGCGTGCGGTGTCCCTGCGGCGTGGGGGTAGGAAGAACCCCGAACTGGAACGCCTGGCCGCGCTCGCGGGCGAGGCGAGCGCCGAGGCAGCCGTCGCCATGGAACAGTCGGAGCCGTCGAGAACCGCGGAGCCCGCGGACCTGACCGCGGCGGCGTTCTTCGACGTCGACAACACCATCATGATGGGCGCGTCGATCTTCCACTTCGCCCGCGGCCTGGCGGCGCGCAAGTTCTTCTCCAATTCGGACTTGGTCAAGTTCGCCCTGCAACAGGTCATGTTCCGCGTGGGCGGCAAGGAAAGCGCCGACGGCATCCGCAGCAGCCGCGAACAGGCACTGTCCTTTGTGGCAGGCCACACCGTCGCCGAACTAACCACCCTCGGCGAAGAAATCTACGACGAACTCATGGCCGACAAGATTTGGCCGGGCACCCGCGCCCTGGCCCAGATGCACCTGGACGCGGGCCAACGCGTCTGGCTGGTCACCGCCACCCCGGTGGAGTTGGCCACCATCATCGCCCGCCGCCTGGGCCTCACCGGCGCCCTGGGCACCGTCGCGGAAAGCGAAGACGGCGTCTTCACCGGAAAACTAGTCGGCGAAATGCTCCACGGCCCAGCCAAAGCCCACGCGGTCCGCTCCCTAGCGGCCCGGGAGGGCCTGGACCTGCGCCGCTGCACCGCGTATTCGGACTCTTCCAACGACATCCCCATGCTCTCCGTCGTCGGTACAGCGGTCGCGGTCAACCCCGACAGCGCCCTCCGAGAAGCCGCCCGCAAACGCGGCTGGGAAATCCGCGACTTCCGCACCGGCCGCAAAGCCGCCAAAATCGGCGTCCCCTCAGTCCTAGGCGCAGGCGCCGTAGCAGGCGCCGTAGCCGCAGGCCTAGCCCACCGCAAACGCGCCGTCTGACACTCAACTACTCCTTCTCCGACAACTCCCGGCAAACCAACCAGTCGAAGCTGGCGGGCGTGCTGCTCCACGTCCCACCAAGCGCCTACAGGCAACGGGTGGGTGCTTCAAAGCCCGGTGCCACTTCGCGACCGCTAGAGCAGACGCTCGACAAGAGCGGAATAAGACCCCCGCACCCAACCAGGCCGCACAAAACCCAGCCAGGTGCTCAACGGGGCGGGTCGAGCAGCGAACCCGCCCCTCAACGAAGCCGCACCCGAGCCTGCCAGGTGCTCGATGGGGTGGAGTGGTTTCTTTGGGGGTGAAGGAAGATCCCTAAACTTGCCGTGGTCGTGGGGCCGAAGGCTCCCCACCCGTCTTTCCCACGACGGGATCTTCCTTCGTAGGGGCCCCAAAGAAACCACTCCACCCCATCGAGCAGGCAGCCCCAGCCAGCCACCCCAGAAACCCACCAACCCGAGCGACAGCAAACCCCACCCTCCCCGGGGGGCCGCCCCGCTCCAGTCTATCGCCGCAGGTCAGCGAACGGAAGAGGCGCGCCAGCCCTGTGGATAACCACCCTGAACCTGTGGATAACCCAAGGTCGGGAAGGAATGGAACTCAGCGCAGAATGGCGCGACCAGCCTGCCACCAGTCGACCCGCCGCATCACGACCAGGATCGCCACGGCCGCCACCACCGCCAGCCCCCCACTGAGAACGTTCGCGAAGAACACACTCTCAAACGCCGCCACCGAGCTTTCGTCAGCCAGCACATGCACCGCGAAGAGATCAACACCGTGCATGGCGACAAACGTCCCCCACCAGAGCCCGACAAGCCACCCAGCGGGCGCGGTCGTCAAATCCGCGGGCGCGTCCGGCTTGCTCGCCCGCCACACGTCGCCCAGCACCATTTGGGGCCACCACAGGTTCGCCACGGGCACGAACCAGGCGCCCAGCGCCCAGCGGACGCGCAGCCGCTGCGGGGCGAGGCAGATCCGGGCGGCGTTGACCCGCGCCTTCCACAGCCACGCCAGGAATGCCACGCCCGAGAGCGCCACTCCGCCCATCCAGGCCCAGGAAAGCAGTTCGGCCCGGGTCTGCGCGGTGGCGAGCTGCTCGGCCGTCGCCGTGGGCACGACCGAGAGCACGTCCCGGACCAGCCAGTACGACCGCCACGACTGCCATGCCGCCAAGCAGGCGACGGACGTGGTGAGCAGGATCAACGCCGACGCGACAAACCGTGCCCCGCGCGCGGGGCGCACTACCGGTGGAATGAGTTCAGGGTCGGTCATCGCCAGCAGTCCTCCGCCTCGGCAGTCCCGGGAGGATCGCTGCGCGCACGGGCGTCGTTTCACCGCCCTCTAGACTCGGCGACAGCACGTGAAGACTTTCACAAGGAGCGTCATGAGCGCAGCGATCAGCCGCCGCCGGGCAGGCGAGGACGCCGATGTCATCGTGGTGGGCGCCGGGCCCGCCGGTTCCACCGCGGCGACCTACCTCGCCCGGGCGGGCCTGGATGTGCTGCTGCTGGAGAAAGGCGCCTTCCCCCGCGAGAAGGTCTGCGGCGACGGGCTCACCCCGCGTGGTGTGAAACAGCTGATCGACCTGGGCATCGACACCCGCGAAGAGGCGGGCTGGCTGCACAACAAGGGCCTGCGCGTCGTCGGCGGTGGCATCACCCTGGAACTGGACTGGCCCGACCTGGCCACGTTCCCGCCCTACGGCGTCGTCCGGCCCCGCCAGGACTTCGACGACATGCTGGCCCGCACCGCCACCCGCGCGGGCGCCCGGCTCCAGGAGAACACCACCGTCACCGGAGCCGTCACCGACGACCGCACCGGCCGCGTGGTCGGCGTGTCCGCCAAGACCGGCCCCGACAAGACGCCGGTCTCCTACCGCGCCCCCTTGGTCCTCGCCTGCGACGGCGTCTCCGCCCGCCTTGCCCTCTCCGTCGGCCTCGACAAGATCGACACCCGGCCCATGGGCGTCGCCGTCCGCCGCTACTACGCCAGCCCCCGCAGCAAGGACGACTACCTGGAGTCCCACCTGGAACTGTGGGACCGGTCCGACCCGGCCAACCCGGTGCTGCTCCCCGGCTACGGCTGGATCTTCGGCATGGGCGACGGCACGGTCAACGTCGGCCTGGGCATCCTGTCGACGTCGAAGGCGTTCGGCAGCACCGACTACCGCCAGCTCCTGCGGTCCTGGCTCGACGGCACCCCGGAGGAATGGGGCTTCCGCGAGCACAACGCCACCAGCAAGATCGGCGGCGCGGCCCTGCCCATGGGCTTCAACCGCACCCCCCACTACCGCGACGGCCTCCTGCTCATCGGCGACGCGGGCGGCCTGGTCAACCCCTTCAACGGCGAGGGCATCGGCTACGCCATGGAGTCGGCGCGGCTGGCGGCCGAGGTCGTCATCCAGGCCCTGGCCCGCGCCGAGGGCCCGGCTCGGGAGAGGGCACTCAACGGCTACCCGGTGGCGCTGAAGCAGGCTCTGGGCAGCTACTACCGTCTGGGCAACGTGTTCTCCAAGCTCATCGGCAACCCGGCCGTGATGACCATGGCCACCAAGTACGGCCTGCCCCGCAAGACGCTGATGAAGCTGGTCCTCAAGCTCCTCGCGGGCCTCTACGACCCCAAGGACGGCGACGCCTTCGACCGCGTCATCACCGCCGCCACCAAGGTCGCCCCCAGCCTCTGACGCGGTCACGCTGGAGCCGCTCGTCTCGGTGCCCCCGGTTGCTCGTGCCGGGGGCACCGGATTCCGGACAAAAAAATGTGGCCCCCGAGGGGGCCACCCTGTCGGCCGTGACCGACGTCGTATGCCTCTAGGCTAGCTGCTTCAACCAGGCCGAAAACTATGGCGATGTCTCCGTGCTGGTGTCCACCGACAGCGATCTCAACCCGGCCCTCACCGCCACAGCCGAGGTCGATCCGGGTAGGCCGATCTACCTTGCCTGCCCGCCTGGTCACCAGCCTCCGGTCAAGCATCTTCCGCCGAACGTCGTCCCGTTCCTCATCAACCAGGCTCACCTGGCGGCCGCGCTGCTGCCGGACGAAGTGACGGACGGGGCTCGCACTCATCGCCGTCCTGAGAAGTGGCACTAGCTCGCTGAGCGGCCCCGGGAGGTGGTCCCGGGTGTTCACTTGGCGTTGCGCTGGGGGTCGGAATTCGTGCTGTGAGCAACGTCCTACACTGGCGGCGGTGCTTGTGAAGCCGTTCACAACAAGGCGGTCTGGCTTGTGAATGTTTTCACAAACACCACCCGAATGGTTAGGGCTGCCTAACAACCGGTGCTGTGACTCATGCCCCATAGGGTTCCGACCGGAGGACGCGGGAAAGGACGACGAAGGTGCCCATGCTCGTAGCCCAGTCTTCGGATGTGTCGTCGAACTTGGCGGTCTACCTGCCTCTGGTGGTGATGTTCGCCCTGGCGGCGGCGTTCGCCGTGTTCTCCGCGCTGCTGGGGCCGCTGCTGGGGCCGCGGCGGTACAACCGGGCCAAGTTCGAGGCGTACGAGTGCGGGATCGAGCCGTCGCCGCAGCCGGTGGTCGGTGGGGGGCGGGTGCCGGTCGCGTACTACCTGACCGCCATGTTGTTCATCTTGTTCGACATCGAGATGGTGTTCCTCTACCCGTTCGCGGTCACGGCGGACGCGTTGGGGATGTTCGGGCTGGTCGAGATCTTCTTGTTCATCGCGACGGTCGGGTTCGCGTACGCCTACGTGTGGCGGCGCGGCGGTCTCGACTGGAACTGACTGACTGACGGACGGTGGGGGAAGGGAGGCAGACGTCATGGGTATCGAGGAGAAGCTCCCCAACGGCATCATGCTGGCCAGCTTGGAGAAGCTGGTGAACTGGGGGCGCAAGAACTCGCTGTGGCCTGCCACGTTCGGGCTCGCGTGCTGCGCCATCGAGATGATGACGACCGGCGGGCCGCGCTACGACATCGCCCGGTTCGGCATGGAGGCGTTCCGCGCGTCGCCGAGGCAGGCCGACCTGATGATCGTCGCCGGGCGGGTCACCAACAAGATGGCCCCGGTGCTGCGCCAGATCTACGACCAGATGGCCGAGCCGCGCTGGGTGCTGGCGATGGGCGTGTGCGCCTCATCGGGGGGCATGTTCAACAACTACGCCGTGGTGCAGGGCGTCGACCACATCGTGCCGGTCGACATGTACCTGCCGGGGTGCCCGCCGCGGCCGGAGATGCTGCTCGACGCGATCCTCAAGCTGCACGCCAAGATCCAGGACGAGCCGATCAACGCGACCCGCGCCGCGATCCGGGCCGCCAGCGGCGCCCGCACGGAGCTGATCGCGTCCTCGGTCAAATTCGCGAAGAAGTGACCCGGAATGGCTGACGACAAACCCACCACGCCCCAGGCAGACGCCCCCGGTCAAGAGATCGGCGACGAGAACTCCACCGCGCAGCGCCCGGACACCGGCATCGAGCCCGACGCGGGGGTCGCGGAGCACCGCGAGCCCGTCGAGCCCCAGCCGGTCACCGCTGGCCGCACCCGCAAGGGCATGTTCAACGTCGCGGGCACCGGCGACACCTCCGGGTTCGGCGGCCTGCGCCTGCCCGCGTACAGCCCGCCCCCGGCCGAGCGGCCCTACGGCGGCTGGTTCGACGAGTTCGCCGACGACCTCGCCGCGGCCATGGCCCGGCGCGAGATTCCCCAGGCCGCGATCCAGCAGGTGACCGTCGACCGCGGCGAGATCACCTTCTACGTGAGCCGCGAGCACCTGGTCGCGCTGTGCTGGGCGCTGCGCGACGAGCCCGCGCTGCGCTTCGAGCTGTGCAGCTCGGTGTCCGGTGTGGACTACGGAGTGGACGTTCCACAACGTCTGCACTCGGTCTACCACCTGACGTCCATGACGTTCCGCCGCCGCATCCGGCTGGAGGTCGCCGTGGACGTGGACGACCCGCACGTGCCCTCGGTGGTCGAGGTCTACCCGACCGCGGACTGGCACGAGCGCGAGGCGTGGGACATGTTCGGCATCGTCTACGACGGCCACCCCGCGCTGACTCGCATCCTCATGCCGGACGACTGGGACGGGCACCCGCAGCGCAAGGACTACCCGCTCGGCGGCATCCCCGTGGAGTACAAGGGCGCGGAGATCCCTCCGCCCGACCAGCGGAGGTCGTACTCGTGACCACCAACGAGTCCATTCAGGACATCCAGGACGCAGCCGAGCGTGAGACCACCGAGGGCCGGGTCTACACGGTCACCGGCGGCGACTGGGACACCGTCCTGGACGACGCGACCCACGACGAGCGCATCATCGTCAACCTGGGGCCGCAACACCCGTCCACGCACGGGGTGCTGCGCCTGGTCCTCGAACTGGAGGGCGAGACGGTCACCCAGGCCCGCTCGGTGATCGGCTACCTGCACACCGGCATCGAGAAGAACTGCGAGTACCGCACCTGGACCCAGGGTGTCACGTTCGTGACGCGCATGGACTACCTGGCGCCGCTGTCCAACGAGGCCGCGTACTGCCTGGCGGTGGAGAAGCTGCTGGGCATCGAGGCCCCGCGCCGCGCGCAGGTGATCCGGGTGCTGCTGCTGGAGATCAACCGGATCAGCTCGCACCTGGTCGCGCTGGCCACCGGGGGCATGGAGCTGGGCTCGCTGACCGCGATGACCTCCGGTTTCCGCGAGCGCGAGGAAGCGCTGCACCTGCTGGAGTTCCTGACCGGCCTGCGGATGAACCACGCGTTCATCCGCCCCGGCGGCGTCGCCCAGGACCTGCCCGAGGGCTACGAGGTCAAGGTCAAAGAGTTCCTGCGGACCATGACCAAGCGCCTGCCGGACTACGACAAGCTGCTCACCGGCCAGCCGATCTGGCGCAACCGGCTCAAGGACGTCGGGTACCTCCCGGTCGACGCGTGCCTGGCGCTGGGGATCACCGGCCCGGTGCTGCGCTCGGCTGGCCTGCCCTGGGACCTGCGCAAGGTCGAGCCGTACCTGGGTTACGAGGAGTACGACTTCGAGGTCCCGACCTCGAACGACGCCGACTCGTTCGCCCGCTACCTGCTGCGCCTGGACGAGATCCACCAGTCGCTGCGGATCATCAACCAGGCGCTCAAGAAGCTGGAGCCCGGGCCGGTCATGGTCGAGGACCAGAAGATCGCCTGGCCCGCGAAGCTGACCATCGGCGCGGACGGCATGGGCAACTCCCTTGAGCACGTCCGCAAGATCATGGGCCAGTCGATGGAGTCGCTGATCCACCACTTCAAGCTGGTCACCGAGGGCTTTCAGGTCCCGGCGGGCCAGGTGTACGTGCCGATCGAGTCGCCGCGCGGCGAGCTGGGCTACCACGTGGTCTCCGATGGCGGCACCCGGCCGGTGCGCGTGCACGTGCGGGAGCCCAGCTTCGTGAACCTGCAGGCGATGCCCGCGATGTCCGAGGGCGGCATGCTCGCCGACGTCATCGCGGCCGTCGCCTCGCTCGATCCTGTGATGGGGGGGTGTGACCGTTGAGCAGCACCGGTTCGACTTATGGCGGCTCCAGCGTTGGCGCCGGGCAGACGCACCAGGCGACGGTGGGCGACACCGACGTCACCGGCGTGGCCCCGGTGCCCGCGGAGCACCTGGTGACCGACGTCGCGGAAGACCTGAGCGTGTTCGACGCCGACACCGTGGCGAAGGCCGGGCAGATCATCGCCCGCTACCCGCAGTCGCGGTCGGCGCTGCTGCCGATGCTGCACCTGGTGCAGTCGGTCGAGGGCCGGGTGAGCCAGGCGGGCATCCAGTTCTGCGCGCTCCAGTTGGGGCTTACCGCGGCCGAGGTCAGCGCTGTCGCCACGTTCTACACGATGTACAAGCGCAAGACTTGCGGTGAGCACCTGGTCAGCGTCTGCACCAACACCCTGTGCGCGGTCCTGGGCGGCGACGACATTTACCGCACGCTCGGAGAGCACCTGGGCGAGGACGGCAAGCGCCTGGGGCACAACGAGACCGCGGGGGAGCCGGGCGCGCCCGGCTCGATCACGCTGGAGCACGCCGAGTGCCTGGCCGCGTGCGACCTGGGCCCGGTCATCCAGGTCAACTACGAGTACTTCGACAACCAGACCCCGGAGTCGGCGGTCGCGCTGGTCGACGCGCTGCGCAACGGGGAGCGGCCAGCGCCGACTCGGGGCGCGCCGCTGCGCGACTTCCGCACCGCCGAGCTGGAGCTGGCCGGGTTCTGGCCCGAGGACGAGGACAGCTACCGGTCCAGTGTGGACGGTCCGTCCGCCGCGGTCGAGACGCTGCGCGGCGCCGCGCTCGCCGAGGCCAACAGCTGGACGGCTCCGCCCATGCCGAACGCGCCGCTCCCGGAGGTTCAGCAGAAATGACGACTCCGAACAAGCCCGCGCCGGTCACCCCCGTGCTGACCAAGCGCTGGCTGTCGCCGACCTCGTGGTCGATCAAGACCTACGAGCAGCTGGAGGGCTACACCGCCCTGCGCAAGGCGCTCAAGGGCACGCCGGAGCAGCTGGTGCAGCTGGTCAAGGACTCCGGCCTGCGCGGCCGGGGCGGGGCGGGCTTCCCGGCGGGCATCAAGTGGTCGTTCATGCCGCCCAACGAGGACAAGCCGCACTACCTGGTGATCAACGCCGACGAGGGCGAGCCGGGCACGTGCAAGGACATCCCGCTGATGATGGCCGACCCGCACTCGCTGATCGAGGGCTGCATCATCGCCTCGTACGCGATGCGGTCGCACCACTGCTTCATCTACGTGCGCGGCGAGGCGCTGCACTGCATCCGCAGGCTCAACGCCGCGATCCGCGAGGCGCACGCCGCCGGGTACCTGGGTGAGAACATCCTCGACTCCGGGTTCGACCTGCAGATCACCGTGCACGCGGGCGCGGGCGCCTACATCTGCGGTGAGGAAACCGCGCTGCTCGACTCGCTGGAGGGCCGCCGCGGCCAGCCGAGGCTCAAGCCGCCGTTCCCCGCCGCCGCGGGCCTCTACGCCGCGCCGACGACGGTCAACAACGTCGAGACCATCGCCAGCGTGCCGTTCATCGTCAACGGCGGCGCGGACTGGTTCCGCACCATGGGCACTGAGAAGTCGCCCGGCCCGAAGATCTACTCGATCTCCGGGCACGTCGAGAAGCCCGGCCAGTACGAGGCCCCGCTCGGCACGACGCTGCGCGAGCTGCTGGACCTCGCGGGCGGCATGAAGGACGGCATCCCGCTCAAGTTCTGGACCCCGGGCGGGTCGTCCACGCCGATGTTCACCACCGAGCACCTGGACGTCCCGCTGGACTTCGAGGGCGCTGCGGCGGCCGGGTCGATGCTGGGCACCACGGCGGTCATGGTCTTCAACGAGACCGTGTCGGTGCCGTGGGCGGTCATGAAGTGGACCCAGTTCTACGAGCACGAGTCGTGCGGCAAGTGCACGCCGTGCCGAGAGGGCACTTACTGGCTGGCCGGAATCCTGGAGCGGATGGTCGAGGGCCGGGGCACCGAGGCCGACATCGACACCCTGCTCGACATCTGCGACAACGTGCTGGGCCGGTCGTTCTGCGCGCTCGGCGACGGCGCGGTCAGCCCGATCACCAGCGGCATCAAGTACTTCCGCGACGAGTTCCTCGCCCTGTGCGAGCAGAACCGCGGGGTTTACGTGGGAGCGCACTCATGACGATCGCGCCGGAAAACACCTCCGTGGAGAAGCCTCCCGTGCCGGAAGGGCATGTGCGGCTCACCGTCGACGGGGCCGAGGTTGTCGCGCCCAAGGGCGAGCTGGTGATCCGCACCGCGGAGCGGCTGGGCATCCAGATCCCCCGGTTCTGCGACCACCCGCTGCTCGAACCGGCTGGCGCGTGCCGCCAGTGCCTGGTCGAGGTCGAGATGGGCGGGCGGCCGATGCCCAAGCCGCAGGCGTCCTGCACGATCACCGTCGCCGACGGCATGGTGGTCAAGACCCAGGTCACCTCGCCGGTCGCGGACAAGGCGCAGCAGGGCGTGATGGAGCTGCTGCTCATCAACCACCCGCTGGACTGCCCGATCTGCGACAAGGGCGGCGAGTGCCCGCTGCAGAACCAGGCGATGGCCCACGGCCGCACGGAATCCCGGTTCGTGGAGACCAAGCGGACGTTCCCGAAGCCGCTGCCGATCTCCACGCAGGTGCTGCTCGACCGCGAGCGCTGCGTGCTCTGCCAGCGCTGCACCCGGTTCTCTTCGCAGATCGCGGGCGACCCGTTCATCGAACTGCTCGAACGCGGTGCCCAGCAGCAAATCGGCATCGCGGAAGAGAAGCCGTTCCAGTCGTACTTCTCCGGCAACACCATCCAGATCTGCCCGGTCGGCGCGCTCACCAGCGCCGCGTACCGGTTCCGCTCCCGCCCGTTCGACCTGGTCTCCACCGACGGCGTGTGCGAGCACTGCGCGTCCGGCTGCGCGACCCGCTCGGACTGGCGGCGCGGCAAGGTCATGCGACGGCTCGCGGGCGACGACGCGGCCGTGAACGAGGAGTGGACCTGCGACAAGGGCCGCTTCGCGTTCCGGTACGCGGGCGCGGGCGACCGGATCACCCGCCCGCTGGTGCGCGACGCCAAGACCGGCGAGCTGGTCGAGTCGAGCTGGACCGAGGCGCTGCAGATCGCGGCCGAGGGCCTGGTCGCCGCCCGCGACGGCCGGGGCGCCGCGGTGCTGACCGGCGGCCGGTTGACCGTCGAGGACGCCTACGCCTACGGCAAGTTCGCCCGGATCGCGTTGCGCACCAACGACATCGACTTCCGCGCCCGCCCGCACTCCGCGGAGGAGCTGGACTTCCTGGCGGCCACGGTGGTCGGGTCCACCCCGGAGACCGGGGCGTCCTACGCCGACATCGAGCGCGCCCCCGCGGTCCTCACCGTGGCGTTCGAGGCCGAAGAGGAATCGCCGATCGTGTTCCTGCGGCTGCGCAAGGCGGCCCGCAAGAACCGCACCCAGGTGTTCCACATCGGACAGTGGACGAGCCCAAGCGTCGAGAAGACCAACGCCACGCTGATCCACTGCGTTCCCGGCGGCGAGCCCGGCGCGCTGGCGACCCTGCCCGAGGACGTCGCAGAAGCGCTGGCGAAACCGGGCGCGGTCATCCTGGTCGGCGAGCGCGCGGCGACGGTGTCCGGCCTGCTCAGCGCCGTGCTGCGGCTGGCCGGGTCGACAGGGGCCAAGGTCGCCTGGATTCCGCGGCGGGCGGGTGAGCGGGGCGCGCTCGACGCGGGCGCCGCGCCGACGCTGTTGCCTGGCGGGCGGCTGGTCGCCGACGCCAAGGCCCGCGCGGTGGTCGAGCAGGTGTGGGGCCTGGCCGAGGGCGCGCTGCCCAGCCTGACCGGCCGCGACACCGACGAGATCCTGGCCGCCGCCGCTGCCTACCAGCTCGACGCGCTGGTCGTCGGCGGTGTCGACCCCGACGACCTCGCCGACCCGGTGCTGGCCGAGCGGGCGCTCAAGACGGTCGGGTTCGTGGTGAGCCTGGAGCTGCGGCACAGCGCGGTCACCGCGCACGCCGACGTGGTGCTGCCGATCGCCCCGGCCGCGGAGAAGTCCGGCAGCTACCTCAACTGGGAGGGCCGCCGCCGCGAGTTCGCCAGCACCCTGGAAGGCACCGGCGCGCTGCCGGACTGCCGGGTGCTGGACTCGCTGGCCGTGGAGATGGACGTCGACCTGTTCACCCAGACCCCGGCCGCCAGCGCCGCCGACCTGGCCCGGTTGCCCGCTGTCGCCCGCACCGCGAAGCCCCCGCGCGAGACCGCGTCCAGCGCCGCCGCGTCGGCCGCCGCGCTCGCCCCCGGCGTCGGGCAGGCCGTGCTGGCGACCTGGCGGATGCTGCTGGACAACGGGTCGCTGCAAGACGGCGAGCCGCACCTGGCGGGCACCGCCCGACCGGTCGTCGCCCGCCTGTCGCTCAAGACCGCGACCGCGCTGCGCGTCCCGGTCACCGGCACGGTGAACGTCTCGACCGACCGGGGCACGATCACCGTCCCGGTCGAGGTCGCCGACCTGCCAGACGGCGTGGTCTGGCTGCCCGGCAACTCCGGGCCCGCAGCCGTGCGCCGGGTCCTCGGCGTCGGGCACGGCGCCGTGGTGTCAGTAAGTGGAGGCAACGCATGACCCGGGCCGAACTGCTCGCCGACGACCCGCTCTGGCTGATCCTGATCAAAGCCGTGGCGCTGCTCGCGCTCGGCGCGCTCGCCACCATGGCCATGATCATTCTAGAGCGCAAGATCGTCGCCAGGATGCAGCACCGCCCCGGCCCCAACCGGGTCGGCCCGAACGGCTGGTTCCAGTCCCTCGCGGACGCGATCAAGCTGCCGTTCAAGGAGCAGATCATCCCGGACACGGCCGACCGGAAGGTCTACTTCCTGGCCCCGGTCATGTCCGTGATCCCGGCGTTCCTGGCCTTCTCGGTGATCCCGTTCGGACCGGAGGTCTCGATCTTCGGCGAGCGCACCGTGCTGCAGCTGGTCGACCTGCCGGTCGGCGTGCTGGTCGTGCTGGCCTGCTCGTCGATGGGCGTCTACGGCATCGTGCTCGCCGGCTGGTCGTCCGGCTCGCCGTACCCGCTGCTCGGCGGGCTGCGCTCGGCGGCGCAGGTGATCTCCTACGAGATCGCCATGGGCCTGTCGATCGTCGCGGTCATCCTCTACGCTGGCTCGCTCTCCACCGGCGACATCGTGGCGGCGCAATCCGGCGGCTGGTACTTCTACCTGCTGTTCCCCAGTTTCGCCATCTACTTCATCTCGATGATCGGCGAGACGAACCGGGCCCCGTTCGACCTCCCCGAGGCCGAGTCGGAGCTCGTCGGCGGCTTCCACACCGAGTACAGCTCGATGAAGTTCGCGCTGTTCTTCCTCGCCGAGTACGTCAACATGGTCATCGTCTCCGCGTTCTGCACCACGCTGTTCTTCGGCGGGTGGATGGCCCCCTGGCCGATCTCGCTGATCAACGACAACTACTTCAACAGCGGCTGGTGGCCGCTGCTGTGGTTCTTCGGCAAGACCTGGGTGTTCCTGTTCGTGTTCATCTGGCTGCGTGGCACGCTGCCCCGGATGCGCTACGACCAGTTCATGCGGCTGGGCTGGAAGGTCCTGGTCCCGGCGAACCTGGTGTGGATCGTGCTCGTGGTCGCCCTGCGGGCGTTCCGCAGCGAGGGCGAGATCTCCGCGGGCACCATCCTGGTCGCGGGCGGCATCGTGCTGGTGGTCCTGATCGGGCTCAGCTTCCTGCTGCCCGACCGCGCGGCCCGCGACGAGGACGAGAACCAGGTCCCGGTCACCGGCGGCGGCTACCCCGTCCCGCCGCTCGACCTCACCATCCCGAGCAAGGTCGCGGCCAAGCCCGCGCGGTCCCGGCGCAAGCGCGAACCGGCCGCCGTCGGGTCGACTTCGGCGAAGGAGTCCAAGAAGTGAGCATCTTCGACCCGTTGAAGGGCTTCGGCGTCACCTTCAGCACGATGTTCAAGAAGGTCGTGACCGAGGAGTACCCGGAGAACTTCCCCGGCACCGCTCCCCGCTACCACGGCCGCCACCAGCTCAACCGGCACCCGGACGGGCTGGAGAAGTGCGTCGGCTGCGAGCTGTGCGCGTGGGCCTGCCCGGCGGACGCGATCTTCGTGGAGGGCGGCGACAACACCGACGAGGCGCGGTACTCGCCGGGGGAGCGCTACGGCGCCGACTACCAGATCAACTACCTGCGCTGCATCGGCTGCGGCCTGTGCATCGAGGCGTGCCCGACCCGGTCGCTGACCATGCTCAACGACTTCGAGCTCGCCGACGACGACCGGCAGCGGCTCATCTACACCAAGGAGCAGCTGCTCGCGCCGCTGCTGCCGGGCATGGAGCAGCCGCCGCACCCGATGCGCCTCGGCGAGACCGAGCAGGACTACTACGTCAAGGGTCCTGAGCTGGAGCACAAGGGCGCGGTCCAGGAGGAGGCCAAGTGAGCGCGCTGCTGCTGGCCCAAGAGGCCGCCACCACCGTCACCACCGGTGAGGCCATCGCGTTCTGGATTCTGGGGCCGCTGGCCCTCGCGGGCGGCCTGGGCATGATCTTCGCCCGCAACGCCGTGCACTCCGCGCTGTTCCTGGTGCTGACCATGCTCAGCCTGGGCGTGATCTACCTGGTGCAGCAGGCGCCGTTCCTGGGCTTCGTGCAGATCATCGTCTACACCGGCGCGATCATGATGCTGTTCCTGTTCGTGCTGATGCTGGTCGGCCGCGACTCCTCGGACTCGGTGGTCGAGGTGCTGCGCGGCCAGCGGCTGTGGGCGGGCGTGCTCGGCGTCGGGCTCGCCGTGCTGATCGTCGGCGCGGTCGCCCGCTCGCTTACCGACGTGCGGCCTATCGGGCTTTCCGGCGACGAGGCGAACGGCGGCAAGGGCAACGTCGCCAACATCGGCAACGAGATCTTCACCGACTACCTGTTCCCGTTCGAGCTGACCTCGGCGCTGCTGATCACCGCCGCCATCGGCGCGATGGTGCTCGGCTACGTCGACCGCCACCAGCGCGGCAAGAAGACGCAGAAGGAAACCGTCGAGGCCCGCTTCCGCGGCGAGCACGACCGCCCGTCGCCGCTGCCCGGCCCCGGCGTGTTCGCCACATCGAACTCGGTGGCCACCCCGGCGCTGCTGCCGGACGGCTCGGTCGCGCCGGAGTCGCTGTCGCGGCTCATCGAGGCCACCGCCGCCGAGAAGCTGGACGAGGAGCGCAAGGCCGTCGCGGGCGCCCTGCCCGGCCCCGACGCCCGCGCGCTCGCTCCGGGCAAGGAGGACCAAGCGTGACCCCGTCGTATTACCTGCTGCTGTCGGCGCTGCTGTTCACCATCGGCGCGGTGGGCGTGCTGGTGCGCCGCAACGCGATCGTCGTGTTCATGTGCGTCGAGCTGATGCTCAACGCGGTGAACCTGTCGCTGGTGACCTTCGCGCGGATCAACGGCACCCTGTCCGGCCAGGTGATGGCGTTCTTCGTGATGGTCGTCGCCGCCGCTGAGGTCGTGGTCGGCCTCGCGATCATCATGTCGATCTTCCGCACCCGCCGCACCGCCTCGGTCGACGACGCCAACCTGCTGAAGTACTAGGGAGCACTTCCGTGACGGGAATCTCGGTGCCGGGAACGAACCTGGCCATGGAAGTCCAGCAGGCCTCCGGCGCCGCGGGCGCCGCCTGGCTGCTGCTGGTGCTGCCCGCGCTCGGCGCGGCCGTGCTGCTCATCGGCGGGCGGCGCACCGACAAGTGGGGGCACCTGCTCGGCAGCGGCACGGTCATCGCCGCGTTCGTCTACGGGCTGGTCCTCTTCTTCGGCACGACCTCGCTCCCCGAGGACCAGCGGGTGCGCGAGGCGCACCTGTTCGACTGGATGCCGGTCAACGCCCTCGACGTCGAGTTCGGCCTGCGGATCGACCCGCTGTCGCTGACGTTCGTGCTGCTGATCACCGGCGTCGGCGCGCTGATCCACATCTACTCGATCGGCTACATGGCCGACGACCGCGACCGCCGCCGCTTCTTCGCGTACCTGAACCTGTTCGTCTCCGCGATGCTGCTGCTGGTGCTGGGCAACGGGTTCGTGACGCTCTACTTCGGCTGGGAAGGTGTCGGCCTCGCCTCGTTCCTGCTGATCGGCTGGTACCAGGGCAAGGACTTCGCGGCCACGGCGGCGAAGAAGGCGTTCCTGATGAACCGGGTCGGCGACGTCGGCCTGGCGCTGGCGATCTTCCTGATGTTCAAGACCATGGGCAGCACCCAGTACGACGTGGTGTTCGCCCAGATCGGGAACCAGTCGACCGGCACGGTCGTGGCGATCGGTCTGCTGCTCCTGCTCGGCGCGTGCGGCAAGTCCGGCCAGTTCCCGCTCCAGGCGTGGCTGCCCGACGCGATGGCGGGCCCGACGCCGGTGTCCGCGCTGATCCACGCGGCGACCATGGTCACCGCGGGCGTGTACCTCATCGCCCGGTGCAGCCCGATCTACTCGCTGCCGCAGGCCGCCGACGCGCGCCTGGTCGTGATGATCATTGGCGCGGTCACCCTGCTCATCGGGTGCGTGATCGGCTGCGCCTACGACGACTTCAAGAAGGTCTTGGCCTACTCCACGGTCAGCCAGATCGGGTACATGATCCTCGCCGTGGGCCTCGGCCCGGCCGGGTACGCGTTCGGCATCCTGCACCTGCTCACGCACGGCTTCTTCAAGGCCGGGCTGTTCCTCGGCGCCGGGTCGGTCATGCACGGCATGAACGACGAGGGCGACATCCGGCGGATGGGCGGGCTGGCGCGCAAGATGCCGATCACGTTCGTCACCTGGACCCTGGGCTACCTGGCGCTGATCGGCTTCCCGTTCCTGTCCGGGTACTTCTCCAAGGACGCCATCATCGCCGCCGCGTTCAGCGAGCCGGGCAACCGCGGCTGGGTGTTCGGCGGGATCGCGCTGCTGGGCGCTGGTCTGACCGCGTTCTACATGACCCGGCTGCTGATCCTGGTGTTCCTCGGCAAGCCCCGCTGGACGGACCTCAAGAGCGAGGACGGCCGCGACTACCACCCGCACGAGGCGCCCGCGACGATGACGATCCCGATGATCGTGCTGGCCATCGGCTCCGTCTTCGCCGGTCTGACACTCAGCGGGACGCTGCCCGAGTGGCTCACCCCGTCGATCGGCCCGCTGGTCGAGGAGCACGGGCCGCTCTCGCACGGCATGGTCGGGTTCCTCACCGTGGCCATCTCGGCGCTGGGCGCGGGCCTGGCGTTCCTGCTCTTCGGCCGGGGTGAGCAGCCGGTGACCCGGCCGAGGCGGGTGTCGTTCCCGGTCCGTGCCGCGCGCGCCGACCTCTACGGCAACCACCTCAACGAGGCGCTGTTCGCCCGGCCGGGGGTCTGGCTGACCCGGGCGCTGGTCTACATCGACAACCGGGGCGTCGACGGCCTGGTCAACGGCATCGCGGCAAGCCTGGGCGGCAGCTCCGGGCGACTGCGGCGGATGCAGACCGGGTTCGTGCGCTCCTACGCGCTGTCCATGCTCGGAGGGTCGATCCTGGTGATCGCCGCACTGCTGATGGTGAGGTTCGGATGAGCACGTCGGGGTCCTGGCTGCTGGCGGCGCTTCTGCTGCTGCCGCTGGTCGGCGCGGCCGTCGTGGTCGCGCTGCGCGGCAACGACCGCACCGCCAAACTCGCCGCCCTCGGGTTCTCGGTGGTCGAGTTCGTGCTCGCGCTGGTCGCGTGGGCCAGCTTCGAGCCGGGCGGGGCGCGCCTGCAACAGGCGTTCTCGTTCGACTGGATTCCCGCGTTCGGGGTGCACATCTCCTTCGGCGTCGACGGCATCGCGCTGGTGATGATCGCGGTCATCGCGCTGCTGGTGCCGCTGGTGATCGGCGCGGGTTGGGCCGAGAAGCTGCCAGAGGGCCGCACCGCTGGCGGGTTCTTCGGGCTGATCCTGCTGGAACAGGCGCTGACCGTGGGCGTGTTCGCCGCGACCGACGTGTTCCTGTTCTACGTGCTGTTCGAGATCATGCTGATCCCGATGTACTTCCTGATCGGCTCCTACGGCGGCGCGCGCAGGCAGTACGCGGCGGTCAAGTTCTTCCTGTACTCCTTCCTCGGCGGCCTGATCATGCTGGCCTCGGTCATCGGCTGCTACGTCATGGCGGGCGAGGAACTGGGGCAGGGCACCTTCGACTGGGCCACCCTGGTGCGGGTCGTGAGCGACGCGCCGCTGTCGACGCAAATCTGGCTGTTCTTCGGCTTCTTCATCGCCTTCGCGGTCAAGGCGCCGCTGGTGCCGCTGCACACCTGGCTGCCCGACGCCACCGCCGAGGCGCCCATCGGCGTCGCGGTGCTGCTCGTGGGCATCCTGGACAAGGTCGGCACCTTCGGCTTCCTGCGCTACCTGCTGCCGATGTTCCCCGCCGCCAGCGCAGAACTCGCCCCGCTGGTGCTGATCCTCGCGGTCGCGGGCGTGGTCTACGGCTCGCTGCTGGCCACCGGGCAGACCGACATGAAGCGGTTCATCGCGTATGTCTCCATCGCCCACTTCGGCTTCATCGCGCTGGGCATCTTCGCGTTCAGCTCGCAGGCCATGACCGGCTCGGTCACCTACATGGTCAACCACAGCATCGCCACCGGGACGCTGATCCTGGTCGTGGGCATGGTGATCGCCCGCGGCGGCTCCACCCGCATCGCCGACTACGGCGGCATGGCGAAGCTGACCCCGCTGCTGGCCGGGATGCTGCTGATCGCGGGCCTGAGCACGCTGTCGCTGCCGGGCACCAACTCCTTCGTCAGCGAGTTCCTGGTGCTCATCGGCTCCTTCCCGAACGCGCCGGTCTTCACGATCATCGCCACCGTTGGCATGATCTTCGCCGCGCTCTACGTGCTGTGGCTCTACCAGCGGGTCATGCAGGGGCCGCTGCGCGGCAGCGCGCTAGTGGACAGCGGTGGGGACACACTGGCCGTCGACACACTGGCCGTCGACACCGCGCGCGGCGGCCCCGGCGCGGCCCGCGCGGTCGTGCTCGACCCCGAGGTCGGCGCGAAGAAGGGCATCTTCGACCTGAACGGCCGGGAGAAAGCGGTCCTCGCGCCGCTGCTCCTGCTGATCGTCGGCCTGGGCGTGTACCCGAAGCCCGTCCTCGACACCGTGACGCCCACCGTGGACGCCACGATGTGCGAGGCGCGCCTGGTCGACCCGGTCCAGCCGGTCCAGTCCGCAGAGAGGCAACTGCAGTGTCCGTGATCTCCTCGGTGCTCCTGCTCGCCCAGGAGCCGCCCGCGCCGCCCAAGGTGGAGGCTCCGCCCCTGGACGCTGTGTGGCCCATCCTGATCGTGCTCGGCGCGGCCTGCGTCGGCGTGCTGTTCGAGGCGTTCCTGCCCCGGCACCAGCGCTGGCCGTTCCAGGTGGTGCTCACCCTGCTCGCGCTGGCGGGCGCGGGCGTGGTGCTCGCGATCTACCTCAGCGACGCGCCCGCGGCCGGTGAGCAGGCCATGTACGGCACGCTCGCGGTCGACCGGCCCGCGCTGTTCCTGTGGGGCACGCTGCTCGCGCTGTCGCTTGGCGCGGTGCTGATGATCGCCGACCGGTCCGTCGAGCCGGGCGGCGCGTTCGTCGCCAGCGCCGCGATCCGGCCCGGCACCGTCCAGGACCGCGCGCAGGTCGCCTCAACCGGCATGCAGACCGAGGTCTTCCCGCTGACGCTGTTCGCGCTCGGCGGCATGATGATCTTCTGCGCGGCCAACGACCTGCTGACCATGTTCATCGCGCTGGAAGTGCTGTCGCTGCCGCTATACCTGATGTGCGGCCTGGCCCGTCGTCGCCGCCTGCTCTCCCAGGAGGCCGCGGTCAAGTACTTCCTGCTCGGCGCGTTCGCCTCGGCGTTCTTCCTCTACGGCATCGCCCTGCTCTACGGCTACTCCGGCTCCGTGCGGCTCGCCGACATCGCCGCGTCCGCCGCGGGCAGCGACCGCTCTGACACGCTGCTGTTCGCGGGCATGGGCCTGTTGGTGGTCGGCCTGCTGTTCAAGGCGTCCGTCGGCCCGTTCCACACCTGGACCCCCGACGTCTACCAGGGCGCGCCGACCCCGGTCACCGCGTTCATGGCCGCCTGCACCAAGGTCGCCGCGTTCGGCGGCATCCTGCGCGTGCTGCAGGTCGCCTTCGAGTCGACCAACTGGGAATGGCGCGGCGTGCTGTGGGGCGTGGCCATCGTGTCCATGGTCATCGGCGCGATCCTCGGCCTCACCCAGACCGACGTGAAGCGCATGATCGCCTACTCGTCGGTGGCGCACGCGGGCTTCCTGCTGGTCGGTTCGATCGCGCTCACCGACAAGGGCCTGTCCGGCACGTTGTTCTACCTGCTCACCTACGGCTTCACCACGCTGGCCACGTTCGGCGTGATCAGCCTGGTCCGCGACTCCTCCGGCGAGGCCACCCACCTGTCGCAGTGGGCGGGCCTGGCGAAGCGGTCGCCGCTGGTCGCCGGGGTGTTCACCTTCCTGCTGCTCGCCCTCGCGGGCATCCCGCTGACCAGCGGGTTCGTCGGGAAGTTCGTGGTGTTCGAGGCCGCGATCGCCGATGGCATGGCCCCGCTGGTGGTGGTCGCGCTGGTCGCCTCCGCGGTCGCGGCGTTCTTCTACCTGCGGGTGATCGTGCTGATGTACTTCAGCGAGCCCGCCGCGGAAGGCCCCACGGTGACCGTGCCCGGCGCGTTCACCACCGCGGCCATCACCCTCGGCGTGCTGGTCACCCTGCTGCTCGGCATCGCCCCCGCGTTCGCGCTGGACTGGGCGGCAGGCGGAGTGTTCGCCATTCAGTAGTCCACCGCGCACAGCGCGTAAACCAAAGGCCACTTCCCGCTCGGCGGAAGTGGCCTTTGGTATATCCGGGGCACTCGCGTGTGGTTGGGCAAGTAGGCTCGATAGTCAAGAGCCACAGCTGACCAGGAGTGCCGCTGACGTGACTGCCACCGAGAACACCGGCGTTCCCGAGCTGCCCGCGTTCCTGGGGCTCGACGCCGCCGACCCGGACCTGCTCCACGCGGTCGGCGACGGGCTCACCCGGGTCGAGGACCTGTTGCGCAGCGTCGTGCACAGCGACGTCGACTTCGTCGACCAGGCCGCGCTGCACCTGGTCAAGGCCGGTGGCAAACGCTTCCGCCCGCTGTTCGCGCTGCTCGCCGCGCAGTTCAACACCGGCAACACCGACGAGGTCATCACCTCCGCCGCCGCCGTGGAACTAGTCCACCTGGCCACCCTCTACCACGACGACGTCATGGACGAGGCCACCATGCGCCGCGGTGACGCGAGCGCCAACGCCCGCTGGGACAACTCGGTCGCCATCCTCACCGGCGACTTCCTCTTCGCGCACGCCTCGATGCTCGTCGCCGACCTCGGCGCGCTGCCCACCCGGCTCATCGCGGAGACCATGCGCGAACTGGTCACCGGGCAGATGCGCGAAACAGTCGGCCCCGGCGACGACGACCCCATCACGCACTACCTGTCGGTCATCGACCAGAAGACCGGCTCCCTGATCGCTACCGCCGGGCGCTACGGCGGCATGTTCTCCGGCGCGTCGCCCGAGGAGATCGCCGCCCTGGTCCGGTTCGGCGAGATCATCGGCGCGGCCTTCCAGATCTCCGACGACGTCATCGACATCGCCTCACCGGCCGCCGAGTCCGGCAAGACCCCCGGCACCGACCTGCGCGAAGGCGTGCGCACCCTGCCCATGCTCTACGCGCTCGCCGACGACGCCGATCCCCGGTTGACGGAATTGCTCGCGGGCCCCATCTCCGACGACGCCGACATTGAGGACGCGCTCACTTTGCTGCGCAAGTCCCCCGGTCTTGAGCGCGCCCGCCAAACACTGGACGAATACGCCGACCGCGCCCACGCGGCCCTGGCCACCCTGCCCGCGTGCGCGGCACGCGAGGCCTTAGAACTTTTGACACGTTATGTAGTCGCCCGAACCCGATGAGAGACGATCACGGCAATATCTCGATCGGTAAATGTGACGTACCGATGAATTGCCCGGCACGCTGCCAGTGCCCGCTGTCGCCGCAGTAACCTCCCCTAGGCTTGGACAACCGGGTGCCGCGTCGAGGGGCGCGGACTGGAGGGAGACGTCGGCGATGCCGTTCTTCGGGCAGGTGTGGGTGTGGAGCCTCGCCGGTTTCCTGGTCGGTGCCCTGCTCTGCTGGGTGCTCATCGCCAACCCCGCCCGCAAGCGCGCAGCCGCCCTCGAACGCCAGCTCGCCGCGACCCGCAGGCGGCGTCCCGAGCCCCTTGCCGAGGACGACTACGACGACTACTCGTCGCCTGGCCACAGCCGCACTCTCGTCGCCCCCCACGGTGATTCGCGGGACTCCTACGACTCCCACGACTCCTATGACCGTGACGACCGCGATGACCACGACGATTACGCCGACGACGACCTCTCGGACCACTCGGACCACTCGGACCACCACCGCGACTACGCCGACGACGACCACGACGGCGACCGCGACGACCGCGATGTTTATGCCGACGAGCACGACGAGGGCGACGACGAAGCGGCCCAACGCGGCTCCCTGGTCCTGACCAGCCACGACGAGCCCCAGCCCGAAGCGGCCGAGGCCACCCAGTACATCCCCACCGCGAGGCGGGAGCCGGACCCCGACCGCTGGCAGTCGGACGAGCACCTCGTGGACGACCTCACTGACGAGGACGACCCGGAAACCGCCCACGAGATCACCCCCCGCACCCCCTACGACGACGGCCACGGCACGGTCTTCACCCAGCGCACCACCCCCATCCCCGCCGAGCTGATCCGCCGCATCGACGCGGAAGGCAAACCGGCCCGCGAAGACGCCCTGGTAGACGACCTGGACGACGACTTGGACGAGGTGCTCTCGGAGGACCTCCCCGACCTGGCCGAGGACAAGGGCTACGAGGGCACGCGCTCCGGCAAGGTCCCCGACGTCGGCGCCCTGGACACGTCCCCCCGTTTCCTCCACGCCGTCCTGGACGACGACACCGGAGAGTCCCCCCACTCCACCACCCCCGGCGACCACCCCACCGCCTACACCGCTTCACCAGACACCCCCACCCCCCACGGCGATGCACAGGACCCGCAGGCGGCCGCGCCAAGCGCCCCAGGTGACCAGTCCACGGCTTACCGCGCGTCGTCAAACGCGCCCGCCGACCAGCCCACCGCCTACAGCGCTCCGGCAGACGCCCATGGTGACCAGCCCACCGCCTACAGCGCTCCCGCGGGCGCGCACGGTGACCAGCCCACCGCCTACAGCGCTTCGCCAAGCGCCCCCACCGCTCACGGCGATTCGCAGGACCCGCAGGCCGCGGCGCACAGCGCTTCGCCCGGCGCCCACGCTGACCAACAGCCCTCTGGCGCTCCAGCCACCACCCGCGCCGACCAGCCCACGGTCTATTCCGCCCGCCCCGCCCACGGCGAACAGCCCGCCGCCTACTCCGCCTCGCTCACCGCCGGATCACCCCCCCAGCCCGACCAGCCCACCAGCGACCCGGCAGGCACAGAACACCCGACGCCCACCGCCACCTCGCCACGCACCACCCGCGGTGAGCAGTCCGCTGCCCAGCAGACCACTCCCACCGACCACACCTCCGCTGTCGGCGAGCCCACCACCGACACCCCCGCCGCTCACGCCGAGCAGACCACCATTTTCAGCGCACCCGCCGCCCCCGGCGATCCGTCGACCACCTCCGGTCGGCCTGCCAGCCACCTCGGCCAATCCGAAACGGACGCCGCTGCCGCTCGCGCGCAAACCGCCACCTTCGGCCGGTCAACCAGCCACTCGGATCAGCCCGGCACTGACGCGGCCGCCGCTCGCGGCGATCAGACCGCTACCTTCGGTCGGTCAGACCAGTCCGAACCCGACGCCGCTCGCGCGCAGACCGCCACTTTTGGCCGGTCGGCTAGCCACTCGGATGAGTCCCGGACTGGCGCGGCCGCGGCTCGCGGTGATCAGACCGCCACCTTCGGTCGATCGACCAGCCACCTGGATCAGTCCGACTCCGTCAACGCCCGCGGTGATCAGCCTGCCGCTTTCGGTTCGTCGTCCGCCGCACGCCCCGATCATCCGCCTGCCTTCGGGGGCCGTTCGGCAGGCCACCTGGAGCAGCCCCCCGCCGACCAGCCCGCCGCCGCAAGCCAGACCGCGGGCTTCGGCGGCTCGGCGACCGGGCAGCCCAAGCAGCCCACGGCGTCCGCCCGGAGCCTGCTGTCGCGGGCCTTCGGCTCGTCCTCCGCCCGTGCTGAGCAGGCCGAAGCGGCGCGCGGCGAGCAGTCGGGCGCCTTCAGTGGCTCAACCACCGGATACCTCGACCAGCCCACCCCCGCCGAGCAGTCGGCCGCGCGCTCCGGCCACTCGCCCGCGCCGAGCACGGGGGCTCGGGCCGCTGAGTCCGCGGGCGCTCCGCCGTTGCCGGTGCGGCAGCCTCGCGCGTTCCAGCCGGAGGAGCCCAACGGGCAGGCGGCGGACCGGCCCGCCAACGTGTTGCCGAAGCGCATTCCGTCCAAGCCGCAGAACCGGTTCCCGTTCGGGTCGCAGCAGGCCGCGGAAGCCCCGGCGGCGGCCCCGCAGCCGACGAAGTCCCCGGCGGTGGAGCCGTTCCCGGATGAGCCGGTGCGTGAGCGGTCCCTGTTCGAGCCGATCGTCGCCGCGGACGAGGCGCCCGCGCCGAAGGCCGCTCCGTTGCCCCCGCAGCGGTTGCGCGGCGCCCGTACGTTGCAGTCGACCTCCGCAGGCGCTGACCCGTTCGTGCCGCCCGGCCCGTTCGGGCCCGGGTCGGCGATGCCGTTGCCCGGGGGCCGGTCGCCGTCGAGCGAGTACACGATCAAGGCGAGTGTCACGGCGCTGCGCTACTGCTCCCCGGAGTCCCCGAAGTTCGACCGCACGATCGCCGAGGTGTGGTTCCGCTCGGTCGCCGATGCCGAACGAGTGGGGTTCCGGCCGCTGGCCTGAGTGGCGACTGGCAGTGGCGCGGCCCGGGGTGGTAGAAGACTGTCGGGCCACCGCCGGGGAGGTCCACGAGGAGGCCAGCCCGTTGCGTCGACCAGTTCTCTGGTGTCTGTTGTCGTTCCTCCTCGGTGCCTATGCCGCGTGGCGCTATCTCGCCGCCACCCGGCCCGCCGAGCCCGCCACAGCGCCCGCCGCGCCCACCACCCCGTGGCCGGACGACGCCCCCACCGGCCAGATCCCCGTCGTCCCCCAGGAACGCGAGGTCACCCGGGTCTTCGGCACCCTGGACGACGCCCTGTCCGCCGACGCGGCCCCCGCGGGCCCGGACGGCGCGGCCCCGTCCGACGAGTACACCGTCAAGGGCGCCCAGGGCCGCTTCCACACCACCGAGTCCCCTGACTACCCGACTGTCCGGGCCACGGTCTGGTTCAAGACCACCACCGACGCCGAGCGCGCCGGTTTCACCCCCTGGCACGGCTGACGGCTTAACGCGCGAGGCCCCGATCCGGTGACCGGATCGGGGCCTCGCGCGTTGTCGGGGTCAGCTCACACGACGGTCCAGGTGTCCTTGCCGCGCAGCAGGGACTGGAGGTCGGCGGGCTTGCTGGCCTTGGCGTCCTCGACCTGGGCGCGGGCGAGGTCGTCGTAGGTGGGGCGGGCCACCGAGCGGAACACGCCGGTCACGGTGTGGCTGAGGTCCTGGGCGGACAGCCGCGACAGCGCGAACGCGTACGACGGGTCGGGGGTGTGCGCGTCGTGCACGACGATCGCGTCTTCGCCGACCTCGCTGACCTTCGCCACGTCGAGCGACCCGAAGCCGGACCGGACGACCCCGTACTCGCCGTCGGCCCCGAAGCGGATCGGCTTGCCGTGCTCCAGGTTGACCAGCCGCTGGGCCGCCTCGCCCGGCTCCTTGAGCACGTCGAACGCGCCGTCGTTGAAGATCGGGCAGTTCTGGTAGATCTCGACCAGGGCCGAGCCGCGGTGCTCGGCGGCCTGGCGCAGGACCTCGGTGAGGCCCTTGCGGTCGCTGTCGAGCGCGCGGCCGACGAACGTGGCCTCCGCGCCCAGGGCCAGCGACACCGGGTTGAACGGGTGGTCCAGCGAGCCCATCGGGGTCGACTTGGTGATCTTCCCGGTCTCGGAGGTCGGCGAGTACTGCCCCTTGGTCAGCCCGTAGATCCGGTTGTTGAACAGCAGGATCTTCAGGTTCACGTTGCGGCGCAGGGTGTGGATCAGGTGGTTGCCGCCGATGGAGAGCGCGTCGCCGTCGCCGGTGACGACCCAGACCGACAGGTCCGGGCGGGCGGTGGCCAGGCCGGTCGCGATGGCCGGGGCGCGCCCGTGGATCGAGTGCATCCCGTAGGTGTTCATGTAGTACGGGAAGCGCGACGAGCAGCCGATGCCGGAGACGAAGACGATGTTCTCCCGCTTGAGCCCAAGCGACGGCAGGAACGACTGCACCGCGTTGAGCACCACGTAGTCGCCGCAGCCTGGGCACCAGCGGACTTCCTGGTCGGACTTGTAGTCCTTGGCTTTCTGCGGCTCGTCGGTAGTCGGCACGCCCGCGAGGCCGCTGAGACCAGGCAAGCCCAAGTCGATCGCGGTCATGCGGCATCGACCCCCTTCACGATGTCAGTGAGCACGTCCTGCAGCTCCTCAGCCTTGAACGGGAGACCGGCGACCTTGGTGTAGCTGATGACATCCACCAGGTACTTGCCCCGTAGCAACAACGCAAGCTGGCCCAGGTTCATTTCCGGGACCACGACCTTGTCGTAGGACTTGAGCACGTCGCCGAGGTTCTTCGGGAACGGGTTGAGGTTGCGCAGGTGCGCCTGCGCGACCGCGTGGCCGAGCTTGCGCACCCGGCGGGCCGCGGCGCCGATCGGGCCGTAGGACGAGCCCCAGCCCAGCACCAGCACCCGCGCCTTGCCGGACGGGTCGTCCACGGTCAGGTCGGGGACCTCGATGCCGTCGATCTTGGCCTGGCGCAGCCGGACCATGCGGTCGTGGTTGTCCGGGTCGTAGGAGATGTTGCCCGAGCCGTCGGCCTTCTCCAGGCCGCCGATGCGGTGTTGCAGGCCGGGGGTGCCGGGTACCGCCCACGCCCGTGCCAGCGTCTCCTGGTCGCGCAGGTATGGCCAGAACGTGCCGTCCGGGGCGTTGGGCTCGGTGGCGAACTCGACGCTGAGGTCGGGCAGGTCCGCGATGTCGGGGATGAGCCAGGGCTCGGAGCCGTTGGCGATCGCGCCGTCGGAGAGCAGCAGCACCGGCGTGCGGTACTTGAGCGCCATGTGGGTGGCTTCGATGGCCGCGGCGAAGCAGTCGGCTGGCGACTGCGGCGCGACGACCGGCACCGGCGACTCGCCGTTGCGGCCGAACATGGCCTGCAGCAGGTCGGCCTGCTCGGTCTTGGTGGGCAGACCGGTCGACGGGCCGCCGCGCTGCACGTCGATCACCAGCAGCGGCAGCTCGGTCATCACGCCGAGGCCGATGGTCTCGGACTTGAGCGCGACACCGGGTCCGGAGGTGCTGGTGACGCCAAGCGCGCCGCCGTAGCTGGCGCCCAGGGCGGCGCAGATGCCCGCGATCTCGTCTTCCGCTTGGAAGGTGGTGATGCCGAACTGCTTGTACTTCGACAGCTCGTGCAGGATGTCCGAGGCCGGGGTGATCGGGTAGGTGCCCAGCAGCACCGGCAGCTTCGCCTGCTGCCCGGCGGCGACGATGCCGTAGGCCAGGGCCGTGTTGCCGGTGATCTGGCGGTAGGTGCCGGTGGCCAGCTTCGCGGGGGCGACCTGGTAGGTGACGGCGAACGCCTCGGTGGTCTCGCCGTAGTAGTAGCCCGCGCGGAACGCGAGCACGTTGGCCTCGGCGATCTCGGGCTTCTTGGCGAACTTCTCGCGCAGGAACCGCTCGGTGCCCTCGGTCGGCCGGTGGTACATCCACGACAGCAGGCCGAGCGCGAACATGTTCTTGCAGCGCTCGGCGTCCTTCTTGCCCAGGCCGGTCTCGGCGAGCGCGCCCTGGGTCAGCGTGGCCATGGCGACCTGGTGGACCTGGTAGGGGGCCAGCGAGTCGTCGTCGAGGGGGTTGGCGTCGTAGCCGACCTTGACCAGGTTGCGCTTGACGAACTCGTCGGTGTTGACGATCAGCGTGCCGCCCGCGGGCAGGTCGGCGATGTTGGCCTTGAGGGCGGCGGGGTTCATCGCCACCAGCACGTCGGGGCGGTCGCCGGGGGTGAGGATGTCGTAGTCGGCGAAGTGCACCTGGAAGCTGGAGACACCGGGGATGGTGCCCTGTGGTGCGCGGATCTCCGCGGGGAAGTTGGGCATGGTCGACAGGTCGTTGCCGAACGCGGCCGCCTCCGAGGTGAAGCGGTCGCCGGTGAGCTGCATGCCGTCACCGGAGTCACCGGCGAATCGGATGACGACCCGGTCGAGTTTCACCCCGCCTGGTCGGGCAGATCCGGCAGCGTCGCCGTCCACTCGTGTGCTCATGAGCTCGCCGATCCCTCTCTCCTGACGCCGACTTGGGCCACGGCCTGGCTCCCGCCGAGTCGGCCGGAGCGCCGCGGCTCGCGCCCGAGGGTAGTCTCCGCCCTCTGGAGCGCGGCTGGTTGTGCTCTGTTGAGCGTTCACCAGCACGGCACCGGCCGACCTGTTGTTTCCCACTTTTCACGGTAGGCATCGCGATGGCGTGAGCCGCCGCAACGCGCTACAGATCACAGCCCGGCGCCGTGACCGGCACAAGTATCGGTCACGGGCCTGACGTCGACCTGATTTTAGTGTAACCCGGGGTTACAGCTATCCCGAAGAGTGGGCCAGGCTTTCTCTCTGTGTGGATACTCTCGTCCGCTTAAGGGGTGCTTGTCGGGTTCCCGGAGATCCGCGCCTTCATGCTGGCCAGCAGCTCGGCGAAGGCGGGCGAGGCCATCGAGTCGACCTGGGCGACGAGCTCGGTCTCCACGGCGTCGCCGTGGTCGGTCAAGGCCGCCGTCGTCCGCAGAGTTCGCTTGATCGACAGCACCAGTTCACGCGGTCCCGCCGCCGCGGGCGCGGCCAGCGCCACCGCCGCGTCCACCAGCGCGGCGTGGTCCCCCTCGACGGTCCCCACCGTCAGCCCGACCCGCAGCGCCTCGGCTGCGTCGGGGATTTGCTTGAACAGCGTCATCGCCGTGGCCGTCTGCGGCCCCACGAGCCGTTGCAGCATCCAGGTCATCCCGCCGCCCGGGTGGATGCCCAACTGGAGGAACCGCGCGTCGAACCGCGCCTTGGGCCCGGCCAACCGCACGTCGGCGGCCAGCGCGAGGTTCAGCCCGGCCCCGACCGCGGCCCCGCCCACGGCGGCGATCGTCGGCAGCGAGCAGCGCGCGACCGCCAAGAACCCCGCGTAGATGCCCCGCAGCCCCTCTTCCCGCGACTCCCCGAGCACCGACAGGTCGGCTCCCGCGCAGAACGCGGGCGGCGCCCCCGTGACGACGATCGCCGACACCCCCGGATCCCCCTCGCACTCGGCGACGAGCGAAGCCAGCCGAGCCGACATGGACAGCGTCAACGCGTTGCGCCGGTCGGGATCGTTGAGCGTGATGACGGCGACGCCGTCGCGCCGCTCCAGGAGAACATCAGTCATGACGGCGACCCTAGGGCGTGTCCGGAGCGGGCGGCCGCTCCAGCAGTGTGGAGAGCACCACGGTGGACACCGTTCGCGACACCATGTCCACGGCCCGCAACCGCTCCAGCGCGTCCTCCAAATGGTGGATGTCCGCGGCCCGCAGATGCACGATCGCGTCGGCGGCCCCGGACACGGTGTACGCGGCCACCACCTCCGGCAACGGCTCCAACCGCTGCCGAATCCGATCCGGCGACACGTTCCCCTGGCAGTGCACCTCCACGAACGCCTCGGTCCCCCACCCCAGGGCCTCCGGATTCACCACCGCCGTGAACCCCCGCAGCACCCCCGTCTCCAATAGCCGATCCACCCGCCGCTTCACCGCGGGCGCGGACAGCGACACCGCCTTACCGATCTCGGCGTAGCTGGACCGAGCATCAGCCACCAGCCGCGAAACGATTCGTTGATCTATGACGTCCACACGCAACATTCTGCCGGTAGAACGGCGTCAAAACGGCATTGTCGACAGGATTCCCGCCACTTACATTTCGATCCATGACGTCCGTCCAGGTTCGCCCTGCCCCGCCGATCACCCGCAGGTACCTGATGTGCGAACCCCGCCACTTCCGGGTCGACTACGCCATCAACCCCTGGATGGACCCGACCCGCCCAGTGGACACGGCGAAGGCCGTCACCCAGTGGACGGCGCTCAAGCAGACCTACGAGCGCCTAGGCCACCAGGTGGACCTGATCACCCCCCACCCGGCCCTCCCCGACATGGTCTTCGCGGCCAACGCGGCAACAGTCATCGACGGTGTGGTCCTCGGCGCCCGCTTCCGCGCCCCCCAACGCGCCCCTGAAGCGGACCTCTACCGCACCTGGTTCCTCACCCACGGCTACCGCACAGTGGTGATGCCCACCCACACCAACGAGGCCGAAGGCGACTTCACCTGGACTGGCGACCTCCTCCTGGCAGGCACCGGCTTCCGCACCGACCCCGGCGCCCACACCGAAGCCCAAGAGGTCCTCGGCGTCCCCGTGGTTTCCCTGCACCTAGTAGATCCCCGCTACTACCACCTGGACGTAGCCCTGTTCGTCCTCACTGAAGCCACCCTCACCACCCGAGCCACCATCGCGTACTACCCGGACGCCTTCACCCCAGGCACCCAACGCCTACTCCGCCGCCTCTACCCGGACGCGGTGATAGCCACCGAAGAAGACGCCACCTGCCTAGGCCTCAACGCCGTCTCCGACGGCCACAACGTCATCCTCCCCACCGAGGCCACCCACCTGGCGACCGAACTACTCGCCCGAGGCTACGAACCCCACTTCGTGGACATCTCCGAACTCCGCAAATCCGGCGGCGGCCCCAAATGCTGCACGATGGAACTCCGGGGATAAATCCGTCACTGTAAGTGACTCTCGCGTCAGCAGGGACAGGCTCTAATTTGTCCCATGACCTGCGAAGATCGACACAAGACCGGTCGATGGTCGTCTGTGACTGTCCGTCGAGAACCAGGGCCGAATGTGGCTCGCCACGGAACCATCACGGAACGGCGAAACGGCTCCCAGGTGATCACCCGGAAGCCGTTTCCACCCACTCTACCTGCGTCGATGTTCACGACAGCCAATCGTCAATCCGGCTGTTCGAGGCGTCCCGCTGCCCGTCGAGGCACTTCGCGTAGACCTTCAACAGCACATCGACCGTGTGCCCAGCCCGCTCGGCGACCTCAGCCACCGGCACTCCAGCCGCCAGCCAGGTCGACACCGCCGCGTGCCGAAGGTCATACGGCCGCTTCGCCAGCGGAGACCGAGCCTGCTACGGTGACAGCCCGATGAGCCGAGCCCGCTTCCACGCATCGGTGTAGACCGCAGGCGTCACTGGCTCCCCCTTCTCCTGCCCGCGGAACAGGCGCCCGTCCCAGGTCACCCCGAACCGGTCGATGTGCTCCCGCAAAATCGCAACGAGCTGGGGCGGAATCGGCACCACCCGCACCGCCCCCGCAGCCCGCCGCTTCAACGCCCGTTCCTCCCACCGCTCCCCGGAGTCGGTATACCGAGCCGCGGAGAGCGACGCCGACTGCGACAGCACCAACTCACCCCACCCGGAATCCGGGAGCTTGCAGTCCTGCTCCAAGAGCCGGTTCGCCTCAGCAGGCCGCAGCGCCGCGTAGTACATCGAGGCGAAGAACCCATAGAGGTAGTCGTATCGGCCACCCCGCCCATGCCGCCCGACATAGGTCACTCCGGCAAACAGTTGCCGAGCCTGAGCCGGGTTCACCACCACCCGAGGGTCAACCTCCGGATTCCCCTTAGCCCGACTTGACTTGATCCCCGTCAGTGGATTCCGCCCCAACTCTCCAAGCTCCACCGCCAGCGACAACGCGTGATGCAACGTCCCCCGCCGAGTCCGAGCCGTCCAGGCCGCGGCGGGCTTGCCATTCAGATTCAGCCCCAACGCCCGCAGCAGATTCGCCATCTCCACTTTGTCGGCCAGCTCGGACACCGGCCGAGAGTGCTTCACGATCCACTCGGCGACTTCCGCCGACTGCGCATCCGGCTTGCGCGCATTCGTGGGAAGCAGGCACGTCGTCAACACCCGCCGCACCACCAGCGGATCAGGAGCCGACCGCGACTCCACCAGGAACGCGCCCACAGCCGTAGCCAGATTGTCGACGTACCGGCGCCTGGTGTTCGCCGCAGCGTCCGACCACTCAATGTCGATGAAGCGTTGAACGACCTGCAGCAACGTCCGGCTGTTCGCCTCCCGGTACAGCGTCTCCGGAAGTCCGCTGTCGATATCGAACGCCTCACCGCGGTTGGCCGCCGCCTGCAACTTCCCCAGGTGGTTCGTCGCCAGCGCCTTCGTCCGGAACCACTCCGAATGCTCCCGCCCAGCCGTCACCCAGCGCACCCCGAACGGCCGAGGCACCTTCGCCCCGTCAGCCCGACTCGCCCGGGTCTTGATAGCCCAGAACCGAACCTGGTGGGTCGGCCTCATGCCGCACCCCGCCATTGCGCGGCGATCCAGTCGTGTAGCCCCGACTCAGGGAACCGCAGGTGACCGTTGGGCAGCTTGAAAGCCGGGGGAGCGGCGTTGATCTCCCGCCACTCGTACAACGTGTCCCGGCTGATCCCCAGGTACTCACACAGTTCCGCCGTGCTGAACAGCTTCTCGAACTTCTCCTGCGTCATAGCTCCCCCTCAGGCCGCGGTTGCTGAAACATCTGCCGCGAGCAACGCCGCGTCGTATTCGGCTCTCCATCGGATGCGTTCGGATATGGCGTGCATGAGCAGGTGTGCGCGTGGCGGCACGGTTGGGTCGCCTGGTTTGACCTTGTGCCAGACCAGGCGTGTCCGGTCGGGTTCGGGCTTCTCGATGCCGACTGCGGCGAGGGCCTGGACTACGAACGCTTTCCGGTCGGCCCGGTGGTCGGCGAGGGTCTTTCCAGACCATTTGCGCGATACGAGGACCCGTCGACCTGGGAGGCCGAGGGTTGTTCGCCGATGGGCGCGGCCCTTGCAGTGCCCTGGGGTTGTCTTGCTTGTGCATCCCAGTGGCTGGATGCCGTAGAGCAGCCAGACCGCGCAGCGGGGTGAGCAGGGGGTGATGCTCAGTTCCTGGTGCAGGCGGTCGTGGTGTGCCCGTTGGCGGTCGGTGCCGGATTCGATGACTTCACCGGTGGATTTGGTGAGGTACTTGGTGAGGTATCCGATGTGGCGTCCGGCTTGTTCGGTGCCGCCGAGGATGCCTTTGGAGTGCACCTGTGCCCCGAAGGTGGAGACGTGCGCCGGGTGTTGGACGTTGTCGAGCGCGTCGGCCCATGGGGTCAGCGGTTCCCGGGTGTCGGGGTCCACGAACCGTTCCCCGTCCCAGGTGGGGACCTTGTTCCCGGTGTAGGTGAGTTCGTCGTGGGGTGGCCACCAGACTTGCAGGTAGGTGGCCGCGGTGACCTGTCGGAGCACGTCGTGTGGGATGGAGCCGCGGATCGCGGTGTGCAGGTGCGGCGCCGCTCGTTTCTGTGGTTCGACGGTGGCGAAGTACTGCACGTCCCAGCCGACGACGCGGCGCAGGTTCTGCCACCACCGGTCGATCAGGGAGGCGAAGTGCACCGCGTCCCGAGCCGCCCGCCGGTAGTCGTACCGCCCAGGGTTGACCGGTGTCCCATCAGGGCGGACCGGCCCATAGCTGTCGCAGGTGAGGGTGACGAACATCGAGGGCCGGAACCCGCCCGCGTACTCCCGCCCCACGGTGCGCTTCTCCACTTTGCGGCGGGGCAGGTTCGGCGCGTCCTGCCGCCGCCTGGTCGACCGTTTCGGTGCCCGCTTGCCGGGCCTGTCTGGTGAGGGCAGCCGTCCACGGACCCCGAGTGCCCGTAGTTCGTCATCGACGGAGCGGATTTCCTCTCGCAGCTCGTCCGCGTGCCCCGCCTGGCCTTCCTCGACAGCGGCCCGGTATTCGGTGACGAGATCGGCCCGGAACTCCATCAACTGGGTTTGTTCCCGGGTGGGTGGGGTTGTGTCGAAGACGGGTTCGTCGGCCAGGTGCCAGCCCTCGCGGCACTGGACCATCCGCAGCGCCCGAGCTTTGCGAGCGCACGGCCCGCACACCGATTCCACTGTGGACCCGCACGGGACCGGGACATGCCGCAGCTCCCCGGAGTCGAGGTCGCCGACCTCCATCGTGAACGGCCGGACACAGACCCCGTACTTCTCCGCCGTCGCGGTCACCACATCCAGCACCAGCGGTTGGCGCATCCGCTCCGCCCGTGTCCCACCGGGCACCGATACAGGCGCGGTCATGCCGCCACCCCCGGAACATCGGCGGCCCAGGCCCGCAGCACGGACAGGCCCACGCTCTGCCGCCCGCCAGGCTGCAAGTCGCCGAACACAGCCGGGTCATGGTCGACGCTGTCGTACACCCGAACCGAGGTCCCGTCCGACAGCGCGCCCGCCACGTCGAGGTGCACCGTTTCCCCGTGGGGGACACGCCACACGTGCGCGGTGACGTCGGTGAGGGTGCCCGCCCACCGCACCAGCGCCGCAGCCGTGGCCGTGAAGGACCCGCCCGGAAGCTGGACGACTACCTGTTCTTCGCTGTAGGTCCGGGCTTCCACCGACACGACTTCCGGCAGGTCGTGGGTGCTCATGTGGTCGGTGACGGCATGGAGCGCGTCGATGATCGCGGTCATGCCGCCTCACCCCTGCTCGGAAGCTCGACAACAGCCGCCTCGATCACCGGTTGCCCCGTGACGTATCCGACGAGCTGGGCCAGGTCGTCATCGGTGACATGGAAGGCCCGTGCCCGCACCGGTTCCCGCTTGCCGTCCTCCTTGACCCAGGCCACCCCAGGTGTGTGCTCGCTGATCTCATGCGCGGCGGCACCGCGTTGGCGCACGCCGTCGCCGAGAACCATGTCGACCTGCGCGGGTTCGTCCAGCCGCATCGCAATGCGGGTGGAGAACAGGTGCCGGAATCCGATGATCTTCTTGCGCGGGTCCTGCAACAGCCCCAGCACGCACACCCCCGGAGCCCGCCCCTGGGAGGTGATGGCCTGCACCGCCCGCACCGCGCGATCCCGCAACCCCTTGTCGGTCTGGTACGCGATCACGTCGGCCAGCTCATCGACCACCAGCAGCAGGAACGGGTCCCCGGTGTTCGGTGACCACGAGCGCCGCAGCCCCCGGTAGGACCCGGCCCGCCGCTTCACCTCTACGGCGAGTTCTTCGAGCATGACCACGGCCTCTTCACCGTTGTCGTAGACGACCCGGTGGAACACGTGCGGCGCCTGCCCCAACTCCATGCCGCCCTTGGGGTCGATCCCGTACAGCCGCACTAGCCCCGCTCGGATCGCGGGAGCCAGCGCCCGAACCACCGACCACAGCAACGAGCCTTTACCGGCCCCGGAGACACCGACCACCAACACGTGGGTCCCGAGCAGCCGCAGCCGCAACGGCCTACCCGTCTCGGTGCGGCCCACGACCAGGCGCTTGAGATCCACCGACGCCGGGTTCTCCGACAACACCGGGGCAGGCACGGCAGCGGCCAACGGGTCGGAGTGGATCAGGTCCAGCTCGATCGTTCCCGGCCGAACCACCCGCACCCGGCACGAGTTCGCCCGGAACGAGTGCGCCAACCCCGACGCGCGCAGTTCCCACTGCTCAGGTGCCTGACCCTTGACCATCCGGACCCTCACACAGTCCCGCCAGCCCTGCGCCCGAACCCTGCCCAACCTGGGCCGATACTCCCGGCCGCGCTTGTCCTTCACCAAATCCGACAAGCGCATCACCGAACGCCACTGGCAGGAATACACCCAGAACCGGCGCATCTCGGTGCGGGGGAGGGCCAGGGCGTAGCGCTCGAAAGTGTCGGGCCACCAGTACCACCAGGCCGAGAACCCGACCAGCAACACACCACCAATCACCGTCACCGCCCACTCGCCGACCGTGGCCCAACCCCACACCACCAGCACCAACACCGTCACGGCCAACGGATACCGGCGGATCACCTTGCCCGCCTGCCAGACCAGCCAGCAGGCAACCCACAGGGTTGCGAACGGCAGCAGGGCGACCTTCGCCCCGGTCGGCAGCATCGTCCACCACGGCAACCTAGGACGTGACACCTCCAACGGCGCCGGGTCCACCCAACGGGAACCTTCCTTGCGCCCCATCAGAACCCACCCCCGCTACGCCGACCGGTGGACCCGACTAGCGCTGTGTGAGCGCTCTGCTCTAACGTGATCACTTGTCTACTCCAGTGTCTGGTGTGGACAGCACAGAAGCGGAACGGCGACCAACCATCATCCGCTTCTGTGCCTTACAGTTGTTGCGCCGCAACACAGGCGTGCGGCATCGCCACGCGACCAGCGCGTGATCAACTCATCTGTCCGATACGGACTGTCAGGGGATGTAGTACGCCTCCGGCCCCACCTTCTCCCGGTTCTCTTGGAGCTTCGCCGCCCAATCCTTGGCAATGGCCGCTTCCGCCATCGCCTCATGCGTGTGCCGGGGATCGGTGCCCGCGACCTTGCGGAACACCGTCGCGCAGTGCTGATAGAAGGAAATCCACTCCTTCCGCGACGCCGACCGCTCAGGCCCAGGCTGCACGTACTCCCGCGCACCGGCCAACGTCAAAGGCACAGGCCCCGTCGACTTCCACCGCTGAACCGAGGCAGCCGCCACAACACCCTCCCTCCCACAGGGAAGGCACGACCACGTGCACCCAGCCCAGCACCCGCCATCGCACCGAGCATCAGTACCCCGCCCCGGAATCACCATCGTCACCGGTGACCAACCGATGCCGAGGCCCAAGCCCCTCCGCAGGCGCGGCCTCACCATCCGGGTCCACCACCGCCGCCATCCGAGCCGCCTCACGAGCCAGACCCCGGCAGAAGTTCGCCAAATACAGATGACCATCCGGCCCCTGCTCACACTGGACAGTCACACTCACAACGCCCATGTAAAGCACCAACGCCGGACTCCCAGCCACAAACCCAGCCCACGCATCCCGACCCGGAGCACACGTCACATTCACCGTCATTGTTCGGGCCTCCCGCCCTGTTGTTGGTCGCGCAGGTCTTCCATGCCCGCGCGACGGTCGAACTCTTCGGCGGCGATCGCAGCCGCGTGGCGTGCCCACAACGGGATGGCCAACTCAGCGGCCAAGGTCCGCCACGCAGCCGCGACAGCGGCGTAAGCAGAGGCAAGACGACGGATCGCGTCTCCGTCCGGAGGCTCTTGGCCAGCCGCCGCGAACATGGCCGCCGTTTGCTCCGCATACGCGAGGTTCCAGCGGGCGACAGCCTCACGAGACGCCCGCCCGGTCATCACGCCGCGTTCTTCTGTTCAACGCCCGCGGCGGGCTTGCCCGCACGAGCAGCACCAGGCGCCCGCATCCCCGAGGCCCGGAAGCTGTAAGCGACCCGCCCCTTGTTGTTCGCATACGGAGTGATCGTCAACCGCTCGAACTCCACCGCCGCGAACGGGAACCCGTTGGCCGCAGGAGGCGGAACCGGCTGGTGATCCGCGGTCACCTTCACCTTGAACTCAGCCCCGAACCGAGCAGCCTCACTGTTCGCGTCCAACGCCCGCACGACCCAGACGAGCTGCCCCGTCTCCTTGTCCCGCTCTTGCACCTTCGCCGCCCCCGGGTTGTCCGAGAACGCCATCGACGGCTCCACACCGAGCACGAACGCACCCAGCGGGAACACCTCCCCAAACTCCACCGCGAACCGAGTAGGGATGACCGGCATAGCGACCTCCACCTGTCTAACTGAGCTAGTCGAGCTGTACAAGTAGGGACGGTACGCCAGCTTGGCTAGACATGTCAACGGTGGCGGAAGACGGCTAGCTCGCTAGGTCAGCTAGACAAGCCCTACGCCGAAAGTCAGACTGGGTGTGGCAATTTCGAGATCGCCACACCCACGAGGCACGGATAGGGATCTTCATGGCTTTGGACCCAGACGACCCGCGACCGCCGTATGTGCAGGTCGCCAACGCCCTACGGGCGGCGATCCTGACCAAGAAGTTCAGCGCGGGGGACAAGCTCCCCTCCCGCAACGAGCTGGCCAAGACCTACAACGTCGCCCCCATGACCGTGCAGAACGCCCTACGTGAGCTACGCGACGAGGGCCTGATCGTCTCCCGCCAGGGCAGCGGCGTCTTCGTCCGCGAACGCACAGAGCGCCCTGTCGGCCTGCGCCCCCACATCGAACGCGCCTTCGCCACCGAACACGTCACCATCGACTTCGCCGGGTTCTCCGGCGAAACCCTCCACGGCGCGATGCAAGAACCCCTCGACAAGATCCGCGAAGGACGCCTACGCCCGGAGTCCATCCATGTCCGCATCCTCATCCCCGACACCAGAGCACCACTAGCCATCCCGTGCCGCGTCGAAGACCTAGCCGACAGCCCCGAGTTCCGAGCCCGCGCAACCGCGATCATGCACCGCCACATCGGCGCCATAACCGACACCGTCAACGAGCTGGGCTCACTCGGCCTTATCAAAGAAGCCCGCGCCACCGTCCGCGTCCACCACGCAGCCCCCCTGTTCAAGCTCTACATCATCAACGGCGAAGAAACCTTCTTCGGCTTTTACCCCGTCCGAGAACACATCCTCACCTTCGGCGACACCCCCACACCCATCTACGACCTCATGGGCAAAGACGCCATCCTCTTCCACCACTCAGCCACCGACGACGACACCAGCACCGGCAGCCAATACGTCGACCAAGCCCAAACCTGGTTCAACAGCATGTGGAACACCGTCTCCGTGGAGTTCACACCGTGACGACGCCGCCTGTGGACGATTGGAACACTGTTCGCCGTATCTTCGCTAGATCCGATGCGCTCCTACTCGACTTTGACGGCCCCGTCTGTTCAGTTTTTGCGGGGTTTCCCGCTCGGGTTGTCGCTGAGCAGCTTCGCAATATTCTGAGCCGGGCGGGCCACACCCTGCCTGGGCGCATTTGCGCGACTCATGACCCGTTCGACGTTCTCCATTACGCCGCTACCCTTGACTCCGATGAAGCCCGCTATGTTGAAGCAGCGTTCGCGGCTCATGAGGTTGATGCCATAAGCAGCGCTGTTCCTACGCCAGGGGCGCACAACCTCATGCGTGCTTGGCATGAAACCGGTCGTTCCCTCGCCATTGTTAGCAACAATAGTCGGTTGGCGGTTGAAACGTACTGCTTCCGTCACGACCTGATGGAAGTGGTTACTGCAATTTCGGCGCGAGACTTCCCCGATCCTACGAAGCTAAAGCCGAACCCGTATCTGTTGCAGAATGTGCTGCATGCACTTTCGATACCCCCGTGTAGTGCCGCTTTTATTGGTGATTCCGAAAGTGACATCCAAGCTGGACAGATGTTGGGTGTGTGTTGTATCGGCTACGCCAACCGGCGAAGTAAAGTTGACCGTTTTCTGAACGTGGCGGACGCGGTCGTGACCGTACTTCCTCACAGCTCTCTATTTTCGTAGCTGTCAGAAGTTGGATGTCACGAAGTAAGCGCCGCACGTAATCTTCCTTGCAGGACCTCTCCTCGACTGATCCTATTACTGCGGTTATTCAGCCCGGAGCGGCTCCTCCTATAGTACTCTGCTGCATCCAAGCTAGGGCTACGTGACTCAGGAACGGTGTTCACTTCTTGGTAGAATTCTTCGAGGGCCTGCTTGGTCTTCGAGCTGCTTAGGGTGCCTGTAGTAGAAGTCAACAAATGATCTATTTCAATTATTGCCGTGAGCATATGTCCTTTCTGCCAGATTCTCGACTGCCGATCGAATCCACATTCCTTGATGAAATCGAATACTTGGTATAGACGTACCCGGACTTCTTCGGCGTTCGGAAAATCGTCATTGTATTTAACGAGGTAGGCTTCATGCTCGTTGTCGAGGTTGAAGTAGCCGCTGAGCATGGTGATGATAAGAGTCAGGGCGAATTTTACATCGTTCATGCGTCGGCCGTCCAGGGCCGAAAAAAACTTGTTGTTCACGAAGAACGAACTGCTGGCAATTTCTTCTGCGAACTGCTTTAATGCACCGTCGAATCTAGAGTTGTTGACTTCCATGGCATTCAACGAGTACTTAGTGCTGTTGATTCTTTGGAAGATATCTCTTGTTTCATCTTCGCTGAGGGGACCGAGGTCACGCACCACTACCTCGTATTCGAGGAACTCGATTTTTTGTTTTGAGCTTAGCTTGGAGTAAGGGGGTATCCTATCGGGGAGACTCAGCGTCTCGGAGGCCGTAAAGTACTGGTATAAGGTGGTAATTCGCTGTTGGCCGTCAACGATTAGTTCTTTACCGTCGCCGGTATCAGGGTCAACTTGTCCCGCGCTGGTAAATATTTCAGGGAAAGGCAAGCCCGCCAACACTGTGTCCAAGAATGCTACTTTATGCTCGTTGGACCAAACAAGTCGACGCTGAAAATGAGGATTCGGAATTACGGTCTTGTCTCGAATTCCGGTCAAGATAAGACGAAGGCGCTTATTAGTGGCGGATGTCTGCATCAAAGCTGCTCCAATTGTTCCTGCTGTCTGCACAGGCTGACTGCATCGCTCTGGTATTTTATAAGGAAGCTTAAATCATGATAAAGTGCTCCTCGTACCTTGTAGGGGCCACCGACCCTGTCGGCTTGCAGTTTTCTAAAGTAATCCCACCAAATATTGGTGAAATGAAAATTGTGCCCACCGGGCAGCTTGTCGGGCGAATCCATCCCCACGCTAAATAGGACTCAAACGATTCCCGTTTAGGCCAGTCGGCTCCCGATAGTTTGTATTGATGAATTTCATGCCATATTCTGTTGTAGAGCTCATGACTGACGATGGCAACGTCAATATCTGAGCTTTCGCCGAAATGGCGAAATCGCTTTGAAGGTGCGATGCTGAAACCTAATTTCGCCGATCCTACGACAAAAATATCCGTCGCTGAATCGATGGAAAATTTTGACGAGATCCTTTCCTTGAGATCGTAGTGAACCTGGTCGTTCATGGCAAAACATGCCCCATGCAATATGAAGCGGCGGACGAAATCCTCATCATCTGTGCGGACTGACAAATTTTCCTTGAACCTCTTGACTCGCTCTGATGACTCCATTGTTGCAGCTGGAATATGAAGCAATCTATTTACGCCTTCGGTTTCTTTGGTTTTCAGGCACAAGAATCGAGTCCCTGTTTAGTTGCAGAACTTGGCTCTAGAGGATCAAGGCCGCGCCGCCTGCGCGGCGCGGCGCGCGTTGGCCTGTCCCGTCAGTCGGGGGTTCGTATCCATCGCGCCACGGCGCGGGCTTCCGCTCCGCTACGCCCGCGCGGGCGCGCGGCACGGCCTCCGACTGTTGGTCCCGGGGCGCGCCGCACCGCGCAGGCGGCACGGGAACTGGAGAGTCGTCCGGCGACGAGGACCAGGACGATCGGGGCCGTCGATCCGCCATGGGTGCCAAGTCGGAGGGACGCTCTGAGAAGCTGACCTGAGTGGTACCAGGGGCACCCTGCCCCTGGACCCCTGGGAGCCCGCGGCACGGTCCGCGCCCTACTCGGGGTGGCGGTGCCGGAAACGTTGGCGCGGACCGCACCACGGGGACGTGAGGTGGCCGCCTGGGGAAGGCGGTACGACCGACTGGCAGCACTGATCACCCCTTCGCGCGTACGACAGTGTCGTGTTGCCGTCGTCACAGCGGCAAGGGGCGTTACCCGCAGGGGTGGCTGTCCGGCGAACGTGACGGGAGCGAGACGATAGACGCGGTGAAGCTTGGGCACGGAACAGGCGCGGAACGCCGAGGTCTATATGATCTTAAAATGGTGCGTTTCCCCAGGTAGACCGGGCTGTAGGCGCTAGGGCGAGGGCCTGCACGATGGAACTCCGGGGATAGCTGTTGCCGCGGCCGCGCGCCTTGTCCGAATCCCGCATTATGCGATCATGCGATGTCGCCTCAAACGGCGCACCGGGGCGCCCAAGGTCTTCAGGCCAAAACCCGTGGGATTAAGAGGCTGTGCAGGCGATAGCAGCACACGTGACACGCGATCGGCGTCCTCGGAGTCTCCACGGGACCCGGCGTCAAACGACGAGGATACCCTCGCCGGGCAGGCCGCCCCATGTGGGAGTTGCGGCTGACGTGTCGTGCCGGAGTCGAGAAGTCCTCGTCTTGGGGACGCTGGGCTAGTTTTTGACGGGTATGTCAGACCAAGAGCGGTAGAGCAGATGTCCGGCTTCGGCTTTCGCCAGTTCCTCTAAGGCTTGATCTCTCGCCACCCGGAGGGGTGCGTCATATTCGGTGAGCCACTTGATGGCCTGTTCAAAAGTGATTCTCCCGGTAGGGAGGTGGCGATCGAGATCTGGGGGAATGTGCAGGTGTGGATCTTTTACTGGACTGGTTCCGGTGGGGTGCCAGTGTATGCGCCAGAGGTCAGACCCGCGTGGCGTGGAAAGCTTGTAGTTGTAGGCCCTTGATGAGCAGCGCAGGTTCCCCCGGTGCGCCTCTTCGTGCTCGACAGGGTTTGAATCTACTACTTCAAAGCGCATCGAGGCGTAAAATGTCCCGGTTCGAGCGAGGGTCATGCCACGGCCTGCGTTGAGTGACCACTCGTAGGTGACACCCTTTCGGAAGCCGCCTTTCTTGGCGACAGTGATGTTCGCATGGCCATCCAAAACCTTGAGGGCGGCCTGCAAGGGCTTCAAAAAGTTCTGTACGGCTTCTTCTGGAGTCCGTCCGGGCACCGCGGAGTCACCGCACCAGTGGCAGGCTCATCCAGACGTCCACGAGGCCAGGGACTTCGTCCAAGTCCTGGTCGCTCCACTCGCCTGCGTCCCAGCGGTTGAGGAATTCCTCGCCCGAGATGCCCATCTCACGCTGAGCGATGGCATCGAACGCGGTAGTGGCCTCTTCCGCTGTCAGTTCAACGATCTCGACATCTGCCGCAACGCTGTTGCCCATGTCGGCTCCCTCCCCAAGTCGTTGAAGCCAGCCTGCCACGTACCACCGACAATAAACGTCTGCCGAGGTCGCGGCCAGGGCGAGAGACGGACAACGTCACCCGGTCGTGCTACGTCATGTCGATCTTGTCCGGCTAGGTCGTGGAAGCCGTCATCGGTCACGCTCGGTGCGGCGGAGATCGCGCAGGTACCAAAGGGTAGGCGGCCAGTTTTACGACCCCGGGCACACACAACGCCATCAGTGCGCTGTAAGCGTCGTCGCGGTAGAAGTACCAGCCTGCTGCTGACACGAGCAGGGGGCGAGGGAGGCCGCCCGGCTGAGCCAGCGTCGGCGGGCCGCGGAGCGGGCCGGGAGTGTCGTGGCCCTGTGATCGGATGGTCCGGCGCGCTGTCACGGCGGGCGATATTTTGACCACGACCGGTCGATCATCGCGTACAGTCGGTGGTGACCGGCCTCAGTCGCCGGGTTTTGCCCGCGGTCTTTGGGCCGCTTCCCGCGAACTCCCCTCAGTCGAGGTCGGAGGCCAGGCGGGCCATCACACGAAGGATGTTCATGACTCAAGAGATTCCGACCACCCCGCCGCAGCAGAAGCGGAAGGCGCCCGTTCCGGTCTTCCAGGGCGTTCCGGACGAGGAGACCCCGCAGGCGCCGCAGGTCAGGCGGGCCGTGGCGGCCATGGCTGGGCCGGTGTTCACCGCGCCGCAGGGCTGACCAGCGGTTTTACCGCCTTCGCCTGCGCCGGTGGGGACCGGGCGCGGTGGCGAGGCGGCGCGGTTGTGCGCGCCCGCAGCAAAGGTGACGACAGGGCCGGTCAGGCGTTCGGATGCGGGGACGCCCAGGCCGGTCATGCACTGTCCGCAGCATCTCGTCGTGGGCCGTTGCCGCGCAATCGCGGCGGCGTGATTCGCGCGCGGCCGAGTCGCGATGGGGCCCGACCAGGGCGGGCTGCCTGGTGCGCGGTCACCGACACGCCGCTTCGGCGAAGGCTGTCCGCTGGGTGTTTCCTCGCGGATGAACAGCAGCAGACTTTCCCGGGGCCCGCTCCCTGAAGTGGCAGGCCCATCTCACGCCGGGATTTGCTCGGCCCAGCGTTCGACGCGTTCCAGTTGCGCGGCCAGGGAGATCAGCAGCGGTTCGCTGTCCGAGGGTCCCAGCAACTGCGCCCCCACCGGCAGCGGTGTCAGGCCCGCGGGCACGTTGACCCCGGGCCACCCCAGCACGTTCCACGGCCACGCGTACGGGCACGCCCGGATGATCTCCTGGTCGGTCCGCCAGCCGCGCAGGCCGTCGATCGCGCCCACCGGCAGCGGCGGCCGGGCCGTGGTGGGGGCCAGCACGACGTCGACCCGGTCGAAGATCCGCGCGACGCGGCGCTGGAACAGGATCAGGGTGGAGCGGGCCGCGGCCAGTGCCCGGCCGCTCAGCAGCCGCCCCATCCGGCCGTTGTCCTGGGTGCGCGGGTCGAGCAGCGCTGAGTCGGGCACGCGGCCGTGCCAGTCGTGCACGCCGCCGAGGGAGCGGGGCAGGAAGTTCAGGCCGATCAGGCCGTAGGGCGGGTCCGCGACCACGATCTCGTGCCCCAGCGATCGCAGCACCCGCGCGAGCCGCACAACCGACTCACGCACAAGAGGGTCCAAGACGACCCCACGCACACCGGTGAACGCGGGACGCAGCGACAGTGCTATCCGCAGCCGCCCCGGCTCGCGGTTAACGGCGTCGCGGAAAGTCGTCCTACCGTGCCCGGTTAGCACGTCTAGAAGCAGTGCCGCGTCGCCGACAGTGCGGGCTAACGGGCCGCTGGTGGTGATGCCATGGAACAGTTCGCCCTCCGGCAGCCGCCCGCGCTGCGGCTTGATCCCGACCAGGTGCGTCCACGCCGCCGGGATGCGCACCGACCCGGCGCCGTCCGAGCCGACCGCCGCGGGCACGATCCCGGCCGCCACCGCAGCGGCCGACCCGCCCGACGAGCCGCCGGGGGAGCGGGTCAGGTCCCACGGGTTGCGGGTGACACCGAACGCGGCGCCCTCGGTGATCGGCCACTGCCCGAACTCCGGGGTGTTGGTCTTGCCCACGATCACCGCGCCCGCCGCCTTGAGCAGCCGCACCAACGCGCAGTCCGCACTCGCCGCCGGGAAGTCGCCGGGGCAGCCGAACGCGGTCGGCTCGCCCGCGATGTCCACGTCGTCCTTGATCGCGATCGGGACGCCCAGCAGCGGCAGCCGCTCGCCCGCGGCGAGCCGCCGGTCGGCCTCGCGGGCCTCGGCGCGGGCGGAGGCCGACCGCACTACCCGGAACGCGTTAAGCGTGGGCTGGGTCTCCGCGATCCGCGTAAGAGCCTGTTCAACCAGCTCTAGTGAGCTAACCGAGCCTTCGGAAAGTCGTGCGACGGACTGCTCTAAGCCTGCGAACCGCAGCGTCACCGTCATGACCGTCCCCCTCGCCACTGTTCGTTCCGACGAACGGTAGCTGGTTTGGCTTGCAACCGGACCGAGCGCGAGGATGAGCGGTGATGAGCAGCGAATCCGAAGCCCCGGCCCGCAGACGTTCCCGCAGGCAGGAGACCCGCCTCTGGCGGGTCCCGGTCGTCCGCGTCGAGCGGGTCACCCCGCGTCTGGCGCGGGTCACCGTCCAGGACGACTCGTTGGCCGACCTCGCGGGCGCGGGCACCGACCAGAACGTGATGCTCTACTTCTACCCGGAAGACACGGCGTTGCCGGAGCCGCTGACGCTGGAGTCCGCCCGCGCGCTCTGGTCGCAGGTCCGCCCGCTTACCCGCACGTACACCATCCGCAGGCACGACCCGGTCACCAACGAGGTCGACTTCGACTTCGTGCTGCACGGCGACTCCGGCCCGGCCTCGGCGTGGGCGGAGCGCGTCCAGGTCGGCGAGCACATGATCTTCGTCGGCCCGTCGCCCGCCTACCAGCCCGACCCGGCCGCCGACTGGTACCTGCTTGCCGGGGACGAGACAGCGCTGCCCGCCATCTCATCGATCCTCGCTGTCCTGCCGCCCGGTAAGCCCGTTCTGGCCTACGTAGAGGTGGCGGACGCGGCGGAGGAACAGCCGATCGCCGGGGTCACCTGGCTGCACCGCGACGGCGTCCCCGCGGGCGAAAGCACCGTGCTTGTCGATGCGATCAGGGCAGCCGAACTACCCGATGGCACGCCCGAAGTGTGGCTGGCGGGGGAGCGCGGCGCGATGCTCGCGGTGCGGACGCATCTGTTGTCCGAGCGCGGTTATCCGCGGCAGCGCGTGCGGCCCACGACCTACTGGCGGCTCGGTGAGAGCGGCAACTGACGCGGGCGGCTGACCGAACTGTCCGGTTGGAACTTCTCAGCGAACGTGCTCGTTGGCCTTCCGGACCAGACACAGGTTTCACACCAGGGGAGGCGGACTCATGCACGGGCATGTCAACGGGCTCAAGACCGCGCTCCTGCTCGGTGGGTTGAGCGCCATGATCCTGCTGGTCAGCTCCCTGTTCGGGACCACGGCGCTGCTCATCGGGCTCGGGGTCGCCGTCGCGGTCAACGGCTACGCCTACTTCAACTCCGACAAACTCGCCCTGCGCGCCATGCGGGCCCGGCCGGTGTCCCAGGCCGAGCAGCCCGCGCTGTACCGGATAGTCCGCGAGCTGGCGACCGCCGCGCGCCAGCCGATGCCGCGCCTCTACCTGAGCCCGACCCAGGCGCCCAACGCGTTCGCCACCGGCCGCAACCCGCGCAACGCCGCGGTCTGCTGCACCACCGGGCTGCTGGACCTGCTCGACGAGCGCGAGTTACGCGGCGTCCTCAGCCACGAACTCGCCCACGTCTACAACCGCGACGTCCTCATCTCCTGTGTCGCGGGCGCGCTGGCGAGCGCGATCAGCACGCTGGCCAGCGTGGCGATGCTCGCGGGCGTCTTCGGCGACGACGGCGACGACGGCGACGACCGCGCCAACCCGATCGCGCTGCTGCTGGTCGCCGTGGTCGGCCCGATCGCCGCGACGATCGTGCGGTTGGCCGTCAGCCGCTCCCGCGAGTACCAGGCCGACGAGTCCGGCGCGAAACTCACCGGCGACCCGCTCGGCCTGGCCGCCGCGCTGCGCAAACTCGACGCGGGCACCCGCGCCGCCCCGCTCGCGCCGGAGCCCGCGGTGGTGTCCCAGTCGCACCTGATGATCGCCAACCCGTTCCGCCCCGGCGACGGCCTCGCGCGCCGGTTCGCCACGCACCCGCCGATCGCCGACCGCGTCCTGCGGTTGGAGCGGATGGCGCTGGGCCAGCCGCCGAGCCAGGTCTAGGGCTGCCCGGCGGCGCCCGCCGCCTTGGCCAGGCCCATCACGTAGTCGCCGTAGCCGGACTTCGCCAGCTTCGCGCCCAGCGCGTAGCACTGGTCCGCGGTGATGAAGCCCCGGTCGAGCGCGATCTCCTCAAGGCAGGCGAGCCGGACGCCGGTGCGGTGCTCCAGCACCTGCACGAACTGCCCCGCCTCCAGCAGCGAGTCGTGCGTGCCGGTGTCCAGCCAGGCGAACCCTCGGCCGAGGTCGAGCAGCCGTGCGCGGCCCTGCCGCAGGTACTCCAGGTTGACGTCGGTGATCTCCAACTCGCCCCGCGCCGACGGCGTGAGGCTCTTGGCGATCTTGACGACGTCGTTGTCGTAGAAGTAGAGCCCGGTGATCGCCCGGTTCGACTTGGGCTGGGCGGGCTTCTCCTCGATGGAGATCAGCCTGCCGGTCGCGTCGACCTCGCCGACGCCGTAGCGCTGCGGGTCCTTCACCTGGTACCCGAACAGCACCGCGCCGTCGATGTCGGTGACGTTGGCGAGCATCAACTGGGAGAAACCCACCCCGAAGAAGATGTTGTCGCCCAGCACCAGCGCCACGTCGTCGTCGCCGATGAACTCCTCGCCGATGATGAACGCCTCGGCCAGCCCGTTGGGCTCGGCCTGTTCCGCGTAGGAGAACGCCACGCCGAACTGCGTGCCGTCGCCCAGCAGCCTGCGGAAGTTCGGCAGGTCGGCGGGCGTGGAGATGATCAGGATCTCCCGGATGCCCGCCAGCATCAGCACCGACAACGGGTAGTAGATCATCGGCTTGTCGTAGACCGGCAGCAACTGCTTGGACACCGCCTGGGTGATCGGGTGCAGCCGGGTCCCACTACCTCCGGCGAGGACGATGCCCTTCATCACGGCTCCTGTCGTGTCTGGTCCTGGGTCGGGGCCCGCCAGCCCGGTGGAGACCGAGCCCGACCAGCGCGCCCGAGGTCCCCTCGACAACGAGGCTACCGGGACGGGCGCCATGGCGACCCCGACGAGTCGTGGCCGCCACGATGCCCGCCCCGCGCGGGCTGCCGCTGCTCGGTTTTGCGCTGTCTACCGGTAGTTGGTGAACTGCAGCGCGATGCCGAAATCGGCCCCCTTGAGCAGGGCGATGACCTCCTGCAGGTGGTCCTTCTTCTTGCCGGACACGCGCAGCTGGTCGCCCTGGATCTGCGCCTGGACGCCCTTGGGGGCCTCCTCACGGATCTTCTTGGCGATCTCCTTGGCCTTCTCCGTCGTGATGCCCTGCACCAGCGTCCCGGTGACTTTGTAGACCTTCCCCGACAACGCGGGCTCGCCGACGTCGAACGCCTTCTGCGAGATCCCCCGCTTGATCAGCTTCTCCTTGAACACCTCGATCGCCGCGGCGCACCGCTCCTCGGTGTCGGCCTGCAACGTGATCGCTTCCTCACCGGACCAGCTCACCTGCGCCCCGGTGTTGCGAAAGTCGAACCGGGTGGCGAGCTCCTTCGCCGCCTGGTTGAGCGCGTTGTCCACCTCTTGCCGGTCGACCTTGCTCACCACGTCGAATGACGGGTCCGCCACGTGCCTCGCACCTCCGCGCTCAGTGATCCCTCGGACGGCTCGGATGCTACCGCCGGCCACCCCCACCAGCCCGCCCCCGCGCGCAAGGGGGGACCGATTGGAACTCACCGGGTGGCATTGGGTAAGGTTCCCGTCGTCCAAGCAGCACTGGACACCCCGGCGGGTTGCCCGAGCGGCCAATGGGAGCGGACTGTAAATCCGTCGCGAAAGCTTCGAAGGTTCGAATCCTTCACCCGCCACGGCCTCGGCCGACTGGTGTTCGCGGAGAGCGCGAACCTGGTCGGCCGTTGTTGTATCTGGGGGCCGAGCCCCCAGACCCCCACGGTGCGATCGGTGACCATTCCAGCCCTGCCCGACCAAGGGCTCGGCGCTTCGCGCCAGCGAGGTGTGTAACCAATTGCGGGGTCGCCCACGGTGCGATCGGTTCCGAATCAGCCGTGCCCCGGGTTCGTCGCGATGGTGGTTGGTTCGTGTGGCGCCCGCGGTTTTGAGGTGGATACAGGAGTGTGCTGTGCATGGGCACGCGGCTTCACCGGGGTTGGCCAAGGCGTTCGCTTTCGGCGGGCGTGGCTCGGTGCGCTTCGGCGGGTCCCCTGGTCGGTTGGACACAACCACTAAACGTCGGGCCGAATATGTGGTCACTTCGGTTGGTGGGTGTCGGCGGGCGGATGGGGGTGTTGTTTAGGCTTTTTGGGGATCTGGGGTGCGAGCGTTTGTCGCATTTTGCGGGGTGGTCACCCGAATGATGGACGTGGGTGGTGTGGGTGCGCCGCTAGTTTTCGCGTTCTGTGTTCTTTGGGTGTGGGTGGGAGGGGTTGTGGGCGGCGCGAAGCGGGTGGCGACTGTGATCTTGTTGGTGGTGGCTTTGGTGGGGGCGGGGGCCGAGGCTGGGGCGGAACGCAAGGGGAAGGAACCGGCTGAGGTGGCCAGACCGGTGGCTGGTGGGCCCGTCGCGGGGGCTCCTGAGTTGGCGTTGGTGGTCGATGACGGGGGTGATCGGGCTACGGGGACGGGGGATTTTGTCGCTCAGGCGGTGAGTTTGCCGTTCAATTTTTCCTTTGATTTCACCACCTCGTTGGCTTCGCGGACGTTTTGGCCTTCGGTGTTGGGGCGGGCCTGTGTGAGTTTGCGGGGCACGGGGAGCACCGACTCGTCGTATTGGTGGCGGGAGGTGCGGGTGGAGATGTGGAACGCGTTCGGGAGTGACACGCGGATCGGGTTGCCGGTGCGGTATTCGCTGAGCGGGGGCTACCACGGGTACTGCTGGAACGGGCTCGTTCCGTTCCACGAGCACTACTTCCGGATCACCAAGGACTGGAACGCGGGGGCCCGGGTATGGGGCGACGGGTGGGCCTCGACCAACTGAGGGCTACCTGGTCCCGACGCGCGTCGCCGCGGTGGCCGTTGTCGGGTCGGTGACGGGGGTGGCCTGCCAGGTGTCGCCCGCTCGGGTGAGGGTGGCGATGGTGACCGCGACGCCGTTGGGGCAGGTGAGGACGACGCGGTTGCCGGGGGCCACCTCGCCCGGGGCGGTGGGGGTGAACAGGACCGTGTCGCCGCCGGTCAGGTGGCCTGGGACGGCGGAGATGGCGGTGTGCACGCTGCCCACGGCCGCGATGGCGGTGAGGCTGGTGTCCACCTCGCCGTCCGCGGCGGTCACGACGCCGATGGCGCCCTCGGGGGTGGTGATGAGGTCGCCCGGTCGCACGTTCTCGCCGACGGCGCGGAGGACGCCGTTGGCGGTCGTCAGGGTGACCGGGCCGGTTTCCTGGTCGTCGACGCCCGCGGCCAGGCGGAACACCGTGGGCGCCGCCCCCGGCGCCGACTGAATCTCCAGGCCCGCGTTCCACGCCCCGACCCCGGGCGCGAGGACCGGCCAGACGACCCCGGGCTCCACGCTCGGCGTCGGCGCCGGGTGGTCCACCATCCCGGTGCGCACCTCGATGCCCGGCACGCCTGGCGCGGCGATGGCGAACCCGATCGGGCCGCCGCCCTCGATGTCCTCGTCGCCGGGCCCGGGGCGGACGGCGAGGAAGCCGACACCGCGTTGGCCGACGTCGACGGTGGTGACCGCGCGCAGCGTCAGCGCGCTGTGGTCGGGGGCGCCGCTGACGCTCACCGGGCTGGTCACGAACGCCACCTGGTCGCGCCCGTCTGAGTCCTGCGCGGCCAGCGCGACGACCACGAAGCTCGCCGCCCGGTTCGGCGACTGCCCGGCGTAGACCGGGTGGATCGGGCTTGACGGGGCCCGGTCCGACTCCCGCCACACCGTCTCGGCCCTGGCCAGCAGGTCGGCGTCGGCGGCGAGGTCACCGCGTAACGGCCAGTCGAGGACCGGGGCGGCGGCCACGATCGGGTCCGGCCCGGCCACCACTCTCGGGTTCGGCTCCACCGACCGCCACAGCACCACTGACGCGCACGCCACCGCGATGACGACCACGGCCGCCGCGGTCAGGATCTGCACCCGCTGCTGCCGCTGCCGCCGCCTGCGTTCCCGCACCTGCCGCAGCACCCGTTCGACGTGCCCGTCCGGGCTGCGCACCGCCATCCCGACCAGCTCGGCTCGGAGTCTGGCCGCCGCCGCGCGATCCTGCTCGTCCGCGATCATGGCCTGCTCCTCCCCGGCGAGGCCGCCTGCTCGGCGGTCCACAGCTGCCTGACCCGGGCCATCCCCCGGCTGGTCAGCGACTTCACGGTCCCGACAGTGCACTCCAACTCGGCCGCGGCCTGGGCCTCGGACAGGTCCAACACCACCCGGGCAAGCACCGCCGCCCGCTGTCTCGGCGGCAGCTGCTGCAACACGATCAGCACGTGGTCCCGGTCGACCACCGCCCCGGAGAAGTCCTCCAGCCCCAGCTGCTCGGCGAACTCGTCCAACGGCACAACCGCCTTGCGCTTGGCCACCCGCAGAAACTCGTGGTAGATCGCCTTGCGCGCGTAGGCGACGGCGTTATCGGCGGGAACCCGTCGCCAACGGCGCAGACAGCGCAACAGCGCCTCCTGGACAACCTCCTCCGCATCCCACCGGCGCCCGGTCAACATGACGGCATAGCGCAAGAGCTGGTCGTACCTCTCCCGCACGAACTCGTCGAAGTCGAGGTCGCCGCGCACGCCACCTCCCGCCGCCGCCAGGTCGTGCACAGTTCACTCCCCTAGATCCGAGCACCGCGAAAAAGGTTGCCGCGCTCTCGAAAATCTTTCGGCGCGCCACCACCGCGCGTCGCCTTGCCTGAGGCATCAGCGTTTCATGGCCACACCGCCCCCAAACGAGCGATGGCCGCGACACCCCCGCGATCACCCCATGTGTCGGGAGAACGGGAGGGAGCGGCGCGCTCGTCCTCCTGTCAACCAAGCCCACTCCATCGAGCGGACAGCGCGCGACCGGCCGCACTCACCGAAAAACCGGACGCCGCACCCAGGTCGTCCATAGTGGACGGTAGCCGTGCCGGTACCAGAACGGCGTGGACCGCGGGTTGGGCAGCGCGTGGTGCAGCAATGTCACCGAAACCCCAGCCCCGTCCAGCACTTCATGCGCCCGCGCGGCGAGCGCGCTCCCCACTCCGTCGCCCCGCTCGTCCCCGGCGACCCCCAGGCAGGCGAGATACCCGACCCCCTCGGCACTCGTGTACCGCTGAGCCCACCCGGAAGTCGGCGGCAACTGGACGTGCGCCAGCCCGACCATCCGCCCCGCCCGCTCGGCCACCCACACCACCGGCCGCGGCTCCGCGAGCAGAAACAGCAGCTGATTCCGCAACGCCTCCACGACATCACCCCGCGGAGTGATCTTGTTGAACGGCGCGTCGTACCGCACGACCTCCAGGTTCAGCGCCACCGCCGCGTCAAGATCGTCCAGCGTCGCCGGACGAACGCGGACACCGGAAGCCCCCGGAACTCCCCGACCAGCGGGTCGAACAGCGATCACACTCACCGGCGCGAACCCACGCCGCGCCAGCGCGAGCACTGCCTCGGTGTCCCGGCTGGGCAGCTCGACCACCGCCGCGCAGTCCGCATCCCCAGGCTCGACCAGACCGCGCAAACGGTCGTACCACTGGTCAAGCAGGTCGCCGAGCGCGGCGGCCCGGTCGTCGCCCGCCAGGCGAACCTCCAAGTTGTGCCGACGCTCGGCATCCCAATTGCGCGCGGCCGTGCCGACCGGCGACTCCTGAAACCAGGCGATCGCCGCGCCCTCGCCCGTGGTCAGCAAGGTCCCCGCCCCGGGAGCCAATGGCGGAGGCGGCGGCAGCAGCGGGTCGAGCGCGGCTATCCGGGCGGCGTGCTCGTCGACGATCGCGTCCAAGTCCACGCGCACAGTGAAGCGCAGCGGCGGCGAATCAGCGGCGAATCAGCGGCGGATCGCAGTACGGTCGATGGCATGGCTGATCTTGCGGCGCACATCGTGGACGCGTTCACCGACCGGCCGTTCAGCGGGAACTCCGCCGGGGTCGTGCTGCTCACCGAGCCGCGTCCCGACGACTGGATGCAGCGGGTCGCCGCCGAACTCAACCACCCCGAGACCGCGTTCGCCGACGTGCGCGGCGCCGACCCGATCCCGCTGCGCTGGTTCACCCCGACCACCGAGGTCGACCTGTGCGGGCACGCGACCCTGGCCACGGCGCACATCCTGGGCGGCGACCGCCGGTTCGCCACCCGCAGCGGCGTGCTTACCGCCCGCGCGGTAGCCGAGGGGATCGAACTCGACTTCCCCGCCGATTCGCTCGAACCCGTCGAGCCGCCCGCGGAGGTGGTCGCCGGGCTTCCCGGTGTCGCTATCGTGTCTGTCCAGCGCGGGCGCGACGACTTCGTGGTCCGCCTCGGCTCGGCTGACGAGGTGCGGGCAGTGCGGCCCGATCTCGCAGCGTTCGGCAGGCTTTCGGCCAGAGGAGTGATCGTCACCGCGTTCGGGGGAGTCGACGCCGACTTCGTCAGCCGCTGCTTCTATCCGGCCTTCGGGATCGATGAGGATCCGGTCACCGGCTCCGCGCACTGCGCGCTCGCCGCCCACTGGGGGCCGGAGTTGGACAAGCCTGTGCTGGTCGGCAGGCAACTTTCGGCAAGAGGCGGCACCGTCACGGTGGTGCCCGACGGCGACCGAGTACGCCTGATCGGGCGCGCTGTCACTGTGCTTTCCGGCCGTCTCACGTGCTGAGCGGCGCGAAAGAATGGTGTCCGCGAGTAACTAGCACACGTGCCTGGATCGCCTGATCGGGGTACAGTCAGCGAGCCGTCGGGGGACTCGCCATGCGCGGGGGTGGACGCCCACGCCACCCACCGGCCGTTCGAGGAGGTTGCATGCCGGACCACCCTGGCGCGGCCGATCAGTGCCCGGCGCCGTCGGCCGAGCCGTCGCAGGAGAGCCAGCAATGGCTCAGCGAGGACCCGGCGCCCAATCGGCGCTTCCTGTTCTTCTCGGTCTTCGTGCTCACTTCCGCCCTGCTCACCGCCGGGCTCGTGTCGTGGTGGCTGCCACCGCAGCCGCGGCCGCAGCTGCTGCTGATCGGGCTGCTGCTCGCGCTGGGCTTCCTGCTCGCTGAACAGCTTGCCATCAACGTCGACGTGCGCAGCGGGGTGTCCTGGTCGATCACCTTCTGCGAGATCCCGATGGTCATCGGGCTGTTCGTGGCGCCGTTCGAGGTGGTGCTCGCCGCGCACCTGGTCGCTGGCGTCGGCACGCTGCTCGTGCGCCGGGTCCAGGACCGCATCCTCTACAACGCGGGCGCGATGGTCTTCGAGATCGTCTGCGCGTTCGTCGTCATGCACTGGATCACCAACGCGCACATCGGCCCGGCCTGGGCGGGCGCCCTCGCGGGCGCGCTGGTCGCGCCGATGTCGAGCACCCTGCTCGCGCTGGTCTGCGTGCGCGTCCTTGGCCGCCGGATGCGCCTCAACGCGGCCGTCCGGCTGGTCCTGCGCACCCTGGTCCTCGGCCTGGTCAACGCCTCGACCGGCGTCGTGGGCTACCAGGTCGTCATGCACGCGGAGGCGGGCTGGCCGCTGCTCGCGCTGGCGCTCGGCGGCCTCTCGGCCCTCTACATCGCTTACTCCGGCCTCTTGCGCGAACAGCGGGATCTTGAGGCGCTTTCCGAAGTCAGTCTTATGGTCGCCCGCTCCGGTCACCAGGCCGCGGCCAAGCCGTCTCTCGGGCTGACCGACCCGGCCGAGGCCGCCGAAGTGCCCGACACCGACGAGTGGCAGGTCATCGCCGACCGGATCAAGGACCAGCTCGGCGCGGCCCGGGTCGTGCTGCGGCTGCGGTTCGACCCGCAACTCCCGCTGCACACCGTCGTCTCCGGCGACGACCTGCCCGCCGAGACGCACGCGGTCGAGGCCACCGGCTCCCGCGCCGACGCGCTGCTGCGCCTGCCCGGCTCGCACGTGCGGCACTTCCGCCGCGGCGACTCCATCCCGGAGGTCCGGCACGCGCTGCTGCGCCGGGGCGCGGACGAGGCGCTGGTCGTCCCGCTGCGCAGCGCCAGCCACCTGCTCGGCGTGGTCGAAGCGCACGACAAGCTCTCCCGCTGGCGCGGCTTCGGCCAGGCGGACAACCGGCTCATCGGCACCCTGGCCAGCCACCTGGCCACCGCCATGGACAACCGCCGCCTCCTCGCCACCCTGCGCCACGACGCCTACCACGACCCGCTGACCGGCCTGCTCAACCGCCCCGGCTTCCGCCGCGCGGCCGGTGAGCCGCTGCGGCAGCATCCGGATTCGGTGGTCCTGCGCATCGACCTCGACGTCCTGTCCACCGTCAGCGACGCCCTCGGCTACGCCTGGAGCGACCGCATGGTCGTGGCGGCGGGCAGGCGGCTGCGCGACGCCCTCGGCCCCGAGGTCGCCCTCGCCCGGCTCGAAGGCGGCCAGTTCGCCGCGCTGCTGGTCGACACCGACCCGGAGGAGGCGCACGCGGTCGCCGAGCGGCTGCGCGCCGGGCTCGCCGCCCCGTACCCGGTCGACCGGCTCACCGTCGAGGCCGACTCGGTAGTCGGCTACTCCACTCCCCGCACTGACGACGGCGAGACCTCGTCGCTGGAACTCGACGTCGACGCCCTGTTGCAGCGCGCCGACGTCGCGCTGCGCGCCGCCCGCGCGGGCAGCGACACCGTGCGCGCCTACCTGCCCACCATGGGCCAGATCTTCCTGCGGCGCTTCCAGTTGGTCACCCAGTTCCGCCAGGCTCTGGAAACCGGCCAGGTCAAGGTCCACTACCAGCCCAAGGTCGCCCTCCCCAGCCGCCAGGTCCTCGGCGTCGAGGCCCTGGTCCGCTGGCGCCACCCCGAGTTCGGCCGACTCGACCCGGACGAGTTCGTCCCCGCGGTCGAGGCGGCGGGCCTGATCGACGCCCTCACCGGTTTCGTCATGGACCAGTCCCTGATCCGCGTCCGCAAGTGGATGGACCGCGGCCTGCGCATCGCCGCCGCGGTCAACCTCTCGGTCCGCAGCCTCGACGACCCGGCCTTCCCCGACCGGGTCGCCGCGGCCCTGGAACGCCACCGCGTCCCACCCGAACTCCTGACCCTCGAACTCACCGAGTCCGGCGTCATGGCCGACCCCCAACGCGCCCTCCCCGTCCTGCGCAGACTGCACGCCCTGGGCGTGGTCTTGGCCGTGGACGATTTCGGCACCGGCTACTCGTCCCTGGCCTACCTCCGTCAACTCCCGGTGGACGAGGTCAAAATCGATAAGAGCTTTGTCCTGGGCATGGGCACCGACCTGGGCGACCTGGCCGTCGTCCGCTCCATAGTCGAACTGGGCCACTCCCTCGGCCTGACCGTCGTAGCCGAAGGCGTCGAAGACGACGCCGCCCGCGACCAGCTTGCGGCCATGGGCTGCGACATCGCGCAGGGCTACCTGATCTCCCGCCCGCTGTCCGAGAGCAGGCTGGAAGCCTGGCTCCAGGCCAGAACAACGCAGGCCAGGGGCCTACGCGACGAGACGGTGCTCACCTTGCTGTCGTAACCGACCCCCCGGTTTTGGAGCTGGCGGGGAAGCTGTGTAAAGTAACGCCCGTCCCCAGGGACAAGGCCCCTTTAGCTCAGTCGGCAGAGCGTCTCCATGGTAAGGAGAAGGTCTACGGTTCGATTCCGTAAAGGGGCTCGACGGTTCGGCCGCGGTACACCGGGAATATCAGCGGTGTGGCGCGGCTTGATCCATGTCGAAGCGGTGTAGCTCAGTCGGTAGAGCAAGCGGCTCATAATCGCTGTGTCGCCGGTTCAAGTCCGGCCACCGCTACGCGATGGGTGAAGTGTGTTGGCTCCAGAGCGCCAACCTCCTCGCTGCGCAATAACTTCTGGGGGCGGAGCCCCCAGACCCCACCGGGGGGGGGGGGGGGGGGGGGGGAGAGGGGGGGGGGGGGGGGTTGTTGTTGTGTGGGTTTTGTTGTTGGGTGGGGGGGGT
>NZ_JBVJIN010000017.1:60847-136222 GCF_055586285.1 Actinokineospora sp. NPDC051303
GCCTCACCCCCCCCCCCCCCCCACCCCACCCCCCCCCCCCCCCCCCCTCCCCCCCCCCCCCCCCCCCCCCCCCCCCCAGACCCCACCCCAGGGGGCAAGCCCCCTGGACCCCCGCTCGGGTCGGCTTTCGTGTTGATCCGGGACTTGGCTGTTAGGAAGGGTTGGTTGTGGCTTCTACTGACGTGCGGCCGAAGATCACGCTCGCGTGTGAGAGCTGCAAGCACCGTAACTACATCACCAAGAAGAACCGGCGGAATGATCCTGACCGGTTGGAGATGAAGAAGTTCTGCCCTAACTGTGGGACTCACAAGCTGCACAAGGAAACCCGCTGACTTTCGGGTTCTTCCTGATTCACGAAGGCCGCCTCACCTGTCGGTGAGGCGGCCTTCGTGTTTGTTGTTGGGGATGCCTCTCGGCTGCTTGGTCAGCAACCTCCGGCACCGGGAGCTCCCAGTGCTGCGGAGCTTCCCGGGCCGTCCATGATCGCAAGTTATCCACAGGCCCAGCGCACCCTCTTTACCGTCCTGACCTGCGACGATAGGATGGAACAGGGCCCGGCCCCCAGGGCGGGTGGGGTTTGTTGTGTGGGGGTGTGGGGCGGCGGAAAAGGCCGAAACAGGGCCATTGTGGACGTGGTTGGGAACAAGGAACCCCCTGCCAGCCGCGTCCGGCGGCTCTGGCAGGTGCCCGGTGGGAGGACCAGCGAACCCGCGTTCCTGCCAACCACACCTCGGCCCCGCCAGGCGGGGCCGAACAGAGAACCCGCCCTCTTGTTAGGCAGCGTCAAAGCTGCCAAGTGCCAGATGGACGAGCGGGACAGCGAACCCGCCTACCTGCCAACCGCACCCAACCCCGCCAGGTGCCCGGTGGGGCCTAACAGCGACCCCGCTCCTCCTGTCAGCCGCGCCCGGCTCTGCCAGGTGCCCGGCGAGGACGGACACAGCAAACCCACGCTCCTGCCAACAGCACCCGAGGCTCGCCAGGTGCTCGATGGGGTGGAGTGGTTTCTTCGGGGGAGAAGGAAGATCGCTAAGCTGGCTCCGCACGTGTGAGGCCGAAGGCATCCCACCCGTCTTTCACACGGCGATCTTCCTTCGTAGGGGCCCCGAAGAAACCACTCCACCCCATCGAGCAACCCCACAAACCCAGCCCACGAACCCCCATCGAGCAAACAGCGCAGCAAGCGATCAAGCAGCGCTACGACTCACGAACACCTTGGCAGTCGAAGCGGCCAGGCTGTGCGCGGCGCTGATCGACTCCTGAGCGAGCGGCACCAGCTCAGCCATGGCGGGCACAGTGTCAGCCATAGTCAGCTCAGCCTCCACCACCGTCACCTCAGCCCCGAACACATCCTGGAAGATCCGCACCAGGTAAGGCGTGGCATGGTCCCACCCTTCCCGAGGCGTCCCGGCCCCATACCCACCCCCACGCGCGACCACGATCGCCACCGGCCGCCCCTGTAGCGCGGTCGACCCCGGCGCCAGCCGAGGCTCGCTGATCAGCAGGTCGATCCAGTTCTTCACGTGCTGCGAGAGCCCGAAGTTGTACAGCGACGTAGCGATCACCACGGCGTCCGCCGCCAGCACCTCATCAGCCAGCTCGGTAGCCAGCGCGGCCGCGGCCTGCTGCTCAGCATTGGGCTCGGCAACGGAACCAGCGGCGACGGAAGCGGCCCAGGCGTCAGCGGGCAGCGGATTCACCCCAAGATCGCGGCGCACGACGGCTCCGGTCGGATGCTCTGCCCGCCAGGTGTTCTCCAACGTGTCGGCGACAGCGCGGCTGACGGAGCCTTCGGTGCGGATGCTGCTGTCGACGCGGAGCAAGGTCATCAGGTCCTCCAGAACGAGATACGTGTCAAGCAAGATGTTCTGCTGAGCAGACTATCTTGTCAACAGATCCTGTGGGGCCGATATTCCTGCCGTACCCTGGTTCGCGTGACCACGCCCGCTGTCTCCGCCGATCTCGGCTGGGCGCTGGGCGCGGTCTACCGGGGCTATCTGAAGGCGACCGAGGCCGTGCTGTCTGGCCTGCCCGGCGGGCCGAGGGGGCACCAGGTGCTCATCGCCGCGCGGGACGGGTCGGCGTGCAGCCAGGCGGCGCTGGCGCAGTGGCTGGGGGTCGACCGGACGGTCATGACCTATCTGATCGATGACCTGGAACGCGCGGGACTGGTCGAGCGCAGGCCCGATCCGACCGACCGCAGGGCGCGCAGGCTGGTGATCACCGACGCCGGGAACGCGCGGCTCGCCGAGGCCACCGCCGCGCTGGGGCGGGTCGAGGACCACGTGCTCGCGCCGCTGGGCGAGTCCGAGCGGGAGGTCCTGCGCGACCTGCTGCGCAAGCTGGCCACCCGCCAGGAGCACGAGGACGAGTCGGCCTGCGTCGTGGTCAAGGACATCGCCGAGATGGAAGACCGGATTCCGCCGTGCTGACGGCGCTTAAGCGCTGGTGACATCCGGACGTCAGCGGGTTGGGTAGGGTTTCCGGGTGGCGTTGGATCAGTCGTTCGTTGGTCGCACCTACCCGCTCTCGCCCGTGTACGAGGTGAGCCGGGCGAAGATTCTTGAGTTCGCCGAGGCCATCGGCGACCCGAACCCGGTGTACCGGGACCCGGAGGCCGCGCGGGCCGCTGGCTACCCGGACGTGGTGGCGCCGCCCACCTTCACCACGATCATCAACCTCGCGGCGATCAACACCATCGTCAGCGACCCCGAGTTGGGGCTCGACTACAGCCGGATGGTCCACGGAGACCAGTCCTTCGCTTACCACCAGCCGGTGGTGGCGGGAGACCGCCTGGTGGTGGCCAGCTCCGTCGAGAGCATCATGCGGCGGGTCGGGAACGACTTCATCACCCTGCGCGCCGAGATCGGCACCGAATCCGGCGAGCCGAGGGTCACCGCGAAGGCGCAGCTTGTGGTGCGCGACGCCGAGGAGGGCGAGGCATGACCGAGAGCACCGGGAGCACCGAGATCGCCGACGCCACGACTGGGATCAAGGTCGGCGCCGCCCTGCCGCCGCTGGACGTGCGCGTCACCCGCGCCGACCTGGTCCGGTACGCGGGCGCCGCGCTCGACTTCAACCCCATCCACTGGAACGAGGCGTTCGCCCGCGAGGTCGGCCTGCCCGACGTCATCGCGCACGGGATGCTCACCATGGCGCTGGCCGGGCGGGTCGTCACCGACTGGGGCATGGGGGAGCTGGTCGAGTACTACTCCCGGTTCACCCGGCCGGTGGTCGTCCCGAACGACGACAAGGGCGCGCTGCTGGAGCTGAGCGGCAAGGTCGGCGAGATCCGCGCGGACGGCACGGTGCGGGTCGACCTCACCGCGAAGTTCGATGGCAAGACCGTGCTGGGCAAGGCCGTCGCGGTGGTGCGGCCGCGGTCCTAGGTCCGGCGCGCCAAGATCGGTCGGGGGCGGGCTCACCGGAGCGGGGCGGAAGCTCTAGATTTCACCTGTGACGGCATCAGAACTGATCTCCTTCGCCCGTGGCGCCCCGTCCCTCGACATTGTCGACGTCAGCGGTCTCAAGGCCGCCGCGGACGCAGCGCTGACCAACGACCCCGGCGGCGCCCTCGGCTACGGCACCGCGATCGGCTACCCCCCGCTGCGCAAGTACCTCGCGGAGCGGCACGGCGTCGCCGAGGACCAGGTGCTGGTCACCAACGGCTCCATGCAGGCGGACGCGTTCCTCTTCGACGAGCTGGTCAAGCCCGGCCAGCCGGTGATCGTGGAGCGGCCCACCTACGACCGCACCCTGCTGGGCCTGCGGCAGCGCGAGGCCGACGTGCGGCCGGTGTCGCTCGCCGTGGACGGCATCGACGTCGAGGAGCTGGCTGGCCTGCTCGAAGGCGGCCTGCGCCCGACGTTCGCGCACGTCATCCCCAACTTCCAGAACCCGGCCGGGTACACCCTGAGCCTGGCCAAGCGCACCCGCCTGCTGGAGCTGGCCGAGCAGTACGACTTCGTCATCTTTGAGGACGACCCGTACGTGCAGATCCGCTTCGCCGGTGAGCCGCTGCCGACCATGCTGGAGCTGGACTCCGGTCGCGGCCGGGTCGTGTACGCGAGCTCGTTCTCCAAGACCGTGGCCCCCGGCGTGCGCGTGGGCTACATCGTCGGCCCGGCCGAGCTGGTGGCGAAGGTGCGCGTGCGCGCGACCAACACCTACATCTCGCCGAACATGTTCGCCCAGGCGGTCGTGCACCGGTTCTGCGTCGACGGCGGCCTGGAGCGCTCCATCGCCACGGTCAACGCCGCGCTCGCCGAGCGGGTCCAGACGCTGTGCGACGCGCTGGCCAAGCACCTGCCGGACGCGAAGTTCACCGCGCCGGAGGGCGGCTACTTCATGTGGGTCGAGCTGCCCGAGGGCGTCGACGTCGCCAAGCTGCTGCCCGCGGCGGAGGAGCGCGGCGTCACCTTCGTCAAGGGCACCGACTTCCTGCTCGACGGCGGCGAGCGGACCATGCGCCTGGCGTACTCGGGCGTGCGGGTCGACCAGATCGAAGAGGGCGTGTCCCGGCTCGCGGACGCGCTGGCCTCGCTCGGCTGAGCCCGCGCCGGTCCTCGCTGGTTCGCCGCGGCTCCCGTCCGGGTTCCGCGGCGAACCAGCAGGTCACACGGGGTGCGCGGGGCTCGATTTCGAGGGGGTCCGCGCGGTGCCGTATGCTCTCGTGCTTGGAACGACCTTGACATCCTCGCGGTAGCCGGAAAGCGGCTAAGGTGGGGTTGGTCAGGTGCGTCCATGACGCGGACCGGAGGCGGTGCCGACGGGTCGCGAAGGGGTGTAGCTCAATTGGCAGAGCAGCGGTCTCCAAAACCGCAGGTTGCAGGTTCGATTCCTGTCGCCCCTGCGTTTGACGTCCGGTCCGGCTCGCGCCGCGCCGGGCGGGTGGGAACACACCGAGTGGAGGAATGGCGTGGCCGAGGACAAGGAGCGGGAAGAGGGGCAAGAGCGCCCTTCTCGTCCGGTCACCGCCGCTGCCCGGCGTGAGCGCCGCGGCACGGCGCGCCCGGCCGCACGCAAGGACGCCGACGGCAAGTCGGCCAAGACCCCCGCGGCGAAGGCCGAGTCCGCCGCCGCGGACCGCAAGGGCCGCCCCACTCCGGCCCGCGACCGCGCCAAGGACGACAAGGGCTCGATCTTCGCCCGGATCGCCCGGTTCCTCCGCGAGGTCGTCGCCGAGTTGCGCAAGGTCATCTGGCCGACCCGCAAGCAGATGATCACCTACACCGCCGTGGTGCTGGTGTTCGTGGCCTTCATGGTGGCGTTGGTCGCGGGCCTGGACCTTGCCCTCGGCAAGGGCGTGTTCTGGCTGTTCGGCTGAGCCCGCGCCTGCGGCGCGCCGGTCGATGAGACTGAACACGTGATGTACGAAAGGAAGCGAGACCAACTGTGACCTCCGAAAACGGCGCTGCCGGGAGCGAACTGACCAGCCTGACCGACGACGAGGTCGATGAGGTCTCGACCCCCGAGCCGGACGGCGACAGCGAGCGCACCGAGACCGTCGAGGTCGCCCAGGGCTCCGAAGACTCAGAAGACTCTGACGACTCCGAAGACAGCGACGACTCACAAGCCGCCGCCCCGCCCATCGATGCGGCGCCCGCCGACCCGGCGGCCGAGATGCGCGACGCGCTGCGGTCCGCCCCCGGCGACTGGTACGTCGTGCACTCCTACGCCGGTTACGAGAACAAGGTCAAGACCAACCTCGAAACCCGCATCCAGACCCTGGACATGGAGGACTTCATCTTCCAGGTCGAGGTGCCGACCGAAGAGGTCACCGAGATCAAGAACGGCCAGCGCAAGCAGGTGCAGCGCAAGGTGCTGCCCGGCTACATCCTGGTCCGGATGGACCTCAACGACGCTTCGTGGTCCGCGGTCCGCAACACCCCCGGGGTCACCGGCTTCGTCGGCGCCACGTCCAAGCCGTCGCCGCTGACCATCGACGACGTGCTCAAGTTCCTCCTGCCGCAGGTCGAGGAAGCCAAGCCGGACAAGGCCAAGGGCGCGGCCGCCTCGGCGACCCGCGGCCCGTCGGTCGAGGTGGACTTCGAGGTCGGCGAGTCGGTCACCGTCATGGACGGCCCGTTCGCGACCCTGCCCGCGACGATCAGCGAGGTCAACGCCGACGGGCAGAAGCTGAAGGTCCTGGTGTCGATCTTCGGCCGGGAGACCCCGGTCGAGCTGTCGTTCACCCAGGTCTCCAAGATCTGACCGGTCCGCCAGCCGGACCGGCGGCCGTCTCGGGCGCAGCCATTCGCCCGAGGCGGACATCGCGTCGCCATCGGTGACGCAACACCGAGAGCAACAGGAAGCACGGAAATGCCACCCAAGAAGAAGAAGCTCGCAGCGATCATCAAGCTGCAGATCACGGCGGGCATGGCCAACCCGGCCCCGCCGGTGGGTCCCGCGCTGGGCCAGCACGGCGTCAACATCATGGAGTTCTGCAAGGCCTACAACGCCGCGACCGAGTCGCAGCGCGGCACCGTCGTGCCGGTCGAGATCTCCGTGTACGAAGACCGCTCGTTCGACTTCAAGCTCAAGACCCCGCCCGCCGCGAAGCTGCTGCTCAAGGCCGCCGGTGTGGACAAGGGCAGCGCGGAGCCGCACAAGACCAAGGTCGCCAAGGTGACCTGGGACCAGGTGCGCGAGATCGCCGAGACCAAGAAGGCCGACCTCAACGCGAACGACGTCGACCAGGCCGCCAAGATCATCGCGGGCACCGCCCGCTCGATGGGCATCACGGTCGAGTAGTTCCACCAGCACGACCCCAAGCATCTGTGGGAGGGCCAGGCGCTGGCTCGCACCACGACTGATCCGCCGCGCCGGGTTTCGTTTCCTGACCCGGGCGCGAACATGGAGATAGGAACAGCAATGGCAAAGCGCAGCAAGGCCTACCGTCAGGCCGCCGAGCTGATCGACCGGGAGCGGCTGTACTCGCCGCTTGAGGCCGCCAAGCTCGCCAAGGAGACCTCCAAGGTGAAGCTGGACGCGACCGTCGAGGTCGCGATCCGCCTCGGCGTCGACCCCCGCAAGGCCGACCAGATGGTCCGCGGCACCGTCAACCTGCCGCACGGCACCGGCAAGACCGCCCGCGTCATCGTCTTCGCCACCGGCGACAAGGCCGCCGAGGCCGAGGCCGCAGGCGCCGACGCGGTCGGCTCGGAAGACCTGATCGAACGCATCCAGGGCGGCTGGCTCGACTTCGACGCCGCGATCGCCACCCCCGACCAGATGGCCAAGGTCGGCCGCATCGCCCGCATCCTCGGCCCGCGCGGCCTGATGCCGAACCCGAAGACCGGCACCGTCACCCCGGACGTCACCAAGGCCGTCGCCGACATCAAGGGCGGCAAGATCAACTTCCGGGTCGACAAGCAGGCCAACCTGCACCTGGTCATCGGCAAGGTCTCCTTCGACCAGGCCAAGCTGGTGGAGAACTACGCCGCGGCCCTGGACGAGATCATGCGGGCCAAGCCCTCGGCCGCGAAGGGCCGCTACCTGAAGAAGGTCACCTTCTCGACCACCATGGGCCCCGGCATCCCGGTCGACCCGGCCAGGCTCCGCAACCTCCTCGAAGAGGAAGCCAACGCCTGACCCACCGCTCGGTGAAGGCCCCCTCCGAACCACCGGAGGGGGCCTTCGCGCGTTGTGGGGGCGGGTCACACTCACCGCGCGCCCCGCTCCGCCTCCAACGCGGGGCCGACAGCATCGCCGTGGCCCCTGTTCCAGCGATGACTTCGTCGCGGGACTTGGTGTGTGTTGGGGCGCTCCGGCACCCACAAGCAGCCCAGCCGCCCGTTTCGCTCACGTACAGCGCGGTGTGTAGTGCCGGGTCCAACACGGCCCACATGCTTGCCTAGGAAACCCGCTTCTTCGCTCGGTCCAACAATTCGAGCAGCGCAATGCTGACCACGATCGTCGCCGCCGACACGATCCACCAGGCTGGACTGGGCAACCGCAGCGGGAACGCCAAGAACGGCTTCCAGTCGAACAGCTTCGCCACGAATGGGATCACCCCTTCGTAGAGCCCCACGAAGAACACCAGCACCTGCAACCCCTCGTACCCCCGTGCGTCCATGATCGGAAGGCTAGGAGCGGGGCCGGTAGGCCCGAATCAGTCCGAAGGCTGACCCAGGCGGTGCCACCAGGGGCCGATGGCCAGGCCCCGGCAGGTGGTCACCGGCAGGGGTTCGGCTCGGCTTCGTGGCGGGAGATCGTCCACTGGGTGCCCTTCGACTCCGGGATGGGGCGCACGGTGAACTGGCCCAGCCGAGGGCCCTGGCGGACTTCCAGCGCGCACGAGCTGACCACGACGGAGCCGTCTGGGCCGGGCGTGAGGTCGACGCTGGGTGGGAAGCGCGGGTTCGAGTAGTCGGTGCGGCTGGTGACCTGGCCGCCCAGGCGCTGGACCGCTGTGGGGCAGTCGGGGGCGTTGAAGTGGTTGGCGAACTGCTGCTCCACCTCGGGGGTCTCGAAGCGCCTGCAGGTGGCCACCGGGTCGGTGTGCGCGATGTCGTCGTAGACCATGCGCACCGCGGTCCGGGGATTCGTGGCGAAGATCAGGGTGCGCTCGGTCTTGCCGCCGCCGGTCTGCGACGCGGGGAGGTCTTCGTCCGGGTTGCCGAAGTAGTGCTGGTAGGCCCAGCTCAGGGCCAGCACCACGACCAGCAGGAACACGATCCGGCGGAACCACTTGGCCAGCAGCACCCGCAGCCACAGCGGGCGTCGCTTGGGCTCGTCCCTCGGCCCCTGGGGCAGGCCGCCCTGGGCGCGTTGGAACTCCTGGAAGCGCTGGAACTCCTGGAACTGGCGCCACTGCTCGTCGTCGACGGGCGGTATGGGCTGGGGCTGCCGGGCCGCGGGCGGCGGTCCGGCGGGGGGCTGCCAGGACGCCGGTGGGCCCGCGGGCGGTGGGAGGGCCGGTGGTGGCCCGGGGGTCGGCTGGTCGCGGTCCGGGTGCTCGTTGTCGGCCACGGAGACCATCATGCCGCACCCGATTTGGAGTGGGCGGCCAGCGGCGCGTACCCTTGCCGATGGTTCTACCGAAGACCGCTGGTTTCTTCCGCCGCCTCGGTGGCGGAAGACGAAGGGCCCACAACGTGGGCGGCCCGCGCAGGCAGGACGAGGAAACATCCGAAGAGCGCCGCCGTGCGCGCTTCGTGGAGTCGCCCCGTGCCGTCCGCGCCGGGGCGTTCGTCGTTTCCGGGCCCCGCGTGTGCCAGCGAATCCCATGCACACGAGAGGAGGCGACCCATGGCGAAGCCTGAAAAGGTGGGTGCAGTCGCCGAGATCGCGGACAAGTTCCGCAACAGCTCGGCCGCTGTCGTCACTGAGTACACCGGCCTCACGGTGGCCCAGCTCACCACGCTGCGTCGCGCTCTCGGCACTGGCACGACCTATCGCGTCGCGAAGAACACCCTGGTCAAGCGGGCCGCGGAGGACGCGGGCCTGGACGGGCTGGAAAGCCTGTTCGTCGGGCCCACCGCGATCGCCTTCGTCGAGGGTGAGCCGGTGGACGCCGCCAAGGCGCTCCGCGACTTCGCGAAGGACAACAAGGGTCTGGTCATCAAGGGCGGCTACATGGACGGCCGCCCGCTCACCGTCGAAGAGGTCGGGCAGATCGCCGACCTCGACAGCCGTGAGGTGCTGCTCGCCAAGCTGGCGGGCGCGATGAAGGGCAACCTCAGCAAGGCGGCCGGCCTGTTCGCCGCGCCCGCCACGCAGGTCGCCCGCCTGGCCGCTGCTCTGCAGGAGAAGAAGGCGGCCGCCGCGCCAGCCGCTCCCGCGGAAGACGCTGCCGCCGAGAGCTGAACAAACCACCCGGAAGTACACCGCGCCCGTTTGACCGGGTGTGTTAGTGAAAGGAACCGCCACCATGGCGAAGCTCAGCACCGACGAGCTGCTCGACGCGTTCAAGGAGATGACTCTCCTGGAGCTCTCGGCCTTCCTCAAGGAGTTCGAGACCACCTTCGAGGTCACCGCCGCCGCGCCGGTCGCCGTCGCCGCCGCCGCCCCGGGCGCCGCTCCGGCCGAGGCCGCCGAGGAGCAGGACGAGTTCGACGTGGTCCTTGAGGCCGCTGGCGACAAGAAGATCCAGGTCATCAAGGTCGTCCGCGAGGTCGTCTCCGGCCTGGGCCTGAAGGAGGCCAAGGAGCTGGTCGAGGCCGCTCCGAAGGCGATCCTGGAGAAGGTCACCAAGGAGGCCGCCGAGGCCGCCAAGGAGAAGCTTGAGGCGGCTGGCGCGAAGATCGCGGTTAAGTAACCTCAGCACAGCCAAGTAACCTCAGCACCGTGAAGTAACCTCAGCAGTACCCGCGAAGGGGCCCGGCGCCGTGTGCGCCGGGCCTTTTTGTGTTCTAGGCACAACCCCGCTGGTCATCCCGCAGTGGTGGCGAGTATTTTCCGAACTCGGCAGTAACTTCGCCAGTAACCAGGGCGGAGCGCAGTCGTTGCCCCTATTGACACCGCGTAGCGGTCGAGCACATCCGGGAGGTTCGATGGGCGCCGAGGTGGTCATCGAGGGCCTGAGCAAGTCCTTCGGCAACCAGGCCATCTGGCGGGACGTCACGTTGACTCTCCCGCCGGGCGAGGTCTCGGTCATGCTGGGCCCGTCGGGCACCGGCAAGTCGGTGTTCCTCAAGTCGATGATCGGCCTGCTCAAGCCCGACCGCGGCTCGTGCGTCGTCAACGGCGTCGACATCGTGACCTGCAGCGAAGCCAAGCTGTATGAGACCCGCAAGCTGTTCGGGGTGCTGTTCCAGGACGGCGCGCTGTTCGGCTCGATGGACCTCTACGACAACGTGGCGTTCCCGCTGCGGGAGCACACCAAGAAGTCCGAGGCCGAGATCAAGCGGATCGTGCTGGAGAAGCTGGAGCTGACTGGCCTACAAGGCGCGGAGCACAAGCTGCCCGGCGAAATTTCCGGCGGTATGCGCAAGCGCGCCGGGCTGGCCCGCGCGCTGGTGCTCGACCCCGAGATCATCCTGTGCGACGAGCCCGACTCCGGCCTCGACCCGGTCCGCACCGCGTACCTGTCGCAGCTGCTGATCGACCTGAACGCGCAGATCGACGCGACGATCCTGATCGTCACCCACAACATCAATCTGGCCCGCACCGTGCCGGACAACCTGGGCATGCTCTTCCGCAAGGAACTGGTCATGTTCGGCCCCCGCGAGGTGCTGCTGACCAGCGACGAGCCCGTGGTCGACCAGTTCCTCAACGGCCGCCGCATCGGCCCGATCGGCATGTCCGAGGAGAAGGACGCCGCGCAGATGGCCGCCGAGCAGGCGCACGTCGACGCGGGGCACCACGACGGCTCGGGCTCGGAGGATCTGCGCGGCGTCGTCCCGCAGATCGAGCCGACCCCGGGCCTGCCCGAGCGGCAGGGCGCGCGCAGGCGCAAGGACCGGGTCATGCAGATCCTGCACACGCTGCCCGAGGCCGCGCAGGAAGGCATCATCGACTCGCTCAGCGACGCCGAACGCGCCCGCTACAACGTGCGGTCCCACCGGCGGCCCCCGGCGGCGAGCTTCCGCGGCAGCCTGCACGAGACGCAGGAGATCGCGCGGCTGCCCCGGCAGGACTGGCGGGGGGCAGGCGGGCGGTGACGACCGGCGCGGCAAAGCAGGCCAGTTTCCCCGGCGCGGGCGCGCTGCGGGAAACCGGCAAGCTGTGCGCGCTGGGACTCGACGTGCTGGTGAACGTCTTCCGGCGGCCGTTTCAGACCCGGGAGTTCATCCAGCAGTGCTGGTTCATCGCCAGCGTCACGATCCTGCCGACCGCGCTGGTCGCCATCCCGTTCGGCGCGATCATCGCCTTGCAGCTGGGCACGCTGATCGTGCAGCTGGGCGCGCAGTCGTTCACCGGCGCGGCCAGCGTGCTCGCCATCATCCAGCAGGCGGCGCCGCTGGTGACCGCGCTGTTGGTGGCTGGCGCGGGCGGCTCGGCGATCTGCGCGGACATCGGCGCGCGCACCATCCGCGAGGAGATCGACGCGATGGCGGTGCTGGGCGTCTCGCCGGTGCAGCGGCTCATCGTGCCCAGGGTGCTGGCCGCCATGCTGGTCGCGGTCCTGCTCAACGGCCTGGTCAGCGTGGTCGGGGTGATGGGCGGCTACTTCTTCAACGTGGTCCTGCAAGGCGGCACGCCCGGCGCGTACCTGTCCAGCTTCTCCGCGCTGGCGCAGCTTCCGGACCTGTGGATCAGCGAACTCAAGGCGCTCATCTTCGGCTTCATCGCCGGGGTCGTCGCCGCTTACCGGGGGCTGCACCCCAAGGGCGGTCCGAAGGGGGTCGGCGACGCGGTGAACCAGTCGGTCGTCATCACGTTCCTGCTGCTGTTCTTCGTGAACTTCGTGCTGACCGCGGTCTACCTCCAAGTCGTCCCGGCGAAGGGGAGCTGACATGGCCCTGATCGGCAGAGCCGCCCGGCGCACGGTCCGACGGCCGCTGGAGACCCTGGACGAGCTGGGCGACCAGATGTCGTTCTACGTGCGCGCCATCGCCTGGATTCCGCGCGCGCTGCGCCGCTACACCCGCGAGACCATGCGGCTGCTCGCCGAGGTCAGCTTCGGCAGCGGCGCGCTTGCGGTCATCGGCGGCACGGTCGGGGTGATGGTCGGGCTGACCGTGTTCACCGGGGTCGTGGTCGGCATGCAGGGGTACGCGGCGCTCGACCAGATCGGCACGGCCGCGTTCTCCGGGTTCGCTTCGGCCTACATCAACACCCGGGAGATCGCGCCGCTGGTCGCCGGGCTGGCGCTGTCGGCGACGGTCGGCGCGGGCTTCACCGCGCAGCTCGGCGCGATGCGGATCTCGGAGGAGATCGACGCGCTGGAGGTCATGGCCGTCCCGAGCCTGCCGTTCCTGGTGACGACCCGGATCATCGCCGGGTTCATCGCGGTGATTCCGCTCTACATCATCGGGTTGTTGACCTCGTACCTGGCGTCGCGGACGATCACCGTGCACTTCTACGGGCAGTCCGCGGGCACCTACGACCACTATTTCGACCTGTTCCTGCCGCCGCAGGACGTGTTCTGGTCGTTCGGCAAGGTGCTGGTCTTCGCGGTGATCATCATCTTGTCGCACTGCTACTACGGTTACACCGCCTCCGGCGGCCCCGCTGGCGTCGGTGTGGCCGTGGGCCGGGCGGTGCGCACCACGATCGTCACTGTCGCGATCGTCAACTTTTTCATCGGCTTCGCCATCTGGGGCACGACCACAACGGTGAGGATCGCGGGATGAGCACGGGCTTAGGCAAGGTGATCAAGCGGCGGCTCTACGGCCTGACGTTCGTCGCGGCCGTCGCCAGCCTGGTCGCGCTGAGCATCGCGTCGTACAACAAGGCGTTCACCCCGGTCGCGTCGGTCACGCTGACCACGGACAAGGTGGGCAACCAGCTCACGGTGCACTCCGATGTGAAAGTGCGCGGTCTGATCGTCGGCGAGGTCCGCCGGATCACCCCGACCGCCGAGGGCGCCGAACTCGACCTGGCGATCGACCCGGCCAAGATCGACGTCATCCCCCGCAACGTCGCCGCGCGGTTCCTGCCCAAGACGCTGTTCGGTGAGCGCTATGTCGCGCTGGTGATCCCGGCGGACCCCGCGCCGGACGCGCTGTCGGCGGGCGACCGCATCCGGCAGGACACCTCGACCAGGGCCGTGGAGCTGGAGCAGGCGTTCGAGAGCCTGCTGCCGGTGTTGCAGGCGGTGCAGCCGCAGAAGCTGTCGAGCACGCTTACCGCCATCTCCACCGCGTTGCAGGGCCGCGGCGAGGCGCTTGGCCAGACGCTGTCGGATCTAGGGCAGCTTGTCGGCGAGCTGAATCCGCACTTACCGAAGCTGCGGGAAGACCTGCGCTCACTGGCCGAGGTCAGCGACGTCTACAGCGAGGCAGCGCCCGACCTGGTCGCCGCCCTCACCGACCTCACGGTCACCTCGCGAACCGTCGCCGAGCAGCGCGCCAACCTCGACGTCCTGTTCGCCACGACCACCACCGCCGCGCGCGACCTGGAGTCGTTCCTGCTGGTCAACCGGGACAACCTGATCCGGCTCGCCGACTCGTCGCGCCCGACGCTGGAGACGCTGGCCCGGTACTCGCCGGAGTACCCGTGCCTGCTGCGGATGATGGCCGAGAACGTGCCCGCGCTGGACCGGGTGTTCGGCAAGGGCACCGACCAGCCCGGTCTGCACGTCACGCTGGAGGTCACCACCAACCGCGGCCCGTACCGGCCCGGGGTGGACGAGCCGCGGTACGCCGAAGACCGCGGCCCGCGCTGTTACGACCTCACCCAGTTCCCGACGCCGTTCCCGCAGTCCCCGCCGGACGGGCCGCTGGGCGACGGCGCGTCGAACCCGCCGCCCGCCCGCTCGATCTCCGATGGCGTCCTGCCACCCGGGTCCACCAGCCCGGCCTCGGCGGGCGGTGACGGGCTGGGCCTGCCGAACTCGCCGCAGGAGGCCGCGTTCGTCGCCCAACTGCTCGCCCCGGGCCTGGGCGTCGCCCCCGAGCAGGTGCCCGGGTGGAGCACGCTGCTGCTCGGCCCGGCGTTGCGCGGGACGGAGGTGGGCTTCAAATGAGGGGTATCGCCGCGCCGCTGGTCAAGCTGGGCCTGTTCATGGTGCTCACGGTCGCCGCGACCGGGGTGCTGGCCATCAGCATCGCCAACGTCGACCTCAGCGCCACGAACACCTACACCGCGCGGTTCTCCGACGCCACGCTGCTGCTGCCCGGCGACGACGTGCGGATCGCGGGCGTGCGGGTCGGGCAGGTGGAGGAGGTCTCGGTCGCCGACCGCAAGCACGCGCAGGTGCGCTTCTCCGTCGCGGCGGACCGCAGGCTGCCCGCGTCGGTGACCGCGCAGATCAAGTTCCGCAACCTGGTCGGCCAGCGGTACGTCGCGCTCGGCCAGGGCGCGGGCTACGACCCGAACGCCGTGCTGGAGCCGGGCGGGACGATTCCGCTGGAACGCACCCGGCCCGCGCTGGACCTGACCGAGCTGTTCAACGGGTTCAAGCCGCTGTTCCAGGCGCTGTCGCCCGACGACGTGAACAAGTTGTCGTACGAGATCATCCAGGTCTTGCAGGGCGAGGGCGGCACCGTGGAGTCGCTGCTCGCGCGCACCGCGTCGCTGACCACCACCCTCGCCGACAAGGACGCGGTCATCGGCGAGGTCATCGGCAACCTCAACGGCGTGCTCACCACCGTCAACGCGCGCGGCGAGCAGCTTTCGCAGCTCGTGGTGCAGCTCCAGCGGCTCGTCAGCGGCCTCGCCGAGGACCGCGCGCCGATCGGGGACGCGGTCGACGCGCTCGGCGGCCTGGCCACGACGACCTCCGGCCTGCTCGAAGAGGCCCGTGAGCCGCTCAAGCAGGACATCGCCGCGCTGGGCGGGCTGGCGAACACCCTCAACGACCACGAGGACCTGGTGGAGCACTTCATCCAGTTCCTGCCCGAGAAGACGACCGCGTTGACCCGCACGGTCGGCTACGGCTCCTGGTTCAACTTCTACCTGTGCGAGGCGAGCGGCGAGATCGGCATCCCCGGGCTGATCACCACGCCGGTCGAGATCCCGCTGCTGCCCGCGAGCCAGGAGAGGTGCCGGGCATGAAGCCGTTCAGCTCCCGCGACCCGATCCCGATCGGCATTGTCACCATCCTGACGATCGCGCTGGCGCTGGTCGCCGCGGTCAACTCCGACGACCTGCCGATCATCGGCGGCGGCACCACCTACAGCGCCGAGTTCAGCGAGGCCGCGGGCATCGCGCCCGACGACGAGGTCCGCATCGCGGGCATCAAGGTCGGCGCGGTGTCCGACATCGACCTGGACCGGGACAAGGTGGTGGTCCGGTTCAAGGTCAAAGACGCCTGGGTGGGCGACCGGACCCGGGCCGAAATCAAGATCAAGACGCTGCTGGGGCAGAAGTACCTGGCGCTGGAGCCGGACGGCTCCGCCGTGCTCGACCCGGCCGTCCGCATCCCGCGCGAGCGCACCGCCGCCCCCTACGACGTGCTGGAGGCGTTCCGCGGCCTGGCCGAGACCGTGGACGAGGTCGACACCGCGCGGCTCGCCGAGAGCTTCGAGGTGATCTCCCAGACCTTCGCCGACACCCCCGACGAGGTGCGCGGCGCGCTCACCGGCCTCCAGTCGCTCTCGCGCACGATCTCCTCGCGCGACCAGGAACTGGCCACGCTGCTGAACAACACCAAGCAGATCAGCAAGACCCTGGCCGACCGCGACGCCGAGGTCGCCCGGCTGCTGTCCGACGGCAACCTCTTGCTGGCCGAGCTCAACAACCGCAAGCAGGCGATCTCCGCGCTGCTCACCGGCACGCGGGACCTGTCCCGGGAGTTGCAGGGGCTCGTCGCCGACAACAACGCCCAGCTCGGGCCGGTGCTGGCCAGCCTCGACCAGCTCACCGGGATGCTCCAGCGCAACCAGGACGCACTGGCCGAGGGCATCAGGAAGTTCGCCCCGTTCGCCCGGCAGTTCAACAACGCGCTCGGCTCCGGCCGCTGGTTCGACTCCTATGTCTGCGGCCTGCTCCCGCCCGCCCTAGGCCCGCTCAACCAGCCCGGCTGTCTGGGAGATCCGTCATGACCAGCTTGTTGGCCACTAAGCCGCGTCGGGATCTGGCCCGGGTCGTCGCCATCGCCTGTGTGCTCGGCCTGGTGCTCGCCACGGCCCTGTGGTGGCTGCTGCGCGAGCCCAACGCCAAGCGGTACACCGCCGTGTTCACCGGCGTCGTCGGCCTCTACGCGGACAACGACGTGCGCGTCCTCGGCGTCAAGGTCGGCACGGTCGACAAGGTCACCCCGCGCGGGGACGTGGTCGAGGTCGAGTTGCTGGTCGACCGGACCGTGGACGTGCCAGCCGACGCGCGGGCCGTGATCGTCGCGCCGTCGCTGGTGTCTGACCGGTACGTGCAGCTCGCCCCCGCCCACACCGGCGGCGAGGTGATGCGGGCGGGCGCGGTCATCCCGCGCGAGCGCACCGCGACGCCGCTGGAGGTGGACGACCTCTACGCGAGCCTGAACCGGGTCAGCACCACCCTCGGCCCCAACGGCGCGAACCAGGACGGCGCGCTGTCGGACCTGCTCGACACCCTCGCGCAGAACCTCGACGGCAACGGCCAGGCCATCAACGACACCGTCACCCAGCTCGGCAAGCTCAGCGGCACCCTGTCGGGCAACTCCGACGACCTGTTCGCCACCGTCCGGAACCTCCAGGAGTTCACCAGCACGCTCGCCGCGAGCGACGACCAGGTGCGCCGGTTCAACGAGCAGCTCGCCGAGGCGGCGCAGTTCCTGGCGGGCGAGCGCGGCAACCTCTCCGGGACGGTCGAACAGCTCAGTGTCGCGCTGGGCCAGGTCCAGCGGTTCATCAACGACAACCGGGGCCGAATCAAGTCCAATGTGGACAAGCTGGCCACGGTGACCCAGGTGCTGGTCGACCAGCGTGCCGCGCTCGCCGAGACGCTGGACATCGCGCCGCTGGCGCTGAGCAACGTGGTCAACAGCTACAACGCCGCCTCCGGCACGCTCGACGCGCGGGCCAACCTCAACGAGTTGGCCCAGCCGCCGATCGTGACGGTGTGCAAGCTCGTCCGGCAGGGCACGACCGCCCCGCTGCCGCCCACGCTGGCCGACCTCTGCGACCAACTCGCGCCGGTCGTGCAGGGCCTGGTGCCGCTGGAGTCGCCCGCGCAGGTCATCGACGGCCTGCGGAACGGGAAGCTGCCGAGCCTGCCGCTGCCGCTGGCCGGTCAGGTCTACGCGTCGCAGGGAGGTGGCCGGTGATGACCCGTCTCGCGCCTCTTATCGCGGCCAGCGCTCTTGTCCTGTCCGGCTGCGGGTTCACCGGCATCTACGACTTGCCGCTGCCCGGTGGGGCCGACCTCGGCGACCGGCCGTACTCGGTGAAGGTCCAGTTCCGCGACGTGCTCGACCTCGTGCCGCAGTCCGGGGTGAAGGTCAACGAGGTCACCGTGGGCCGCGTCGACGCCATCGGGCTGGCCGAGGACGGGTGGACCGCCGAGGCGACCGTCCTGGTCAACCAGGCTGTCGAGCTGCCCGCAAACGCTTTCGCCAAGGTCCGGCAGTCCAGCCTGCTTGGCGAGAAGTACATCGAGCTGAGCCCGCCGCCCGCCGGTCAGGCCCAGGGACGGCTCACTGACGGCGCGCTGATCCCGATCGACCGCACCAACCGCAACACCGAGGTCGAGGAAGTGCTCGGCGCGCTGTCCCTGCTGCTCAACGGCGGCGGCGTCGAGCAGCTGCGGAGCATCACCCGGGAGCTGAACGCCGCCGTGGAGGGCCGGGAAACCGACATCCGCGCCCTGCTGGACAACGTCGACACCATGGTCACCACGCTGGACGAGGGCAAGGCCGACATCACCCGCGCACTCGACGGCCTCAACCGCCTCGCCAGCACCCTCAACGACCAGCGGGACGAGATCGCGGGCGTGGTGGACGGCATCGGCCCCGGCCTCAAGGTGCTCGCCGACCAGCGCACGCAGCTCGTGACCATGCTGCGCAGCCTCGACGCGCTTTCCGGCGTCGCGGTAGACACGGTCAACCGGAGCCAGGAAGACCTGGTGGCGGACCTCAAGGCGCTGACCCCGACGCTGCGCAAGCTCGGCGAGGCGGGGGAGAACCTGCCCAAGTCGCTGGAGCTGCTGGTCACCTTCCCGTTCACCGACGAGGCGGCCAAGGGCGCCAAGGGCGACTACTTCAACATCTACGCCAAGCTCGACCTGAACCTGCAAACCGTCGTGGACAACCTGTCCCGCAGCAGGCAGAACCCACTCCAGGACGTCCCGATCATCGGCGACGTCACCGGCGGCCAGGACGGGCCGCCGAACACCGCGCCGCTGCCAGTTCCGTTGCCGCTGCCCGCCCTCGACGCGCCCCCTACCCCGCTAACGGGCGCCACCGGTCCGCTGTCGGGCTTGGACAGTGTCTTCGACGTGCTCCTGGGAGGCGGCGCCTGATGCTCACCCAGCGAGTCCGCCGCCAGCTGATCGCGTTCCTGGTGATCGCCGTCCTCACGGTCGGCTACGCGGCCGTCCGGTTCACCGACCTCGGCCGCGCGTTCGGCGCGGACGGCTACCGGGTGACGCTGCGGCTGGTCGAGTCCGGCGGCATCTTCACCAACGCCGAGGTCACCTACCGCGGCGTGAACGTCGGCCGGGTCGGCGAGATCCGGCTGACCCGCGCGGGCATGGACGTCGACCTCGACATCGACCCCGCCGCGCCCGCCATCCCCGCCGACCTCGACGCCGTCATCGCCAACCGGTCGGCGGTCGGCGAGCAGTTCGTGGACCTGCGTCCCCGCGCCGAGGGCGGTCCCACGCTTACCGAGGGCTCGGTAATCCCCGCCGACCGCACTAAGACCCCAGTCAGCACCGACGCGGTAATCCGCGATCTAGACGCTCTCGCCAACTCGGTACCGACCGAGTCCCTGCGCACTGTCGTGGACGAGTTGGACAAGGCGTTCTCCGGAACCGGCCCCGACCTCCAGGCCCTGCTCGACACCACCGGCGAGTTCACCAAGGCCGCCCGCGACAACCTGCCGCAGACCATCAAACTGATCGAAGACGGCGGCGTCGTGCTCGACACCCAGGCCGCCCAGGCGGGCAACATCACCTCGTTCGCGGGCGACCTCCGGCTGCTCGCCCAGCAACTGCGCGGCTCCGACCAGGACATCCGCACCCTCATCGCCGCCACCCCCGGCGCGGCCGACGCCGTGACCGGCCTGCTGCGCGAGTCCGGCCAAGGCATCGGCGTGGTGCTGGCGAACCTGCTGACCACCTCGAACATCCTGCTGGCCCGCACCGATGGGCTCGAACTGGCGCTGGTGGCCTACCCGGTCCTGGCGGTCGGCCCGAAAACCGTGGTCCCCGGCGACGGCACCGCGCACCTGGGCCTCGCGCTGAACCTGTTCGACCCGCCCAGCTGCACCAGGGGCTACGAGGGCACGCCCCGCCGCGACGGCGACGAGACCGACCCGACTCCGGTGAACGAGCGGGCCTACTGCGCCGAGCCGGTCGGCAGCCCGATCAACGTCCGCGGCTCCCAGAACGCCCCGGTCGGCGGCAGACCGGTCGAGCCGACCCCCGAGGAACTGGCCGCGGCCCAGAGCCGCCCCCAGGAGCAGCTTGCCGACTTCGCGCGTGTCCCCGGCACTGTCGGCGCGCCCGGCGTCCCAGGCCGGACCGGCCTCGCCGACCTGCTCGGCCTGCCCCGCTGACCGGCAAACACGCACCTGACTACGCACGGTCTACCCTGGAGCGCCATGACCACCACGGACACTGAAGAGCCACCGGAGTCTTCGGTGACCCCGCCCCGCCCCGCCGACAGCCCGGACGCCCCCCACAGCGCCGAGGACGCGGCCGACGCTGGCACTCCTGACGCCGCCGACGCCAATGGCGCTGAGCGCGACGGTGGTGGCACCAGCGCGGAGGACGTCGACGATTCCCGCGGCTCCGCTGGTGCGACGGTTGGTGGCGCTGGGAACGCGGAGAGCGCCGGTGGCGCGCGTGACGCCAGTCCAGCGGAGAGCGCTGCCGGTGCCGAAGACACCACCAGCGCTGGTGACGCGGACGGTGCCGGTGACGCCAGTGGTGCCAAAGATGCCAGCGACGCTGATCGCGCCGAGGATGACGGCGACGCTGACAGCGTCGAGGATGCCGGTGGCGCGGACGGGGCTGACGACGGTGGCGCGGGCAATGGCGACGATGGCGCCGACGCAGGCGCCGCCGGGGGCGCGGGCAGGCGGCCGGGGCCCAATCCGTTCGTGGTGGTCGCTATGGTGCTGGCGGTCGTCGCCGGGGGGTTCGCGGCGTGGTTCGGGATCGCCTGGGCGCGCGCCGCGCGCGACGGCGACCTGGAGCTGGCCCGGATGCGCGACGAGGTCGCCCGGGTCGCCAGCGCGGGCATCGTGACCTTCAACAGCCTCGACTTCCACAAGGTCGACGAAGACTTCGACCGCTGGGCCGCCACCGCGACCGGCCCGCTGCTGGACGAGGTGAACAGCCGCCGAGCGGCCACCAAGACCACCATCGAGCAGGCCAAGACGGTCACCACGGCCACCGTCCTCAAGACCGCCGTCATCACCCTCCAGGACCGTGAGGGCAAGGCCGAGGTCATCGCCGCGATCCGGATCGACGTGGCCCCCGAGGGCAAGCCCGCCTACCAGAAGTTCCAGCGCATCCGGGCGTCCCTGGATCGCACGGACACCGGATGGAAGCTCAGCGGGCTCGGTTACGTGCCCTTCACGCCCGCCGGATAGCCGAGAGGACCCCCGCAGTGCCCACGCCTCCGTCCCGTCGCCGCCCGGCCGCCCAGCACGCCCGCCGCCCCAAGGTGGCGGGTCTGCGCAAGCCCGCTGGCCCCGCCGACCCAGCCGCGCCCACCACCGGCGACACCGCTCTCACCGACCAGACAAGCGCCGGTAAGACCGCTCCCAACGACACAAACGCTGGCAAGACCGCCCCTGCCAAGGCGAGCGCCGACAAGACCGCCGCGGGCACGTCCGGCGCGGACAAGGCAGGCACGCGCGCGGGGAGCACCGCCAAGACCGGGCAGGCGGACACCGCCGACAAGCCCGCGAAGCTCCCGCCCCGTCCCGGCCTCGCCGCCGCGGCCCCGGAGATCCCCGCGCCGCCGCGCCCGACGCCGAGGCCGACGCCCCGGCCGTCGCCGCGCCCCAAGCAGGCGGCCGTCGGCGCGAACGGCACGGCAGGCAGCCAGGGCGGCGCGGGCAAGCAGGAGAGCGGCGCGGGCTCACGGCCTGCCGGTAAGCGCCGTGCCCAGGGCTCGGCGGTGCCGGAGTACATGAGCACCGTCGAGCGTGGCTCCGGCGGCCGCAGGCGCGCCGCCGAGGCGGAGCCGACCGCGGCGGAGAAGGCCGCTCGGGCCCGGTCCCGGGGGTTCAACCTGGCCATCGCCCTGGGCGTGCTGGCGGTGGTCCTGGCGGGCGCCGCGTTCTGGTTCAAGGGCGAGGCCGACTCGCTCACCGCCGGGGCCGACGCGGGGAACCGGGCGATCATAGACCCGGCGGCCACCAGTGAGATCACCGGCAAGCTGCGCGGGGCCGTGGAGAGCGCGCTGTCCTACAACCACACCGACCTCGAAGCCACCGCCAAGGCCGTCCGGGAGAGCTTCGCGGGCAAGGCGGTCTGCGAGTACGACAAGCTTTTCGGCCAGCTCAAGGAGCTCGCCCCGCAGCAGAAGCTGGTCCTGACGACCAAGGTCCGCGAGCTGGGCGTGCAGCGGCTCGACGGCGACCAGGCCGATCTGTTGGTCTTCGTGGACCAGACGACCACGCGCACCGACCAGGACCAGACCTCGGCCAGCGGAGCCCAGTTCGGCATCCGCGCCGAGCGCCAGGACGGTGTCTGGAAGATCACCGACTTCGACATGCTCAACCAGCCGCTGCCCGCGGGCAACGACCCGGCCACCTGCTGACCACAAGGCCTGCTAGCAGTTGCGTTTCCCCAGGTCAAGCGTAGGTTCGTGAGTGAGCGCACACTGCTGCAAAAGTGGTCTGGTTGGCGTGGCATCTTGACTCAGGGACCGGGCGGGGTCACGCTGTAACCCAGCACGTACTGAGCGGGAGGACCGATTGAGCGGCGGGCCTCGACAGTCGCCCATTTAGTGGCTAGACTGCCCCTTTGCGCTGCCCACTTCCCGCACGCCCTTTGCCAAGAGCTAGGATGTTGGGCACCACGGCACCCTTGACAGGCGCGTTAACTCTTGCTAGCGCGGCTGTCAACCGCTCATAGTCCTGGAAGGACGCATCTTGGCAGTCTCCCGCGCGACCAAGGCCACTGCTGCGACCAACTCCACTGCTTCGAACTCTGGAATCCCGGGCGCTCCCCGACGGGTCTCGTTCGCGAAGATCCGTGAACCTCTGGGCACGCCCAATCTGCTGGATCTGCAGATTCAGTCGTTCGAGTGGTTCACCGGCAACGAGGCGTGGTTCCAGCGCCGCGTCGACGCCGGTGACGAGAGCCCCGTCGGTGGCCTCGAAGAAGTCCTGAACGAGATCTCCCCGATCGAGGACTTCTCCGGTTCCATGTCCCTGTCCTTCTCCGACCCGCGCTTCGACGAGGTCAAGGCCTCCGTCGAGGAGTGCAAGGACAAGGACATGACGTACGCGGCGCCGCTGTTCGTCACGGCCGAGTTCACCAACAACACCACCGGCGAGATCAAGAGCCAGACGGTGTTCATGGGCGACTTCCCGGTCATGACCAACAAGGGCACCTTCATCATCAACGGCACCGAGCGCGTCGTGGTGTCGCAGCTGGTGCGCTCGCCGGGCGTCTACTTCGACACCGCGATCGACAAGACGACCGACAAGGACGTCTTCAACGTCCGGGTCATCCCGAGCCGGGGCGCCTGGCTGGAGTTCGACGTCGACAAGCGCGACACCGTCGGCGTGCGCATCGACCGCAAGCGCCGCCAGCCGGTCACCGTGCTGCTCAAGGCGCTGGGCTGGACCACCGAGGCGATCCGCGAGCGGTTCCACTTCTCCGAGACGCTGCTGGCGACCCTGGAGAAGGACCACACCGCGGGCACCGACGAGGCGCTGCTCGACATCTACCGCAAGCTGCGCCCGGGCGAGCCGCCGACCAAGGAGTCCGCGCAGACCCTGCTGGAGAACCTGTTCTTCAAGGACAAGCGCTACGACCTGGCCAAGGTCGGCCGGTACAAGGCCAACAAGAAGCTCGGCCTGTCCATCCCGAAGGACACCGGCGTGCTGACCGAGGACGACATCGTCACCACGATCGAGTACCTGGTCCGCCTGCACGCCGGTGAGACCGAGATGACGGTCGGCGAGGGTGAGAACGCGGTCACCATCCCGGTCGAGGTGGACGACATCGACCACTTCGGCAACCGCCGCCTGCGCACCGTCGGCGAGCTGATCCAGAACCAGATCCGGGTCGGCCTCTCCCGCATGGAGCGCGTCGTCCGCGAGCGGATGACCACCCAGGACGTCGAGGCGATCACGCCGCAGACCCTGATCAACATCCGCCCGGTCGTGGCGGCGATCAAGGAGTTCTTCGGCACCTCGCAGCTCTCGCAGTTCATGCAGCAGACCAACCCGGTCGACGGCCTGACCCACAAGCGCCGCCTGTCGGCGCTGGGCCCCGGCGGTCTCTCGCGTGAGCGCGCGGGCATGGAGGTCCGCGACGTCCACCACAGCCACTACGGCCGCATGTGCCCGATCGAGACCCCGGAAGGCCCGAACATCGGCCTGATCGGGTCGCTGTCGTCCTACGCGCGGGTCAACCCGTTCGGGTTCATCGAGACCCCGTACCGCAAGGTGGTCGAGGGCCAGGTCACCGACCAGATCGACTACCTGACCGCGGACGAGGAGGACCGGCACGTCATCGCGCAGGCCAACGCGCCGCTGGACGACCAGAACCACTTCGCCGAGGAGCGCGTCCTGGTCCGCAAGAAGGGCGGCGAGGTCGAGCTGATCGAGCCGTTCGACGTGGACTACATGGACGTCTCGCCGCGGCAGATGGTCTCGGTCGCGACCGCGATGATCCCCTTCCTTGAGCACGACGCCGCGAACCGCGCGCTCATGGGCGCCAACATGCAGCGGCAGGCGGTGCCGCTGCTGCGCAGCGAGGCCCCGCTGGTCGGCACCGGCATGGAGCTGCGCGCCGCGGTCGACGCTGGCGACCTGGTGGTGGCCAGCAAGAGCGGTGTCATCGAGGAGCTGTCCGCGGACTTCATCACGGTGATGGCCGACGACGGCACCCGCCAGACCTACGGGCTGTACAAGTTCCGCCGGTCCAACCAGGGCACCTGCATCAACCAGAAGCCGATCGTCTCCGAGGGCGACCGCGTCGAGGCCGGTCAGGTCATCGCCGACGGCCCGTGCAACGAGAACGGCGAGATGGCGCTGGGCAAGAACCTGCTCGTGGCGATCATGCCGTGGGAGGGGCACAACTACGAGGACGCGATCATCGTCTCGCAGCGCCTCGTGCAGGACGACGTGCTCACCTCCATCCACATCGATGAGCACGAGATCGACGCGCGCGACACGAAGCTGGGCGCTGAGGAGATCACCCGGGACATCCCGAACGTCTCCGAAGAGGTCCTGGCCGACCTGGACGAGCGCGGCATCATCCGGATCGGCGCCGAGGTCGGCGCTGGCGACATCCTGGTCGGCAAGGTCACGCCCAAGGGCGAGACCGAGCTGACCCCGGAGGAGCGGCTGCTCCGCGCGATCTTCGGCGAGAAGGCGCGCGAGGTCCGCGACACCTCGCTCAAGGTCCCGCACGGCGAGACCGGCAAGGTCATCGGCATCCGCGTGTTCAGCCGCGAGGACGAGGACGAGCTGCCCCCGGGCGTCAACGAGCTGGTCCGGGTCTACGTGGCGCAGAAGCGCAAGATCCAGGACGGTGACAAGCTCGCGGGCCGCCACGGCAACAAGGGCGTCATCGGCAAGATCCTGCCCGTCGAGGACATGCCGTTCCTGCCGGACGGGACGCCCGTCGACGTCGTGCTCAACACCCACGGTGTCCCCCGTCGTATGAACATCGGCCAGATCCTGGAGTCCCACCTCGGGTGGATCGCCAAACAGGGCTGGAAGATCGAGGGCGACCCGGAGTGGGCGAAGTTGCTCCCCGAGGAGCTCTACGACGTCGAGCCGAACACGAACACCGCGACCCCGGTGTTCGACGGCGTCCGCGAGAACGAGATGACCGGCCTGCTCGCCTCGACCCGGCCCAACCGGGACGGCGAGCGCATGGTCAAGGAGAACGGCAAGGCGACCCTGTTCGACGGCCGCAGCGGCGAGCCGTACCCGTACCCGGTCTCGGTCGGGTACATGTACATCCTCAAGCTGCTGCACCTGGTCGATGACAAGATCCACGCCCGGTCCACCGGCCCGTACTCGATGATCACCCAGCAGCCGCTCGGCGGTAAGGCGCAGTTCGGTGGCCAGCGCTTCGGTGAGATGGAGTGCTGGGCCATGCAGGCCTACGGCGCGGCGTACACGCTGCAGGAGCTGCTGACGATCAAGTCCGACGACGTGCTCGGCCGCGTCAAGGTCTACGAGGCGATCGTCAAGGGCGAGAACATCCCGGAGCCGGGCATCCCGGAGTCCTTCAAGGTGCTCCTCAAGGAGCTCCAGTCGCTGTGCCTGAACGTGGAGGTGCTGTCCAGCGACGGCGCCGCCATCGAGATGCGCGACGGCGACGACGAGGACCTGGAGCGCGCCGCCGCCAACCTGGGCATCAACCTCTCCCGCAACGAGTCGGCTTCGGTAGACGACATCGTGAATTGATCTCGCCGCCCCCGGTCCGCGCGGGCCGGGGGCCTGATCCCCCATTTCAAGCTGTAACCAAGAAGGGGAGAAGGAAACCTCCGTGCTGGACGTTAACTTCTTTGATGAGCTCCGGATCGGGCTTGCGACCGCCGATGACATCCGTCAGTGGTCCTACGGCGAGGTCAAGAAGCCCGAGACGATCAACTACCGCACCCTCAAGCCGGAGAAGGACGGGCTCTTCTGCGAGAAGATCTTCGGCCCCACCCGGGACTGGGAGTGCTACTGCGGCAAGTACAAGCGCGTCCGCTTCAAGGGCATCATCTGCGAGCGCTGTGGCGTCGAGGTGACGCGCGCCAAGGTGCGGCGTGAACGCATGGGGCACATCGAGCTGGCCGCCCCGGTCACCCACATCTGGTACTTCAAGGGCGTCCCGAGCCGCCTGGGCTACCTGCTCGACCTCGCGCCGAAGGATCTGGAAAAGATCATCTACTTCGCCGCGTACGTCATCACCACGGTGAACACCGAGCTGCGCCACAACGACCTGCCGACGCTGGAGTCGGAGATGGGCGTCGAGCGCAAGCAGGTCGAGAACAAGCGCGACGCCGACATCGAGGCCCGCGCGCAGAAGCTCGAAGCCGACCTGGCCCAGCTTGAGGCCGAGGGCGCCAAGAGCGACGTGCGCCGCAAGGTCAAGGAGGGCGGCGAGCGGGAGATGCGCCAGCTCCGCGACCGCGCCCAGCGCGAGCTGGACCGGCTGGACGAGATCTGGTCCACCTTCACCAAGCTCGACACCAAGCAGCTCATCGCCGACGAGCTGCTCTACCGCGAGCTGATCGACCGCTACGGCGACTACTTCACCGGGTCGATGGGCGCCGAGGCGATCCAGACCCTGGCCCGTGACTTCGACATCGACGCCGAGGCCGACAGCCTGCGCGAGACGATCCGCAGCGGCAAGGGGCAGAAGAAGCTGCGCGCCCTCAAGCGGCTCAAGGTCGTCGCCGCGTTCCAGGCGACCCGCAACTCGCCCATGGGCATGGTGCTCGACTGCGTGCCGGTGATCCCGCCGGACCTGCGCCCGATGGTCCAGCTCGACGGCGGCCGTTTCGCGACGTCGGACCTGAACGACCTCTACCGCCGGGTGATCAACCGCAACAACCGGCTCAAGCGGCTGATCGACCTCGGCGCGCCCGAGATCATCGTCAACAACGAGAAGCGGATGCTGCAGGAGGCCGTCGACGCGCTGTTCGACAACGGCCGCCGCGGCCGTCCGGTGACTGGCCCGGGCAACCGGCCGCTCAAGTCGCTGTCCGACCTGCTCAAGGGCAAGCAGGGCCGGTTCCGCCAGAACCTGCTGGGCAAGCGCGTCGACTACTCCGGCCGTTCGGTCATCGTGGTCGGCCCGCAGCTCAAGCTGCACCAGTGCGGCCTGCCCAAGGCGATGGCGCTGGAGCTGTTCAAGCCGTTCGTGATGAAGCGGCTGGTCGACCTCAACCACGCGCAGAACATCAAGTCCGCCAAGCGCATGGTCGAGCGGTCCCGCCCGGCCGTGTGGGACGTGCTCGAAGAGGTCATCACCGAGCACCCGGTGATGCTCAACCGCGCGCCCACCCTGCACCGCCTCGGTATCCAGGCCTTCGAGCCGCAGCTGGTGGAAGGCAAGGCCATCCAGCTGCACCCGCTGGTCTGCGAGGCGTTCAACGCCGACTTCGACGGCGACCAGATGGCGGTCCACCTGCCGCTGTCGGCCGAGGCGCAGGCCGAGGCCCGCATCCTGATGCTGTCCTCGAACAACATCCTGTCCCCGGCGTCCGGCCGCCCGCTGGCCATGCCGCGTCTGGACATGGTGACCGGCATCTACCACCTGACCCGCCTCAAGGAGGACGGGCTGGGCGCCGGGCTGGCGTTCTCCTCGCCCGCCGAGGCGATCATGGCCTTCGACCGCAAGGTCATCGGCCTCCAGTCGCTGGTGAAGATCCGCATCGCCGACCGCAACCCCGGTCCCGGGATGCAGCCGGAGGACTGGAGCCCCGGCCAGCCGTGGCTGGCCGAGACCACCCTGGGCCGGGTGCTGTTCAACGAGCTGCTCCCGCCGGACTACCCGTTCATGAACGAGCCGATGCCCAAGAAGCGGCAGGCCGCGGTCGTGAACGACCTCGCCGAGCGGTACCCGATGGTGACCGTGGCGCGGACCCTGGACAAGCTCAAGGACGCGGGCTTCTACTGGGCCACCCGCTCGGGTGTCACCATCGCGATCTCCGACGTCGTCGTGCCGCCCGCCAAGCAGGGCATCCTTGACGAGTACGAGAAGAAGGCCGACACGGTCGAGAAGCGCTACCAGCGTGGCCAGCTCTCCTCGACCGAGCGGAACAACGAACTCGTCAAGGTGTGGAGCAACGCGACCGAAGACGTCGCGCGCGCCATGGAGGAGAACTTCCCGGACGAGAACCCGATCCCGACGATCGTGAAGTCGGGCGCGGCGGGCAACATGACCCAGATCCGTCAGCTCGCGGGCATGAACGGCCTGGTCACCAACCCGCGCGGCGAGTTCATCCCGCGGCCGATCAAGTCCAATTTCCGCGAGGGCCTGTCGGTGCTGGAGTACTTCATCGCCACGCACGGCGCCCGCAAGGGTCTGGCCGACACCGCGCTGCGCACCGCCGACTCGGGTTACCTGACCCGTCGTCTGGTGGACGTCTCCCAGGACGTCATCGTCCGCGAGGTCGACTGCGGCACCACCCGCGGCATCGTGATGACGCTGGGCGAGCCGACCGCGGACGGCAAGATCCTGCGCGACCAGCACGTCGAGACCAGCGTCTACGCGCGCTGCGTCTCCGACGACGTGAAGGACGCGGACGGCAACGTCATCCTGAACCGGGCCGACGACCTCGGCGACCCGGCGATCGAGAAGCTGCTGTCCTCGGGCGTGTCGAAGGTCAAGGTGCGCTCCGTGCTCACCTGCGAGGCCCAGGTCGGCGTCTGCGCCACCTGCTACGGCCGCTCGATGGCGACCGGCCAGCTGGTCGACATCGGCGAGGCCGTCGGCATCGTGGCCGCGCAGTCCATCGGTGAGCCGGGCACCCAGCTCACCATGCGCACCTTCCAGCAGGGTGGCGTCGTCAACGACGACATCACCACGGGTCTGCCGCGTGTCCAGGAGCTGTTCGAGGCCCGCGTCCCCAAGGGCAAGGCGCCCATCGCCGACGTCGACGGCCGCGTCCGCATCGAGGACGGCGACCGGTTCTGGAAGATCACTCTGACTCCGGACGACGGCAGCGAGGAGATCATCTTCGAGAAGCTGTCCAAGCGTCAGCGGCTCGCGGTGACTCCGGACGGCCCGCTGGCTGACGGCGACCACGTGAACGTCGGCCAGCAGTTGCTGGAGGGCACCCGGGACCCGCACGAGGTGCTGCGGGTCATGGGTCCGCGCGAGGCGCAGCTGCACCTGGTGGACGAGGTCCAGAAGGTGTACCGGGCGCAGGGTGTGTCCATCCACGACAAGCACATCGAGGTCATCGTCCGGCAGATGCTGCGCCGGGTCACGATCCTCGACAGCGGCGCGGCCGAGTTCCTGCCCGGCGCTCTCATCGAGCGCGCCGAGTTCGAGGCGGAGAACCGCAGGGTGGTCGCCTCCGGCGGCGAGCCCGCCTCGGGCCGCCCGGTGCTGATGGGCATCACCAAGGCGTCGCTGGCCACCGACTCGTGGCTGTCGGCCGCCTCCTTCCAGGAGACGACCCGCGTGCTGACCGACGCGGCGATCAACGGCCGCAGCGACAAGCTCGTTGGCCTGAAGGAGAACGTCATCATCGGTAAGTTGATCCCGGCTGGCACGGGCATCAACAAGTACCGCAACATCCAGGTCCAGCCGACCGAAGAGGCCCGGGTCGCCGCCTACGCGATCCCGTCCTACGACGACGGCTACTACACCCCGGATGTGTTCGGCACCGGCACCGGCGCCGCGGTCCCGCTGGACGACTACGACTTCGGCCGCGACTACCGCTAAGCCGAAATCCGCTCCACCGAAGCGCCCCCAGCCCCCGCGGCTGGGGGCGCTTCGCGTCCGTGGGACCACTCGATCGGGGCTTTCCCGGCACGCCTTGCTACTAGAAAACCTAGTACCATGAGCACGTGGAACAGGTTCCGATCAGCGTTCTGAACCAGGACACCGCGGGCACCGTGCAGCGTGTGCGTCGGGGTGAGAGCCTGGAGATCACCAGCAGGGGTGAGGCTGTCGCCCGTCTTATCCCCGTCGCGGCCAGTGAGATCGATGATCTCGTGCAGGCGGGCTGGGTCACCCCTGCGACGATGACCGGGCCCATCCCCATGCCCACGGTCAAGGTGGAAGGCGACTCGGTCAGCGCGGCCCTGCACGCTATGCGCGACGAGGAACGCTGGTGATCTATCTCGACAGCTGCGCGATAATCAAGCTTGTCGTCGAGGAAGACGAGTCCGCGGCGCTCAACGAGTGGTTGCGGGACCAGTCGGACAAGCAACTGCTGACCTCCAAGCTCGCGGAGGTGGAGGTCCCCCGCGCTATCCGTCGCCGCGAGCCTGGGGTGCTCGGTTCGGTGTCGATGGTTCTCCGCTACCTGCACCGAGTCGAGATCAACGACGTCGTGCGCGCCACCGCTGCCGCCTACATGGACCCGAACCTTCGATCGCTCGACGCCGTCCATGTGGCCACAGCCGATGCCATCGCAGCCTCTGGCAAGTCGATCACCGCGTTCGTCACCTATGACAAGCGGCTGGCGGTCGCGGCCGCGGAGGCGGGCCTCACCGTCGTGGCTCCTGGCGTCTAGGGCTCACTGTGGACGACCCCGGCGTCCACAGTGACCACCGCCGAGGCGGCGACCTCAAGCTAGGGGTGAAAGCGCGTTAAACCCCTATCGGCCCGAGGGATTGTTGACCCTCCGGGTGTCGGCGCGGAACGCTTCCGAACAGTCACCGCTGACCTTCGGAGGCGCACCATGGCTCGTCTGGGCAGGCTCTTGGCCGTCATCCCGCTGTTGGCCGCCACTGTCCTCAGTGTCCTCGTCCTCACCGCGGCCCCGGCGTCGGCCGACGGCTGCTACACGTGGGGCAGGACCCTCTCCGAGGGCGCCTCTGGGGAGGACGTGCGGCAGTTGCAGATCCGGGTCTCCGGCTACCCCGGCTACGGCGGCGTCCTGGCCCTCGACGGCGCCTACGGGCCGGGCACCAAGGCCGCGGTGACCCGCTTCCAGCAGGCGTACGGCCTCGCCGCGGACGGGGTCGCCGGGTCCGCGACGTTCAGCAAGATCTACGCGCTGCAGGACGACGATTGCACCCCGGTGAACTTTTCCTACGCCGAGCTGAACACCTGCAACTCCACCTGGTCCGGGGGCGCGGTGTCGGCATCGACCGCCAGGTTCAACGCCCTGGTCTCGATGTGGAAGCTCCAGGCGATGCGGCACGCCCTCGGCGACCAGTCGATCAGGGTGACCAGCGGCTTCCGCAGCGTCGCGTGCAACAACGCGGTCGGCGGGGCGTCGGACAGCCGCCATCTCTACGGCGACGCCGTCGATCTCGGCTTCGGGCCGCACTCGCTGTGCCGGTTGGCGCAGCAGGCGCGCAGCCACGGCTTCAACGGCATCCTCGGCCCCGGCTACCCGGGCCACAACGACCACACCCACGTCGACCACCGGTCGAGCCGGTTCTGGTCGGCGCCCAGCTGCGGCATCTGAGGCGTCCCGGCCCGCGGCGGCCGGGACCTGGGGGGGGGGGGGGGGGGGGGGGGGGGCGGGGGGGGGGGAGGGGGGGGGGGGGGGGGGGGGGAAGAGGGGGGGGGGGAGGGGGGGGGGGGCGGGGGTGGGGGAGTTGTGGGTGCGGGGACAGGTTGGGGGGTGGGGGCCGCGGCGTTAGGGGGGGGGGGGGGGGGTTCTTCCCCCCCCCCCCCCCCCCCCCCGCCCCCCCCCCCACGGCCACGCGGGCGACAAGGCCCCGCCCGGTGTCCGGGCGGGGCCTTCTTCTGGGCTGGAGCGGGAGTCTCGAAACGGCATCGATCGGATACCGACAGTGGCCGGGAAAGCCGTGGGAGCGCCGCCCGCGCGTTTCGGGGCACCCCGTTTTGACCTCGCCCCCGGGGTCACGGTATCTTTGCTACTCGTGCCCGACCCATGTCGGGTCGGTCCGTGTGCCTGTGCCGCGCGGTTCGTGCGCTGATGGTCGTTCATCCGATCGTCCGTGACCGGACTCCTGCCAGTCACGTCGGAGTTCCTCCCGAACCCCGCAGGGATGATTCAGTCCCACGCGGGTTTCTCCGATCCGGGCGACACGCCCGACCTCGGGGGGCGGGTGGAGCAGCAGGAACCGCAAGTACACAGTGCCTTCGGCGCCCGCGTGGTCGTCGAGAGTGAACAGAGAAAGCCGGTCTATGCCCACGATCCAGCAGCTGGTCCGCAAGGGCCGCCAGGACAAGGTCGCCAAGCAGAAGACTGCGGCTCTCAAGGGGAGCCCGCAGCGGCGTGGCGTGTGCACCCGCGTGTACACCACCACCCCGAAGAAGCCGAACTCCGCACTGCGCAAGGTCGCTCGCGTGAAGCTGACCAGCGGCATCGAGATCACGGCGTACATCCCTGGCGAGGGTCACAACCTGCAGGAGCACTCCATGGTGCTCGTCCGCGGTGGCCGCGTTAAGGACCTTCCGGGTGTTCGTTACAAGATCATCCGCGGCTCGCTGGACACCCAGGGTGTGAAGAACCGCAAGCAGGCCCGCAGCCACTACGGCGCGAAGAAGGAGAAGAGCTGACATGCCCCGTAAGGGACCGGCCCCGAAGCGGCCGCTGATCTCCGACCCGGTGTACAGCTCGCCGCTGGTCACCCAGCTGATCAACAAGGTGCTCAAGGACGGCAAGCGCTCCGTCGCCGAGCGGATCGTCTACGGCGCCCTCGAAGGCGCTCGCGACAAGACCGGCACCGACCCGGTCGTCACGCTCAAGCGCGCGCTCGACAACGTGAAGCCCACCATCGAGGTGAAGAGCCGCCGCGTTGGTGGCGCCACCTACCAGGTGCCGATCGAGGTCAAGCCGGGCCGCTCCACCACCCTGGCGCTGCGCTGGCTGGTCTCCTTCTCCCAGGCGCGCCGCGAGAAGACCATGATCGAGCGCCTCATGAACGAGCTGCTCGACGCGTCCAACGGCCTTGGCGCGAGCGTCAAGCGCCGCGAGGACACCCACAAGATGGCCGAGTCCAACAAGGCCTTCGCCCACTACCGCTGGTGACAACCGGCTCCGGCCGCCCGGTCGGGGTTCCAGCGGCGCCGTAGCTGCATCAAGGACAGGGGAAGAACCCGTGGCACTCGACGTGCTGACCGACCTGGCCAAGGTCCGCAACATCGGGATCATGGCCCACATCGACGCGGGCAAGACCACGACGACCGAGCGGATTCTCTTCTACACGGGGATCAGCTACAAGATCGGCGAGGTGCACGACGGCGCCGCGGTCATGGACTGGATGGAGCAGGAGCAGGAGCGCGGCATCACGATCACGTCCGCCGCGACGACCTGCTTCTGGAAGAACCACCAGATCAACATCATCGACACCCCCGGGCACGTCGACTTCACCGTCGAGGTGGAGCGGTCGCTGCGGGTGCTCGACGGCGCCGTCGCGGTCTTCGACGGCAAGGAAGGCGTCGAGCCCCAGTCCGAGCAGGTGTGGCGGCAGGCCACCAAGTACGACGTCCCGCGTATCTGCTTCGTCAACAAGATGGACAAGCTGGGCGCGGACTTCTACTTCACCGTGCGCACGATCTCCGAGCGCCTGGGCGCCAAGCCGCTGCCCATCCAGCTCCCGATCGGCAGCGAGAACGACTTCATCGGTGTCGTGGACCTGGTGGAGATGCGCGCGCTGACCTGGCGCGGCGAGGTCAAGAAGGGCGAGGACTACGCGGTCGAGGAGATCCCGGCCGACCTCGCCGACAAGGCCGCCGAGTACCGCGAGGCGCTGATCGAGGCCGTCGCCGAGACCGACGACGAGCTCATGGAGCTCTACCTCGGTGGCGAGGAGCTGTCCGTCGAGCAGATCAAGGCGGGCATCCGCAAGATCGTGACGAACCGCTCCGCGTACCCGGTGCTGTGCGGCTCGGCGTTCAAGAACAAGGGCGTCCAGCCCATGCTCGACGCCGTGATCGACTACCTGCCGTCGCCGCTGGACGTGCCGCCGGTCGAGGGCACGCTGCAGGACGGCGAGACCGTCGTCAAGCGCGCGCCGAACACCGAGGAGCCGTTCTCCGGCCTGGCGTTCAAGATCGCCGTGCACCCGTTCTTCGGCAAGCTGACCTACGTCCGGGTCTACTCGGGCCGGGTCGCCTCCGGGTCCCAGGTCATCAACTCGACCAAGGACCGCAAGGAGCGCATCGGGAAGCTCTTCCAGATGCACGCCAACAAGGAGAACCCGGTCGACGAGGCCATCGCGGGCCACATCTACGCGGTCATCGGCCTCAAGGACACCACCACCGGTGAGACCCTGTCCGACCCGGCCCACCCGATCGTCCTTGAGTCGATGACGTTCCCCGACCCGGTCATCCAGGTCGCGATCGAGCCGAAGACCAAGGCCGACCAGGAGAAGCTGGGCACCGCGATCCAGAAGCTCGCCGAGGAAGACCCGACCTTCAAGGTCAACCAGGACGACGAGACCGGCCAGACGATCATCGCTGGCATGGGCGAGTTGCACCTGGACATCCTGGTCGACCGGATGCGCCGCGAGTTCAAGGTCGAGGCGAACATCGGCAAGCCCCAGGTCGCCTACCGCGAGACGATCCGCAAGACGGTGGACAAGCTCGACTACGTCCACAAGAAGCAGACCGGTGGCTCCGGCCAGTTCGCGAAGGTGATCATCAAGCTGGAGCCGCTGGCCACCACGGACGGCGCGCTCTACGAGTTCGACAACAAGGTCACCGGTGGCCGCGTTCCCCGGGAGTACATCCCGTCGGTGGACGCGGGCGCGCAGGACGCCATGCAGTACGGTGTGCTGGCCGGTTACCCGCTTGTCGGGCTCAAGCTGACCCTGTTGGACGGCGCGTACCACGAGGTCGACTCGTCCGAGATGGCGTTCAAGGTCGCCGGTTCCATGGCGCTCAAGGAAGCCGCCCGCAAGGCGAGCCCCGTGCTGCTGGAGCCGATGATGGCGGTCGAGGTGACCACGCCCGAGGACTACATGGGCGAGGTCATCGGCGACCTGAACTCCCGCCGCGGCCAGATCCAGGCCATGGAGGAGCGCAGTGGCGCCCGCGTCGTCAAGGCGCTGGTTCCGCTGTCGGAGATGTTCGGGTATGTGGGCGACCTGCGGTCGAAGACCCAGGGCCGCGCCAACTACTCGATGGTGTTCGACTCCTACGCCGAGGTCCCCGCGGGCGTCGCGAAGGAGATCATCGCAAAGGCTACGGGGGAGTAACCCCTAACCGGAGCACCGCACAGTAGTGCGGGCTCTCCGGGGGACTCCCCGGGGTCCGCACATTCGACCCTGAAGCCGCCATCCGAAAACCCCTTCGGTCAGGCGGAAAGTACAAGTCCAGGAGGACATCAAGTGGCGAAGGCGAAGTTCGAGCGGACCAAGCCGCACGTCAACATCGGGACCATCGGTCACATCGACCACGGAAAGACCACGCTGACCGCGGCGATCTCGAAGGTCCTGCACGACAAGTACCCCGACCTGAACCCCTTCACGCCGTTCGACGAGATCGACAAGGCGCCGGAGGAGAAGCAGCGCGGTATCACGATTTCCATCGCGCACATCGAGTACCAGACGGAGAAGCGCCACTACGCGCACGTCGACTGCCCCGGTCACGCCGACTACGTGAAGAACATGATCACGGGCGCGGCGCAGATGGACGGCGCGATCCTCGTGGTCGCGGCTACCGACGGTCCGATGCCGCAGACGCGTGAGCACGTGCTGCTGGCCCGCCAGGTCGGCGTGCCCTACATCGTGGTGGCGCTGAACAAGTCCGACATGGTCGACGACGAGGAGATCCTCGAACTGGTCGAGCTGGAGGTCCGCGAGCTGCTGTCGGCTCAGGACTTCCCCGGCGACGACCTGCCGGTCGTGCGGGTCTCCGCGCTCAAGGCCCTTGAGGGCGACGCCGAGTGGGGCGCCCGCCTGATCGAGCTGATGGACGCGGTGGACGAGAGCATCCCGGAGCCCGAGCGGGAGACCGAGAAGCCGTTCCTCATGCCCGTCGAGGACGTCTTCACGATCACCGGCCGCGGCACCGTCGCGACCGGCCGGATCGAGCGCGGCATCATCAACGTCAACGAGGAAGTCGAGATCGTCGGCATCCGCGAGAAGGCGCAGAAGACCACCGTCACCGGTGTCGAGATGTTCCGCAAGCTGCTCGACCAGGGCCAGGCTGGCGACAACGTCGGCCTCCTGCTCCGCGGCATCAAGCGCGAGGACATCGAGCGCGGCCAGGTCATCGTGAAGCCGGGCACCACCACCCCGCACACCGAGTTCGAGGCTCAGGCCGTCATCCTGAGCAAGGACGAGGGCGGTCGGCACACCCCGTTCTTCAACAACTACCGCCCGCAGTTCTACTTCCGGACCACGGACGTCACCGGTGTCGTCACCCTTCCCGAGGGCACCGAGATGGTCATGCCGGGCGACAACACCGCGATGACCGTCCAGCTCATCCAGCCCATCGCGATGGACGAGGGTCTGCGGTTCGCGATCCGCGAGGGCGGCCGGACCGTCGGCGCGGGTCAGGTCACGAAGATCCTCAAGTAGTGCCTTTTCGGGGTGGTCGAACTCGTTCGGCCACCCCGATTTGGATGGTCACACCCCGGTGTGGCATCCTTTATGGGTTGCTCGTCGCGGGGCGGCCGGTTGGGTTTCACCGGCCGCCCCCGCACGAGTGCCGGGGCCACCTAGGGCCCTTCGGATAATGCACGGCTCGTCCCTCGCGGTGCCCGAGTCCTCCGGGACTCGGACAGTTCCCAGGGACCGGTATGCGAAGCGGGCGCGACACGCCCGACCGCGTGGACCGGAAGGGCCGGGCTTTCCGACAAGGATTGACTTCTGAACAGGGACGCGGCGCGGCATCGGCCTAAGAGGTCCGCCGAGGATCGCAACGAGAAGAGGAACGGCAAGCCATCATGGCGGGACAAAAGATCCGCATCCGGCTCAAGGCTTACGACCACGAGGCGATCGACGCGTCCGCGCGGAAGATCGTGGAGACCGTGACGCGCACTGGCGCGCGGGTCGTCGGGCCAGTGCCGCTGCCCACGGAGAAGAACGTCTACTGCGTCATTCGCTCGCCGCACAAGTACAAGGACTCGCGCGAGCACTTCGAGATGCGTACGCACAAGCGTCTGATCGACATCCTCGACCCGACGCCGAAGACGGTCGACGCGCTCATGCGCATCGACCTCCCGGCGAGTGTCGACGTCAACATCCAGTAAGCGTGCGGCGAAGAGCGGCGGAGAGTAAATAGAGCCATGTCTGACAGGCAGATGAAGGGAATCCTGGGCACCAAGCTCGGGATGACCCAGGTCTTCGACGAGAACAACCGGGTCGTTCCGGTGACCGTCGTCAAGGCGGGGCCCAATGTGGTCACGCAGGTGCGCAACGCGGAGACCGACGGCTACACCGCGGTCCAGTTGGCGTTCGGCGCGATCGACCCGCGCAAGGTGAACAAGCCCGAGGCCGGGCACTTCACCAAGGCCGGTGTCACCCCCCGGCGCGTCCTCGCGGAACTGCGCACCAGCGACGCGGCGAGCTACGAGGTCGGCCAGGAGATCACCGTCGAGGTGTTCGAGGCTGGCCAGGTCATCGACGCGACCGGCACCACCAAGGGCAAGGGCACCGCGGGTGTCATGAAGCGCCACGGCTTCAAGGGCCTCGGCGCCTCGCACGGCACCCAGCGCAAGCACCGCTCGCCGGGTTCCATCGGCGGCTGCGCCACCCCGGGCCGGGTCTTCAAGGGCCTGCGGATGGCCGGTCGGATGGGCAACGTCCGGGTGACCACCCAGAACCTCAAGGTGCACCAGATCGACGCCGAGTCCGGCCTCATCCTGATCAAGGGCGCGGTTCCCGGACCCAAGGGCGGCCTGGTGTTCCTCAAGACCGCTGCGAAGGGCGGTGCCTGAGATGACCAGCGTTGAGATCAAGACCCCCGAGGGCAAGACCGACGGCACCGTCGAGCTGCCCGGCGAGATCTTCGATGTGCAGGCCAACGTGCCGCTGATGCACCAGGTCGTCGTGGCGCAGATGGCCGCGGCCCGCCAGGGCACGCACTCGACCAAGACCCGCGGCGAGGTCGCCGGTGGCGGCAAGAAGCCGTACCGCCAGAAGGGCACCGGCCGCGCCCGCCAGGGCTCGACCCGCGCGCCGCAGTTCGTCGGCGGCGGCGTCGTGCACGGTCCCCAGCCGCGCGACTACGCGCAGCGGACCCCGAAGAAGATGAAGGCCGCCGCCCTGCGTGGCGCCCTCTCCGACCGGGCCCGCGCTGGCCAGGTCCACGTGGTGACCGGCCTGGTCGACGGCGACAAGCCCTCGACCAAGACCGCCCGCCTGCTGCTGGAGTCGCTCAGCGACGCCAAGCGCCTGCTGGTCGTGCTGACCCGGGACGAGGACGTCGCCTGGGTGTCGGTGCGCAACCTGACGAACGTGCACGTCATCGCGCCCGACCAGCTCAACACCTACGACGTGCTGGTCAACGACGACGTGGTGTTCACCAAGGCGGCGCTGGACGCCTTCCTGAGCCGCCCGGTCAAGGCCGCCAAGGCGCGCGCGTCGTCGGCCGAGGTCGCCGAGGCGAACTCCGAGGAGGACAAGTGATCCCCGATCCCCGCGACATCCTGCTCGCGCCGGTGATCTCCGAGAAGTCCTACGGGCTGCTCGAAGAGAACAAGTACACGTTCCTGGTGTCGCCGGACGCCAACAAGACCCAGATCAAGATCGCGGTCGAGAAGGTCTTCGGCGTCAAGGTGGTGAGCGTGAACACGCTCAACCGCAACGGCAAGCGCAAGCGCACCCGCACCGGGTACGGCAAGCGCAAGGACACCAAGCGGGCAATCGTGACGCTGTCCGCCGAGAGCAAGCCGATCGAGATCTTCGGCGGCCCGGCCGCGTAAGGGACTGAGCAAACATGGGCATCCGCAAGTACAAGCCGACGACCCCGGGTCGTCGTGGCGCCAGTGTCTCGGATTTCGCCGAGATCACGCGGTCGACGCCGGAGAAGTCGCTGATCCGTCCCCTGCACGGCAAGGGCGGGCGCAACGCGCACGGCAAGATCACCACCCGGCACAAGGGCGGCGGTCACAAGCGCGCTTACCGTCTCATCGACTTCCGGCGCAACGACAAGGACGGTGTGCCCGCCAAGGTCGCGCACATCGAGTACGACCCCAACCGCACGGCGCGCATCGCGCTGCTGCACTACGCCGACGGCGAGAAGCGCTACATCATCGCGCCGAACAAGCTGCGCCAGGGCGACCCGATTGAGAACGGCCCCCGGGCCGACATCAAGCCGGGCAACAACCTGCCGCTGCGCAACATCCCGGTCGGCACCGTGATCCACGCGATCGAGCTTCGCCCCGGCGGCGGCGCCAAGATCGCGCGGTCCGCGGGCGCGAGCGTGCAGCTTGTCGCCAAGGACGGCCCGTACGCCCAGCTGCGGATGCCCTCGGGCGAGATCCGCAACGTGGACGTGCGCTGCCGCGCCACGGTTGGCGAGGTCGGCAACGCCGAGCACTCCAACATCAACTGGGGCAAGGCTGGCCGCATGCGCTGGAAGGGCAAGCGCCCGACCGTCCGCGGTGTCGCGATGAACCCGGTCGACCACCCGCACGGTGGTGGTGAGGGCAAGACCTCCGGTGGTCGCCACCCGGTGAACCCGGCCGGTAAGCCCGAGGGCCGCACCCGTCGCCGCAAGGCCAGTGACAGCCTGATCGTCCGTCGCCGTCGCACCGGCAAGAAGCGCTGAGCAGGGAGGTAGAGAAATATGCCACGTAGCCTGAAGAAGGGCCCGTTCGTGGACGACCACCTGCTCAAGAAGGTGGACGCGCTGAACGAGTCAGGCAAGAAGACCGTCATCAAGACCTGGTCCCGCCGGTCCACGATCATTCCGGACATGCTGGGCCACACCATCGCGGTGCACGACGGCCGCAAGCACGTCCCGGTGTTCGTCTCCGAGGCCATGGTGGGTCACAAGCTGGGCGAGTTCGCCCCGACCCGCACGTTCAAGGGCCACATCAAGGACGACCGCAAGGCCCGTCGCCGCTAGTCGGCACGAACTAACTAGAGCGATAGAAAAGCAAGGGGAAGCAGAGCGATGAACGCCCGTAGCCAAGCAACGGCGCAGGAGGAGTACCCCAGCGCCGTTGCTCGGGCTCGCTACGTTCGCGACACGCCCATGAAGGTGCGCCGCGTCGTCGAGCTCATCAGGGGACGTAGCGCCAGCGAGGCCCTGGCCGTGCTCCAGTTCGCGCCGCAGGCGGCAAGTGAGCCGGTCGCGAAGGTGCTCGCCAGTGCCATTGCCAACGCCGAGAACAACCTCAACCTCGACCCCGACACCCTCTGGGTGAAGACGGTGTTCGTGGACGAGGGCCCGACGTTGAAGCGGTTCCGCCCGCGCGCCCAGGGGCGTGCCTACCGGATCCGCAAGCGCACGAGCCACATCACGGTCGAGGTCGAGTCCCGGCCGAAGCCCGCAGCCAAGGCTGCCAAGAAGGGTGGTGCCCGCTAATGGGGCAGAAGATCAACCCGCACGGCTTCCGGCTCGGGATCACCACTGACTGGCGGTCCCGTTGGTACGCCGACAAACAGTACGCGGAGTACGTCGCGGAGGACGTGAAGATCCGCCGCCTCCTGTCCAAGGGCATGGAGCGCGCCGGTATCTCCCGCGTGGAGATCGAGCGGACCCGTGACCGGGTGCGCGTCGACATCCACACCGCGCGTCCGGGCATCGTCATCGGCCGCCGCGGCGCCGAGGCGGACCGCATCCGCGGCGAGCTGGAGAAGCTGACCAAGAAACAGGTCCAGCTCAACATCCTTGAGGTCAAGAACCCCGAGTCGGACGCTCAGCTGGTCGCCCAGGTGACCGCGGAGCAGCTGTCCAACCGCGTGTCCTTCCGGCGCGCGATGCGCAAGGCCATCCAGTCGGCCATGCGCTCGCCGCAGGTCAAGGGCATCCGGGTGCAGTGCGGCGGCCGTCTCGGCGGCGCCGAGATGTCCCGCTCGGAGCACTACCGCGAGGGTCGCGTCCCGCTGCACACGCTGCGCGCGGACATCGACTACGGCTTCTTCGAGGCCCGCACCACCTTCGGCCGCATCGGCGTCAAGGTGTGGATCTACAAGGGCGAGATCGTCGGCGGCCGCCGCGAGCACGAGGCCCGGTCCGCCGCTCCCGACACCCGGCGTGAGCCGCGTCGCGAGCGTCCGAACCGCGCCCGCCGCTCCGGCGCCTCCGGCACCACCGCCACCAGCACCGAGGCAGGCCGCGCGGCCGCCGAGGCTCAGACGAAGGTGGACGCGCCCGCGGCCAACGGCGCCGCGGCAGCCAGTGGAAATACCACCTCTGGCAGTGTTGATTCAGGCAACGGGGAGGGCTGACCAATGCTGATCCCGCGCAGGGTCAAGCACCGCAAGCAGCACCACCCGAAGCGGGCGGGCGCTGCCAAGGGCGGCACCAAGGTCACGTTCGGCGAGTTCGGCATCCAGGCGCTTGAGCCCGCCTACGTGACGAACCGGCAGATCGAGTCCGCCCGTATCGCCATCAACCGGCACATCCGCCGTGGCGGCAAGGTCTGGATCAACATCTTCCCGGACCGCCCGCTGACCAAGAAGCCCGCCGAGACCCGCATGGGTTCCGGTAAGGGTTCGCCGGAGTACTGGGTGGCCAACGTCAAGCCGGGCCGCGTCGTGTTCGAGATGAGCTTCCCGAACGAGGCGATCGCGCGCGAGGCGCTGCGCCGGGCGATCCACAAGCTGCCGATGAAGTGCCGCATTGTCACGCGTGAGGGTGGTGACTTCTAGGAATGGCAAGCACGACTGCCGCTGACCTGCGTGAGCTGACCGACGAGGAGCTTGTGCTGCGTCTGCGCGAGGCGAAGGAAGAGCTGTTCAACCTTCGTTTCCAGATGGCCACCGGGCAGCTCGACAACAACCGCAGGCTGCGCACTGTCAAGCACGACATCGCCCGGATCTACACCGTGATGCGTGAGCGCGAGCTGGGCCTCTCGGTGTCCCCCGCAGAGGCGACCACTGAAGGTGCCGCATGAGTGAAGAGACTGTGACCCAGGTTCGCAACACCCGCAAGGTCCGCGAGGGCCTGGTCGTGTCCGACAAGATGGACAAGACCATCGTCGTCGCCCTTGAGGACCGCAAGAAGCACCCGCGGTACTCCAAGGTCCTGCGCTCCACCACCAAGGTGAAGGCGCACGACGAGGAGAACACCGCAGGCGTGGGCGACCGCGTCCTGCTGATGGAGACCCGGCCGCTGTCGGCCAGCAAGCGCTGGCGACTGGTCGAGATCCTCGAAAAGGCCAAGTAAATCCGTCAGACCCGTCAGGCCGAGCTTGTCAGGTCGGAAATCTGGCAGGCCAAGAATGGTCAGGAGTTGAAGTGATCCAGCAGGAGTCGCGGCTGCGTGTCGCCGACAACACCGGTGCGAAGGAGATCCTTTGCATCCGTGTTCTCGGTGGCTCCGGTCGCCGCTACGCGGGCATCGGCGACATCATCGTCGCCACCGTGAAGGACGCGATCCCCGGCGCCGGTGTGAAGAAGGGTGACGTCGTCAAGGCCGTCATCGTCCGCACCGTCAAGGAGCGTCGCCGTCCGGACGGCTCGTACATCCGGTTCGACGAGAACGCGGCCGTCCTCATCAAGAACGAGGGCGAGCCCCGAGGCACCCGCATCTTCGGCCCGGTCGGCCGCGAGCTGCGCGACAAGAAGTTCATGAAGATCATCTCGCTGGCGCCGGAGGTGCTCTGATCATGAAGACGAAGATGAAGATCAAGAAGGGCGACACCGTCGTCGTCATCTCCGGCAAGGACAAGGGCGCGAAGGGCAAGGTCATCCAGGCCTACCCGGAGACCAACAAGGTCCTGGTCGAGGGCGTCAACCGGATCAAGAAGCACACCCGGATCTCGCAGACCCAGCGCGGCGCGCAGTCCGGCGGCATCGTGACGCAGGAAGCCCCCATCCACGTCAGCAACGTCATGCTGGTTGTCGACGGCAAGGCTGTCCGCGTCGGCTACAAGATCACCGACGAGGGCCGCAAGGTCCGTATCGCGCGTGGCCCCAACGGCAATGGGAAGGAGATCTGATCATGACCACCACCGAGAAGATCATCCCCCGCTTGAAGACCCGCTACCGCGAGGAGATCGCCGCCGCTATGCGGGAGGAGTACAAGTACTCCAACCCGATGCAGATCCCTGGCGTCGTCAAGGTCGTCGTGAACATGGGCGTCGGCGACGCCGCCCGCGACGGCAAGCTGATCGAGGGCGCGGTCCGCGACCTGTCCACGATCACCGGCCAGAAGCCCGAGGTCCGCAAGGCCCGCAAGTCCATCGCGCAGTTCAAGCTGCGCGAGGGCATGCCGATCGGCGCCAGGGTCACCCTGCGCGGCGACCGCATGTGGGAGTTCCTCGACCGCCTGCTGACGATCGCGCTGCCCCGTATCCGCGACTTCCGCGGCCTGTCGGGCAAGCAGTTCGACGGCAACGGCAACTACACCTTCGGTCTCAACGAGCAGTCGATGTTCCACGAGATCGACCCCGACTCGATCGACCGCCAGCGCGGCATGGACATCACCATCGTGACCACCGCGACCAACGACGAAGAGGGCCGGGCGCTGCTCAAGCACCTGGGCTTCCCGTTCAAGGAGCAGTGACCGTGGCCGTCACTGAGGATCGGAACAAGGAGAACTGATGGCCAAGAAGGCGCTGATCCAGAAGGCCGCTGGCAAGCAGAAGTTCGCGGTTCGCGCGTACACCCGCTGCAACCGCTGCGGCCGTCCGCACTCGGTGTTCCGCAAGTTCGGCCTGTGCCGGATCTGCCTGCGCCAGATGGCGCACCGCGGTGAGCTGCCCGGCGTGAGCAAGTCGAGCTGGTAGGAGCCACTCCGGCTCCCGCTGGTTTTTCCCCCAGTTCGCCGCAGGCCCGTCGAGGGAACCACGGCGAGAAAGGTTGACAGGTCACCATGACGATGACCGACCCGATCGCAGACTTCTTGACCCGTCTGCGCAATGCCAACTCGGCATACCACGACGAGGTCGTGCTGCCGCACTCGAAGCTCAAGGCGCACATCGCCGAGATCCTCAAGCGCGAGGGCTACATCGCGGGCTACCGCGATGAGGACGGCGAAAAGGGCAAGAACCTTGTCGTCGAGTTGAAGTACGGCCCGAACCGCGAGCGCAGCATCGCCGGTCTGCGCCGGGTGTCCAAGCCCGGTCTTCGGGTGTACGCGAAGTCGACCAACCTGCCGAAGGTCCTCGGCGGCCTGGGCGTGGCGATCATCTCCACGTCCGGTGGCCTGCTGACCGACCGCCAGGCGGGCAAGCAGGGCGTGGGCGGCGAAGTCCTCGCGTACGTCTGGTAAGGGGGAAGCGACATGTCACGTATCGGAAGGCTGCCGATCCCTGTTCCGGCCGGGGTCGACGTCACCATCGATGGCCAGAACCTGAGCGTGAAGGGTCCCAAGGGGTCTCTCTCGCTCACGATCTCCGAGCCGATCATCGTCGAGCGCGCCGAGGACGGCACGCTTGAGGTGAAGCGGCCCAACGACGAGCGGCAGAACCGGGCGCTGCACGGCCTGACCCGCTCGCTGGTCAACAACGTCGTAGTCGGGGTCACCCAGGGCTACGAGAAGAAGCTGGAGATCCACGGCGTCGGTTACCGCGTCGTGGCCAAGGGCTCGGACCTGGAGTTCGCGCTGGGCTTCAGCCACCCGGTGAAGGTGGCGGCCCCCGAGGGCATCACTTTCGCCGTCGAGAGCCCGACCAAGTTCTCCGTCTCGGGTATCGACAAGCAGCGGGTCGGCGAGGTCGCGGCCAACATTCGCAAGCTGCGCAAGCCCGACCCGTACAAGGGCAAGGGCGTGCGGTACGCAGGCGAGAAGATCCGCCGCAAGGTCGGAAAGACGGGTAAGTGATCATGAGCGAAGCGACTGTCACGAAACGCAAGCCGGTGGGCAAGGACATCTCCACCATCCGGCGCGTAGCCAAGGCACGCAGGCACTTCCGGCTCCGCAAGAAGGTCAGCGGAAGCCCGGAGCGCCCGCGCCTGGTCGTCAACCGGTCCTCGCGGCACATCGTCGCGCAGATCGTGGACGACCTGGCGGGCCATACCCTCGCCTCCGCGTCCAGCCTGGAAGCGGACGTGCGCGCGGTCGACGGCGACAAGAAGGCCCGTGCGGCCAAGGTCGGCGAGCTGCTCGCCGCCCGCGCCAAGGAAGCGGGCATCGCCAAGGTCGTCTTCGACCGCGGCGGCAACAAGTACACCGGCCGGATCGCCTCGCTGGCCGACTCGGCCCGCGAAGCTGGGCTGGAGTTCTGATGACGAGTATCAAGGGAAGGAACGCCTGATGCCGGGACGTACGCGGCAATTCGGCGGCCAGGGTGGCCAGGGCGGCCAGGGCGGCGCCAGCCAGGGCGGCGAGCGCGGCGAGCGTCGCGGCGGCCGTGACCGGCGCGACGGCGGCGGGCGTGGCGGTGCGGCGAGCGAGAAGACTCCGCACCTTGAGCGCGTCGTCGCGATCAACCGAGTCGCCAAGGTCGTGAAGGGCGGTCGGCGCTTCAGCTTCACCGCGCTGGTCGTCGTCGGCGACGGCGACGGCATGGTCGGCGTCGGCTACGGCAAGGCCAAGGAGGTGCCCGCCGCGATCGCGAAGGGCGTCGAGGAGGCGAAGAAGAACTTCTTCCGCGTCCCGCGCATCGGCGGCACCATCCCGCACCCGATCCAGGGTGAGAAGGCGGCGGGCGTGGTCCTGCTCCGCCCGGCCAGCGCCGGTACCGGTGTCATCGCTGGTGGCCCGGTCCGCGCCGTGCTGGAGTGCGCCGGAGTCCACGACGTGCTGTCGAAGTCGCTTGGCTCCGACAACGCCATCAACATCGTGCACGCCACCATGGCGGCCCTGCGCGGCCTGCAGCGTCCCGAGGAGGTCGCGGCCCGCCGCGGCCTGCCGCTTGAGGACGTCGCACCCGCGGGCATGCTGCGCGCCCGCGCCGCGGCTGCCACCGCCGGGACAGGAGTCTGACCATGGCTCAGCTGAAGGTGACCCAGGTCAAGAGCACCATTGGCACCAAGCGCAACCACCGCGAGTCCCTCCGCACCCTCGGCCTGCGCAAGATCCGGCAGTCCACGGTGCGCGAGGACTCCCCCGAGGTGCGCGGCCTGATCCACACCGTCCGCCACCTCGTCACCGTCGAGGAGGTCGACTGACATGGCCATCAAGATCCACCACCTGCGCCCGGCCCCCGGCGCCAAGCGCGACAAGATCCGCGTCGGCCGCGGTGAGGGCTCCAAGGGCAAGACCGCTGGTCGAGGCACCAAGGGCACCAAGGCGCGCAAGAACGTCCCCGCGCGCTTCGAGGGTGGCCAGATGCCCATCCAGATGCGGCTCCCGAAGCTCAAGGGCTTCAAGAACCGCTTCCGGGTGGAGTACCAGGTCGTCAACCTCGGCGACATCGCCGAAACGTTCCCTGACGGCGGCGACGTGACCATCGAGCAGCTTGTCCAGGCGGGCCTGGTCCGCAAAAACAACCTGGTCAAGATCCTCGGCGACGGCGACCTCAACGGCGTCAAGCTCAACCTGACCGCCGACAAGTTCAGTGCCAGCGCAGTGGAGAAGCTGACCGCCGCAGGCGGCACCGCAACCACCACCACCGCTGCCTAACTAAGAACACCAGCAAGACCCGCAACACCCAGCACCACAGCGAAGGCCGGACCCTCCCCAGGGTCCGGCCTTCCTGTTTCGCCCGGCATGTCTTCTTCGGCCAACAAGAGACCCCAGAGCCCCAGAGACTTGCCCGCCCCTGCCAAGTGCTCGATTGGGTGGAGTGGCTTCTTTGGGGGTGAAGGAAGATCGCTAAGCTGGCTGCGCGCGTGTGAGGCCGAAGGCTTCCCACCCGTCTTTCACACGGCGATCTTCCTTCGTAGGGGCCCCAAAGAAGCCACTCCACCCAATCGAGCGCCCCCAGCAGCACCGAGCAGCGGTGAGCGGCCCCCAGCAGCCAGACCCGGTGACTCAAGTCACCCCAGAAGGCACGGAAGCCCTCCAGGGTGCAGCCCAGCACACCCGTGCTGTTAGAGTCGAAGGCACGCTTCGGGGTCTCTAGCCCCGAAGCGCTCCTGGCTTGCCAGTACTTGGCGGTCAGGCCCTGTTACCTGCCGGCGACCAGCCGGTTAAGCCGTTCGCCGGCAGTGAGTTGCCGGTGACGCCGAGGAGGTTCCTGCGTGCTCAGCGCCTTCCGCTCGGCTCTCGCGACGCCGGACCTGCGCCGCAAGATCCTTTTCACGCTCGGGATCATCGCGGTCTACCGCGTGGGCGCCCTGCTGCCATCACCGGGTGTGTCGTATCCCAACGTGCAGAAATGTATGGAGGGGCTGGACACCCAGGGCGTCTACGGCCTGCTGAACCTGTTCAGTGGCGGCGCGCTGTTGCAGCTGTCGGTGTTCGCGCTGGGGATCATGCCCTACATCACCGCGAGCATCATCATCCAGCTGTTGACGGTCGTGATTCCGCGCTTCGAGCAGTTGAAGAAGGAGGGGCAGGCCGGTCAGGGCAAGCTGACGCAGTACACGCGTTACCTGACCATCGCCCTCGGCGTCCTGCAGGCGACCGGCATCGTGGCCATGGCCGACCGCGGCCAGCTCTTCGGCAACTGCCCGGACCCGATCATCCCGAACAGCTCGGTGTTCACCCTGGCCGTCGTCGTGATCACGATGACCGCGGGCACCGCGGTGATCATGTGGTTCGGTGAGCTGATCACCGAGCGCGGCATCGGCAACGGCATGTCGCTGCTGATGTTCGTCAACATCGCGGCGCGCATCCCGGCCGAGGGCATGAACATCCTGCAGAGCAAGGGCGGGCTGATCTTCGCGGTCGTCTGCGTGTTCGGCCTGCTGATCATCGCCAGCGTCGTGTTCGTTGAGCAGGGCCAGCGGCGCATCCCGGTGCAGTACGCCAAGCGCATGATCGGCCGCCGCATGTACGGCGGGACCTCGACCTACCTGCCGCTGAAGGTCAACCAGGCGGGTGTCATCCCGGTCATCTTCGCCTCGTCGCTGCTGTACCTGCCGGACCTGATCTCGCGGCTCATCGGCCAGGACGACTCGTGGTGGCAGCAGTTCATCGCCAACCACATCGTCCGGCAGTCCAGCGCGGTGCACATCGCCGTCTACTTCGCGCTGATCATCTTCTTCACGTACTTCTACATCACGATCACGTTCAACGTGAACGAGCGCGCGGACGAGATGAAGAAGTTCGGCGGCTTCATCCCGGGCATCCGACCCGGGCGGCCGACTTCGGAATACCTCAGCTTCGTCCTGAGCCGCATCACCCTGCCGGGCTCGATCTACCTCGGCATCATCGCGGTGCTCCCGAACTTCTTCCTCGACGTCACCGGTGACGGGCAGAACCAGAACTTCCCGTTCGGCGGCACTGCCGTGCTGATCATGGTTGGCGTCGGCCTCGACACCGTGAAGCAGATCGAGAGCCAGCTCATGCAACGAAACTATGAAGGGTTCCTCAAGTGACGCGTGTTGTTCTCGTTGGCCCGCCCGGAGCGGGGAAGGGCACCCAGGCGACCGCGCTGAGCACGGAACTCGGCGTGCCGCACATCTCGACGGGTGACCTTTTCCGGGCGCACATCGCGAACAACACCGAGCTTGGTCAGAACGTCAAGCGCTACCTCGACTCCGGGCAGCTCGTCCCGGACGAGGTGACGAACGAGATGGTGCGCGTGCGGCTGGCCGAGGCGGACGCCCGCGACGGCTTCCTGCTGGACGGCTTCCCGCGCAACGTGGGCCAGGCCGAGGTGCTGGGCAAGCTGCTCAGCTCGTCGGACGACAAGCTGGACGCCGTGGTGGAGTTCCGCATCGATGAGGAACTGGTCGTCCAGCGGCTGCTCGCCCGCGGCCGCACCGACGACAGCGAGTCGATCATCCGGCACCGCCAGGAGATCTACCGGACCGAGACCGCGCCGCTGCTCGACTACTACGCCGACGTGCTGATCACCATCGACGCGGTCGGCGAGGTCAACGAGATCACCGCCCGCGTTCTGGACGCTCTGCGCGCCCGGACGTGACCGGTGGCATGTTCGGCGGACTGCGGCTCACGCTGGCGACCTGGCGTGCGCGGATGATCGAGATCAAGACCCCGGCCCAGCTCGACGCCATGCGCGCGGCGGGGCTGGTCGTGGCGAAGGCGCTGGCGAACGTCTCGGCGGCGGCCCGGCCGGGCGTGAGCACCGCCGAGCTGGACGAGCTCGCCGAGCAGACCATCCGCGACGCCGGGGCCGTGCCGTCCTTCAAGGGCTACCACGGCTTCCCGGCGAGCATCTGCGCGTCGGTCAACGAGCAGATCGTGCACGGCATCCCGGCCAAAACCCAGGTCCTCGCCGAGGGCGACGTGATCTCGGTCGACTGCGGCGCCATCCTCGACGACTGGCACGGCGACGCCGCGGTGACCCTGTTCGTCGGGTCGGTCACCGACGCCGAGCAGGCCCTGTCCGACGCCACCCGGGCGTCGATGGAGGCGGGCATCAAGGCGGTGGCCCCCGGGGCGCGGCTGACCGACATCTCACACGCCATCGAGACCTCGGTGCACGCCTCCGAGCGGGCGCACGGCCGCGAGTACGGCATCGTCCGCGAGTACGGCGGCCACGGCATCGGCAGCGCCATGCACATGGACCCGTTCCTGCCGAACTACGGCAAGCCCGGCAAGGGCCCCCGGTTGCGGGTCGGCATGGCCATCGCGATCGAGCCGATGCTCACCCTGGGCACCGAGGAGACCGTGGAGCTGGAGGATGGCTGGACGGTCGTCACCGCGGACGGCTCCCGCGCCGCGCACTGGGAGCACACCGTCGCGGTCACCGACGACGGCCCCTGGGTGCTGACCGCCCCCGAGTAGGTCACCTGTTCGTGTCGCATCGGTGGTCCCTGGATGCCGGGGACCACCTTTTCGCAATCGGTAACAGTGTTTCGGCGGGCTGAGCGGCCCCGATTTGGGCGCCGGATCGCGGGTGCGTACACTTGACCGGTGGCGCTGTCAAAGTGCCGATTCCGTCGTGCGTGTCGCTCGGTGTTGTGGTAGTTGCCGTGCTCGTGCCCGGCGGTAGCTCCACCTCTCAGCTCAACACCACAGCCACACCCGACCGAAGCTACACCCGACACTGTCACGAAACGCGGAGGACATGGGCAAGAAGGACGGGGCCATCGAGGTCGAAGGCCGCGTGGTCGAGCCACTCCCCAACGCGATGTTCCGCGTCGAGTTGGAGAACGGCCACAAGGTCCTGGCACACATCAGCGGCAAGATGCGGCAGCACTACATCCGCATCCTGCCCGAGGACCGGGTCGTCGTAGAGCTTTCGCCCTACGACCTGTCCCGCGGCCGCATCGTCTACCGCTACAAGTGACCCTCGGTCGCCAAGACCGGGAAGCCACTACTGGTGTCCCCCGCCGACGGGGACACGCGGCCGAAGCAGGAGAACAGCAGACGTGAAGGTCAACCCGAGCGTCAAGAAGATCTGCGACAAGTGCAAGGTGATCCGCCGTCACGGCCGGGTCATGGTGATCTGCGAGAACCTGCGCCACAAGCAGCGCCAGGGCTGATCACCGCCTAGCGCTCGGTCACGGATCGACGCGAAGCGAGAACAAGACGACCTCCCCCTACCTGCCAGATCACGCGGATCTGGCTCACGCCCGGGCTCCAGGCCGGGTCCCAGACCTTGAGTCGGTCTGGGACGGTGGGGGAGAAGACCTGGAGAAGAAACCAGAGGAGACATCGCCGAATGGCACGACTCGCTGGCGTGGACCTTCCCCGCGAAAAGCGGCTGGAGATCGCGCTGACCTACATCTTCGGCATCGGCCGGACCCGCTCCAAGGAGCTGCTGGCCGCCACCGAGATCAGCCCGGATGTGCGTGTGAAGGACCTCGGGGACGAGGACCTGGTCAAGCTCCGGGAATACATCGAGGAAAACTTCAAGGTCGAGGGTGACCTCCGCCGCGAGGTGCAGGCCGACATTCGCCGGAAGATCGAGATCGGCTGCTACGAGGGCCTGCGGTGGCGCCGCGGTCTGCCCGTCCGCGGACAGCGGACCAAGACCAACGCCCGTACCCGCAAGGGCCCGAAGAAGACGGTCGCCGGCAAGAAGAAGGCCGGAAAGAAGTGACCAAGAGCTGCGAGACCGTGGTTCACGTCGTGCCTCAGCGCCGACGGAACCGGGCATTCATGGCCCTTGCAGTCGCGCCCAAGTGCGCCCGCCCGGCGGCACTGCGCGATCTCTACGCGGACGCCGGATCGATTATCCGGAACGCAGCTCCCGAGATCACCACCTCGCGCACCAGCTAGGAGAAACCCGAAGACATGCCACCGAAGTCGCGCACCGGCGCCGGAGTCAAGAAGGTCCGGCGCAAGGAAAAGAAGAACGTCTCGCACGGGCACGCCCACATCAAGAGCACGTTCAACAACACGATCGTCTCCATCACCGACCCCACCGGGGCCGTCATCGCGTGGGCCTCCTCCGGCCACGTCGGCTTCAAGGGCTCGCGCAAGTCGACTCCGTTCGCCGCGCAGATGGCCGCCGAGAACGCGGCCCGCAAGGCCGCCGAGCACGGCATGAAGAAGGTCGACGTGTTCGTCAAGGGCCCCGGCTCCGGCCGGGAGACCGCGATCCGGTCGCTGCAGGCGGCCGGTCTTGAGGTCGGCACCATCCAGGACGTGACCCCGCAGCCCCACAACGGCTGCCGCCCGCCCAAGCGGCGCCGGGTCTGAGGAACGGGGAGGAGTAAGAAGAAATGGCACGCTACACCGGCCCCGCGACCCGCATCTCGCGTCGGCTCAAGGTCGACCTCGTCGGCGGCGACCAGGCGTTCGAGCGCCGTCCTTACCCGCCCGGCCAGCACGGCCGCGGTCGGATCAAGGAGAGCGAGTACCTGCTTCAGCTCCAGGAGAAGCAGAAGGCCCGCTACACCTACGGCGTCCTTGAGCGACAGTTCCGCAAGTACTACGAGGAAGCCGTCCGCCGCAAGGGCAAGACCGGCGAGGTCCTGCTCCAGCTGCTGGAGTCCCGTCTCGACAACGTGGTCTACCGCGCCGGGCTCGCCCGCACGCGCCGCCAGGCCCGTCAGCTCGTGAGCCACGGTCACTTCATCGTGAACGGCAAGAAGGTCAACATCCCGAGCTACCAGGTGTCGAAGTTCGACATCATCGACGTGAAGCCCAAGTCGCTGCCGACGCTGCCGTTCGTGGCGGCCAAGGAGTCCTTCGGCGACCGCCCGATCCCGGGCTGGCTGCAGGTCGTGCCGTCCAACCTGCGGATCCTGGTGCACCAGCTCCCTGAGCGCGCGCAGATCGACGTGCCCGTGCAGGAGCAGCTCATCGTCGAGTTCTACTCGAAGTGATCTTGAAGGGGCGGCGGCGCCAGAGCCGCCGCCCCGTCCTCGGCCTCCTGGCCGGGGACATCCCGTTCAGTCGGGCGTCAAATAGCGGTCGCCCAAGGGAAGGAACAATCGACAATGCTCATCTCACAGCGTCCCGGCCTTGCCGAGGAGCCGGTCAACGAGACCCGCTCCCGCTTCGTCATCGAGCCGCTTGAGCCCGGCTTCGGCTACACGCTGGGCAACTCGCTGCGGCGCACCCTGCTGTCCTCGATCCCCGGCGCCTCGGTCACCAGCATCCGCATCGACGGCGTGCTGCACGAGTTCACCACCGTGCCGGGGGTCAAGGAGGACGTCACCGACATCATCCTCAACCTCAAGGAGCTTGTCGTCTCCTCGGAGGAGGACGAGCCGGTGACGATGTACCTGCGCAAGCAGGGCCCAGGTGAGGTCACCGCGGGCGACATCGTGCCGCCCGCCGGCGTCACGGTCCACAACCCCGACCTGCACATCGCCACCCTGAACGGCAAGGGCAAGCTGGAGATCGAGCTCGTCGTCGAGCGCGGTCGCGGCTACGTCCCGGCCGTGCAGAACAAGCAGGCGGGCGCGGAGATCGGCCGCATCCCGGTCGACTCGATCTACTCGCCGGTCCTCAAGGTGACCTACAAGGTCGAGGCCACCCGTGTCGAGCAGCGCACCGACTTCGACAAGCTCATCCTCGATGTCGAGACCAAGCCGTCGATCACGCCGCGCGACGCTGTCGCGTCGGCGGGCAAGACGCTGGTCGAGCTGTTCGGGCTCGCCCGCGAGCTGAACGTGGACGCCGAGGGCATCGAGATCGGCCCGTCGCCGCAGGAAGCGGACACCATCGCCGCCTACGCGATGCCGATCGAGGACCTCGACCTCACCGTGCGCTCCTACAACTGCCTCAAGCGTGAGGGCATCCACACCGTGGGTGAGCTCGTTTCCCGCAGCGAGGCGGACCTGCTGGACATCCGCAACTTCGGCGCCAAGTCGATCGACGAGGTCAAGATGAAGCTCGTCGGCCTCGGCCTCGCGCTCAAGGACAGCCCGCCCGGGTTCGACCCGACGGCTGCCGCGGCGGACTACGCCACCGACGGTTGGTCGGACGGCTCGGACACCGGCAACGACGACGGCCAGGACTACGCAGAGACGGAGCAGCTCTGAGCCGTCCCCGCTGGGACAGCTTGAGCAGCGGATTTCCACAAGGAGCAAGGAATGCCCACCCCAACGAAGGGCGCCCGTCTCGGCGGGGGCCCGGCCCACGAGCGGCTGCTGCTGGCCAACCTGGCCACCGCGCTGTTCCAGCACGGCCGGATCACCACCACCGAGGCCAAGGCGCGGCGGCTGCGTCCGCTGGCCGAGCGTCTCATCACCAAGGCCAAGCGCGGTGACCTGCACAACCGTCGCGAGATCATGAAGGTGATCCGCGACAAGGACGTCGTGCAGCGTCTCTGCGTCGAGATCGGCCCGTTCTTCAGCGACCGCAACGGCGGCTACACCCGGATCATCAAGACGATGCCGCGCAAGGGCGACAACGCGCCCATGGCCGTCATCGAGCTGATCCAGGAGAAGACCGTCACCGCGGAGGCCGAGGCGGCCCGCAAGACGAAGTTCGCCGACAAGCCGAAGGCGGACAAGCCCGCCGAGGCCGACGAGACCAAGGCCGACGAGACCGCCGCGTCCGAGGCCGAGGACACCCCGGTCGACACCGTGGCCGACCAGGACGCCGACGCGCCCGAGTCCGCCACCAAGGACGCCGCCGAGAAGCCCGCCGAGGGCGCCGAGGACAAGTCCTGACACGGCAGCACACCGTGGCCGAGCCCGTCGCCCCCGCTGGGGGTGGCGGGCTCGTCCGCATCCGCTTGGATATCGCCTACGACGGCGCGGACTTCTCTGGCTGGGCGCGGCAACCACAGCGGCGCACCGTGTGCGGGGTCTTGGAGGACACCCTGTCGCAGGTGCTGCGCCACGACGTGCGGCTGACCGTCGCGGGCCGCACCGACGCCGGGGTCCACGCCACCGGGCAGGTCGCCCACGTCGACCTGCCCGCCGAGGTCGACCCCGACGCGCTGGTGCCGCGCCTGGCCCGCGCCCTGCCCGCAGACGTCCGGGTGACCGGGATGCGCGCGGTCCCGGCCGAGTTCGACGCCCGCTTCGGGGCGCTGCGCAGGCACTACGCGTACCAGGTCTGCGACACCCCTTGGCGGGCGAACCCGTTGCTCCGCAACCACATCGTCGCCTGGCCCCGCCCACTGGACCTGGCCGCCCTCAACGCCGCGTCACACCACCTGCTGGGCGAACACGACTTCGTCGCCTTCTGCAAACGCCGCGACGGCGCCACCACCATCCGCGAACTCCAACGCCTCGACTGGACCCGCGCCGAGGACGGCACCCTGACGGCCCACGTCGCAGCGGACGCCTTCTGCCACTCCATGGTCCGCAGCCTGGTAGGCGCCCTCCTAGCCGTCGGCGAGGGCCGAAAGCCGGTGGAATGGCCCGCGTCCATGCTCACCGCGACCGAACGCCCCAGCGCCATCACCGTCGCACCCGCCCACGGCCTCACCCTGACCGGCGTGGACTACCCGGCCGACGCGGACCTGGCCCAGCGAGCGGCCCTCACCCGCAACGTGCGCACCCGCTGACCTAGTGCCCAGTGCTCCTTTCGGCCGCGAACCGCATAGAGTCCCGCCACCCCAACGGTCAGTCGGTGGGGATGTTCCAGGTCAGGCAGGCCGGAAGCTCCCGGGTCCGCAGGAACTCACCGATCGCCGTGGCGAGCCGGTCCACCGCGATCCCCGACCCAGGCGGAAACTCGTCATCCAGATACTCGCCACCCGGTGAAGCCGGATCTCCTGCCGGATAACGCTTTCCCCGGGCCATGTCCTGGTAGCTGAGGTAGCCGTAGCCGTCGTGGATAGCGACATAGACGTCGTGATCAGGAAAGCGGCTCGCCTCGTCCCACCAGGGCCGCCCCCGATGAATCATCCGTGCCAAGTCGGCGCCCGGCTCGCTGAGCCTGCGCATGAGGCCCGCCACATCTTCGCTGGTCGACAGCGTCGCTTGCGCACTCTGGAACGACCCATCGACCCCGGCGACCAGCCAGCCGACTTCGATGCTCACGGCTTCCTCCGTCCCGTGTAGACGCGTCCCCTGCGACTCATCAGCGCGATCGTGTTGCCTGCTCGATCTCGCCCGCGATCGAGTTCGCCGCTGTGGTCGGCACCTGTCGGGCCAGGGAGCGCAGCAGGTTCGTGTGCTCGGAGATCATCCGTACAGGTGGTCGCGGGCGTCACCCGCCGCCTGGCGGGTGGGCATTGGCGACCTGACCCTGGTCGGCGGTGGTTGGTCGGCCGACCAGGGTCGGTGGTTCGCGTTCGGGATGGTCGGCTGGGGTCAGCCGCGTAGGTGGTGGTGGGCGGCGTTGGTGATCTCGGTGCGGGCGTGTTCGAGGACGGCGCCGACGTCGGAGATGAGGGTTTGGGCCCGGGAGATGGCCGCTTGGACGGTGTTGGCGCTGGACGTGTCGCCGAGGATGCTGGTGGCCTGTTGGAGGATCGAGGTCAGTTCCGTCTGCAACGACTGGAGTTGGCCGGTGGGCACTCGGTCGGCCAACGCGGCGAGTTGCTGGGCTTGGTCGTGGATGCTCATTCTCCTGTTGCTCCCGTCATGCGTTCGGCTGGTCCGGCGTCGGACGTGGCAGCGCACCGGTGACGATAGCCGCTGAACGCGCGGGTGATCATCGCCGCGTCAGGCGCTGTTCTGCTTGGCCGCGCGCAGCTCGGCTTTCTTGATCCTGGACTCCAGTTTGCGGATCTCGCCCTCGACCTTCGCGGCTTTGTGCTCCCACGGGGCCGCGTCCTTGCCGTGCTGGGCCGCGGTTTCCTGGGCTTTCACGGCCTCGGCGAGTTTCTCGGCCTGCTTGCCGCGCAGGTCCGCCGCTTTCCCCACGTACTCGGTGTGCTCCTTGCGCTTCGACTCCAACTGCTTGCGGTCGTGCTCGATGCCCATGCGCCCCCCTTGTCGCGGATCGTCGAATCGATTGAATCACCTGACCGCAGGCGGTGGCCTCGCCGAATCGGGCGAAGCCACCGCCGGGGTCGGTCAGGATTTCACTCGGTTAGCGGTGTCCCTTTCTCAGGACATCAGTTGATCTGCCAGAAATTGGCGGGGGCGTCCAGGTGCAGCGAGAAAGTGCCCAGGTACCCGGTGTCGCCGGTGACGTGGTCCTGGACCCGCAGCTTCCACGTTCCCGACTTCTGCTCCGAGGACAGGTTCACCATGTACCCGCTGGCCATGCCCGTGCCGTTGCTGCCGCCCTGGTTGATCAGCGGGTAGACGCTGCCGTCGGGGGCGATCAGCTTCACACTGACCTCCGACATGTCCTGGTGGATCAGGTGCACGCCGACGACGCTGGTGGCCGACGCGGCGGCGGGCGCGGTGTTGAAGGTGATCTGCTGGTCGATGGCCGCTCCGCCGTCGGGCAGGGCGGTGTCGGCGCTGTTGGTGGCCGAGCCGAACGGGGCGAAGGGGCTGCCGGGGGTCTTGAGCATCCGGTTCGGGCTGCCCGCGCCCGGGTTGGTGATCGTGTTGTTCGTGGCCAGGATGTTCAGGGTGCTCTGCACCTGCGCGGGCGTCGCGGTCGGCGAGCCTGCCAGGTACAGCGCCGCGGCGCCCGCGACGTGCGGGGCGGCCATGGAGGTGCCGCTGATGGTGCTCGTCGCGGTGTTGCCGCCGACCCACGCCGAGGTGATGTCCACGCCGGGGGCGAAGATGTCGACGCACGAGCCGTAGTTGGAGAAGTCGGCGCGGACGTCGAAGTCGTCGCTGGCCGCCATGGTGATCGCCGCCGGAGTGCGGGCGGGCGAGTAGTCGCAGGCGTTTGAGCCCTGGTTGCCCGCGGACAGCGTGTAGGTGACCCCGGCGGCGATGGAGTTCGCCACCGCGGTGTCCAGCGGCGCGTAGCCCGCGCCGGTGAGGCTCATGTTGGCCACGGCCGGTTTGACGTGGTTCGCGGTGACCCAGTCAACGCCCGCGATGACACCCGCGTAGCTGCCGTTGCCGAAGCAGTCGAGGACCCGGACGCCGACGAGGCGCACGCCCTTGGCCACCCCGTGCGCGCTGCCGCCGACCGTGCCCGCCACGTGCGTGCCGTGGCCGTTGCAGTCGGTGGCGTCGGCGTCGTTGTCGACGGTGTCGACGCCGCTGACCGCGCGGCCGCCGAAGTCGGTGTGGGTCGTGTTGATGCCGGTGTCGAGGACGTAGGCGTTCACGTTCGACGCCGTGGTCGAGTAGATGTAGCGGCTGCTCGGGGGCACCACGTAGCCCTGGTCGATCCGGTTGAGGCCCCACGACGGCGGGTAGAGCTGCTCGGTGTCGCCCCGCACCACGCGGTCGGCCGCGACGTAGGCGACGGCGGGGTCCGCGGCGAGGCGCTTGGCCTGCCGCTCCGTCATGGTCGCCGCGTAGCCGTTGAGCGCGGCGGTGTAGCGGTGCTCGACTCTGCCGCCGTGTCTCGCGGCCAGCGACGAGGCGTCGACGCCGGGTCTGGCCAGCACCACGAGGTAGCTGTCCTTGATCACATCCGCCTGGCCAGCGCCGACGATGGCGCCCTCGGCCGCGACGGCGGGCGTGGTCAGGCTCAGCCCGCCCAGGACGCCCGCCAGGACGGCGAGGGCGAGCCCCCGGCGTCGCGCTGTTCCACTTCGGATATCCATCAGAACCGTCTCCTTTGACAGCTTCGAGCGCGTCCCGAGTGCGTTCCGGCATTCGGGTGAGTTTCCTCGATTCGCTCGAACGGTGGAATTGAAATGTCGCTTACTGTGCCGTGAGCGCCCGCCCCTGCGCTGTTCGGCGCATTGCCGGACGACCGTTCGCCGCTTTTCGGAAGGTTTCCGGAAAAGTGTCCGAATCGACCGTTCTGGCCCGTTCGGCGGGTGTTCGGCGTATTCCAGCGACGAAGATCGTAAGCATCGGAGACTTTTTTGGTAAAGAGAAAAGAATCACCCCGGGAACCGTGGTTCCCGGGGTGATTCCGGTGGTATTCGTAGAGCGTGCGGCGACTACAGGTCCAGCGTCCAGGTGTTGATGTAGCCGGTGTCGACGCTGTAGACGTCGCGGACCTGGAGCTTCCAGACGCCGTTGGCGGCCTCACCGGACAGGTTCGCGGTGTAGGTGGCGTTCACGTTGTCCGCCGAGTCCGACGAGCTGGAGTTCTTCAGCCGGTACGCCGAGCCGTCCGGGGCGACCAGGTCGACCACGAGGTCGCCGCGGTAGGTGTGCACGATGTTGACCGCGATCGTGCTCGACGAGCTCGCGTTGCCCGCGCAGCCGGAGATCGTGATGGAGCTGGTCACCGCGGCCCCCGCGTCCGGAATGGACACGTCGGTCCCGTTGCTGGCCGGGGCGCAGCCGGTGGGCGGCGGGGTGGTGCCGCCGGAACCGGTGTAGAGCAGGCGGTTCGGCGAGCCGGTGCCCGGGTTGGTGATCTTGCCGGTGGTCGCGGCGGTGATGATGGCCGAGTTCACCGTCGCCGGGCTGGCCGAGGGGTTGGCGCCCAGGTAGAGCGCGGCGGCGCCCGCGACGTGCGGGGCGGCCATCGAGGTGCCGTTGAGCGTCCGGCTGGCGGTGCTGCCGCCGATCCACGCCGAGGTGATGCCCTCGCCGGGGGCGAACAGGTCGGTGCAGGTGCCGTAGTTGGAGAAGCTCGCGCGCGCGTCGGTGCGGGTGCTCGCGCTCACCGACAGCGCCTCGGGCACCCGCGCGGGCGAGTAGTTGCACGCGTTGGCGCCGGAATTGCCTGCGGCGACCGCGAACGTCACCCCGGCCGCGATGGCCCGCTGCACTGCCTGGTCCAGGGCGGTCGAGACGGGACCGCCGAGGCTCATGTTGGCCACGGCGGGCTTGACGTGGTTCGCGGTGACCCAGTCGACGCCCGCGATGACCCCGGAGGTCGACCCGGAGCCCTGGCAGTTGAGCGCCCGCACGCCGATCAGCTTGACGCCCTTGGCCACGCCGTAGGTGCTGCCGCCGATGGTGCCCGAGACGTGCGTGCCGTGGCCCTGGCAGTCGGTGGCGTCGCTGTCGTTGTCGACGGTGTCGATGCCGCTGACCGCGCGGCCGCCGAACTCGGCGTGGCCGAAGTTGATGCCGGTGTCGATGACGTAGGCGTTCACGCCCGTCCCGGTGCTCGCGTACGAGTACTTGCTGTCCAACGGCAGGTCGCGCTGGTCGATCCGGTCCAGCCCCCACGACGGCGGGTTGATCTGGTCGGCGCTCAGGCTCACGGTCTGGTCGGCCTCGACGTAGGCCACGGCGGGATCGGCGGCCAGCCGCCTGGCCTGCCGCTCCGACATCGCAGCCGCGTAGCCCCGCGCCACGGTGGAGTACCGCTGCCTGATCGTGCCACCGTGCTTGGCGGCCAGGGCGTCGGCCTTCGTCGCATCCTTGAGGATGACGATGTAGCTACCCGGAATGGCGGTCGCCCGGTCGGCCCCGAGAACCGGCCCCTCGGCGGCGGAAGCGGGGGCGGCCAAACCCACCCCGGCCGCGATGGTCGCGGCGGCGGCCAAGCCCACACCGGACAGTCGCCGCAGCGACCTGGCGCGAGACATACCCATGGCACGGTCTCCTTCAGCAGGGGAAGGCACGCGGCGGCTGACCCTCGACTTCAGGGCCGCGTGCCAGGGGAGATGCGGTAGTCGTTCGCGCGAACGCCCCCACATTGACCAATGCCGGGTCAACAACGCAAGAGAGCCACAAGCCCAGTTATGAACAGTTCTCGCGCCATTGGCAACCGATTACCCTCATAGGGCTATTGGCTGCCGCCATTTGGCGCAGTGCGCATTGCTGTGCTTTTAGTCACAACGCAGTTTAAGCACGTCTGACCAGCGATCACACAAACACCCGGCACCCTAACCCTCCTTAAAGGACGACCAAGGAAAGGCGCCCCCTGAGAGGCCAAGCACCCTGCCAGCAGGCCCCAAAGCTGCCAGGCACCCGTGGGAGCGGACCAGAGAACCCACGCTCCTGCCGGGCAGCACCTAACGCTGCCAGGTGCTCGATGGGGTGGAGTGGTTTCTTCGGGGGAGAAGGAAGATCGCTAAGCTGGCTGCGCGTGTGAGGCCGGAGGCTTCCCACCCTCTTTCACACGGGCGATCTTCCTTCGTAGGGGCCCCGAAGAAACCACTCCACCCCATCGAGCGGACCCCACGAAACCCAGCGGAACCCCATCGAGCAGACAGCAGAGTCAGAGCACCCCGAGAGAGTCAGAGCCCCGGGAGCCGCGAGCGACCCCCGGGGCGACAAACCTCAATCCCCGCGCCGAACCGGCCCAAGAATCTGCTGCTCCTTCTGCGTGGTCACCAGCCGCAACGGCCGCCACAAATTGCTCCCCAACGCCACCACCTGGTCATCGGCAAGCGTCGTCAACTGCTGCACCATCGGCGGCGGCAGCCGCCAGATCCGCGCCGCCAACTGCGCCTGCCCCACCGGCAGCCGCTGCAACAGCACCAGGTCGGCCACATTGGCCGTGGCCCCGGCCTGCGGGTGCATATAAGGCAGCACATACACCGTCGTCTGCCACGGCGACCGAGGCGGAAACAGCTCCTGCGGCGTGGGCCCGCCGTCGTGCACGACCAGCAGCGGACCGTCCTCCGACGGTCGGGGCAGCTCGACCGGGCTCAGCCTGCGGATCTGTACCAGCGGCGCGGGCCGCCCGTCCGGTCCGGTGCCCGCGGCCTTCTGCAGCACCTGCCACGCGGCGGGCCTGCCAGTCGCCACGACCACCCAGGCGCCGACGGCCATCGCCCGCAGCGCGACCTGTCGAGCCAGATAAAGCCCACCGACCAGCACGATCCGCGTCGGCGCCGGGCGCAGCGCCGAGATCGTCAGCGGCTCCCCTTGCAGCCCGGAGCCCAGCACCATGCCGCCCCGGTCGCCGGACGGGCTGATCGCGTCCAGCATGTCCGGCGACACCAGGAACTCCGGCGCGATGCCACCAGCCCCGCCCTGGGTGTCCAGCAGCCTGCTTGACCCACTCATGCGGCCACCTCACAGGTTCGGTGGCTCCACTCGTGTTCGCCCTGTGTCAATGATTCGCTCGCAAGCTCGCTCATGCCTTGCCTCCCAGCGGCAGCGTGGCGGCCAGTCCGGCGACCTGGAGTCCGCGCAGCGGGGTCAGGGTGATGCCGAGCCGGTCGGAGATCGCGGTCAGCCGCTCGTCGGCGTGGCCGAGTTCCTCGGGGTTGCGAGCGCTGACCCGGACGAGGCCGCGCAGCCCCACCTGCCCGTCGTCGCTGCCCGGGGAGATCGACATGGCGACCGTCGCCGACAGCGCTCGCACGCCGGTGAGCGCGTTGAGGCTGTTGGCCAGCTTGCCCTGCGGCCAGCCGGTGATCGCGTAGCTGGCGTGCCCGATGCCCGCCGCGGTGACCCCGGTCCAGCGTTCGCGCAGCGCGACCCGGTTGGTGGACCCGGCGACTCCGGTCAGTTCCGCCGAGGAGATCCCGGCCTTGAGCAGTTCGTCCGGGTCCAGCGGGCGGGTCGGCACGCCCCGGGACTCCAGCGCGTTGCGCACCCGGGACAGGGCGCCGATGAGGGCGCGGTGCGCGCCGACGACGCCGCCGCCGCGCTCGCGGACCGCGGCGGGGCAGCGGCGCGGGTCGAGCCGCACCGCGACCCAGGTGGTGCGCCGCGCCGCTGCCGACAGCGGGCCGAGCACCTCAAGGTAGGAGGCCAGCGCGGGCGAGTTCGGCGGCAGGGCCGCGCTGCCCGGGTAGCAGTGCCAGATGACCTGGATCGCGTCGAGCACGACCCCGCGGTCCTCCAGGCACGGCGCGAGCGCGCCCAGCGGCAGGCTCGGCGTCGAGCCGACCTGGCTGACCAGCGCGGGCGCCGGGTCGACCAGCAGCACCGCGGTCCAGGTGCCCTCGTGCCAGGCCAGGCCAAGCGGCCTGCGCTCGTGGTCGACCGCGTGCGCCACCACGAGATCCGGCACGGCCAGCCGCAGCAGGTTGACCCTCGGGTCGTCCGGGCCGGTCACCGTCGCGCCGTCCTCCGCGGCCAGCTCCTCCATGGTCACCGGGCTCGGCGGCCGGGTGACCCGGGCGTGCGAGCGGAAGGTGTAGCGGGTGGTGAGTCCGACCCACTGGGTGAACCAGCGCCCGCGCCAGCGCAGGAACGCGATCACCAGCGCCACCACCGCGATGCCGATGGCGACGTAGACCAGGCTCAGGTCGATCGCGAGCAGCACCAAGCCGATGGCGACGCCGACTTCGAGCACCACCAGGTTGGCCACCGGCAGCGCGCCCAGGCTCGCGCCCCGGTTGCGCCTGCGGGCCGACACCCGGGTGCGCGGGCCGCTCGGCGGCGGTTCCGCGGTGGGCGGACGACCAGGCGGTGGTCCGGGTGGCCCAGGAGGTCCGCCCGGTCCGGTCGGCCCGCCTGGACCACCTGGCCTACCCGGTCCGCCGGGTCCGCCCGGCCCGCCTGGTCCACCGGGGCCTCCCGGTCCACCCGGGCCCGGGGGGCGTGGCGGTGGGGTCCGGCCCTGTCGTGGAGGAGTGGTCACGGACATCCGCTCGTTCTCTTCCCCTCATCGATGCTGCTCAGCGGCCTTCGCGCCAAAGGTTCGCCCCGGCTTGGCGGAGAACCCTCATGTGGCATGCGCGGTACGGCTATCCTGCGGAACGGTACCGCGACGGGGAGAGCAGCAGGCCGAGAATGCCATCAACACCGACTACAAAGTCTCAGGTTCAGGCATACCGCTTCGTACTGCGAAGGATGCAGTCGGCACTGGTCCGCAAGGACGCGGTGATGCTCCACGATCCGATGCGCACGCACTCGCGGGCGACCATCGTCGGGATCTGCATCGCCGCGGTGGGGGTGATCGGCTTCCTGATCTTCGGGTTGCTCAGTCCAGCGCCGAAGGTCCCGACCACGCCCGGGATCATCGTGGCGAAGCCCTCCGGCGCGGTCTACGTGCTGCTGACCAACACGGACAAGGGCACCGTCCTCGTCCCGACCTTCAACCTCGCCTCGGCGCGGCTGATCCTGCTGGCGCGCTCCAACTCCGGCGGCGAGCAGCCCGCGGGCAGCCAGACCAACGCGGGCGGCGCGGCGCAGCAGGCCGCCCCGGTCGAGGTCATCCCGGACGACAAGCTGGTCGACATCCCGCGTGACCGCCTCACCGGCATCCAGAACGGCCCGCACCTGCTGCCCGAGGAGGGGCAGCGGATCGGCAGCGACTGGACGGTCTGCGACGAGTACAAGCTGGACCCGAGCCTCAAGGACCCGGCCAGCGAGGACAAAATCGAGACCACGGTTTTGGGCGGCGAGAAGAACCTCGGCCCGGAACTCGCCGAGAACGAGGCGCTGCTGGTGCAGTCCTCGACCAAGAAGACGTACCTGGTCTACCGCACGCCCGCGACGGCGAACATCAAGAACGCCAACACCGTGCGCGCCGAGGTCGACATGAGCAAGGGCAACGTGCGCGCGGCGCTGAACCTGCGCGACGACGCCATCCGGCAGATCACCACCGGCCTGCTCAACGCGATCCCCGAGGCGCCCGCGCTGACCCCGCCGCCGATCCCGAACTCCGGCGGCCGCAGCGAGGTCGACGTCAACGGCCTGCCGGTCGGCTCGGTCGTGCAGATCGAGCGCGCCGGGCAGTTCGTCTACTACGTGGTCCTGCAGAACAGCGTGCAGGAGATCAAGAAGACCACCGCCGACCTGATCCGCTTCACCTCGACCGCGGGCGGCGCCGAGATCGCCAAGGTCCGCCCGGACCAGATCCCGACTTCGGGTGGCGGGCAGATCGATGACAGCAGTTTCCCCGCCGTCGTCCCCGAGGCGCTGAGCCCGGCGAACTACCCGGTGGCGTGCCTGGGCTGGAACATCGTCGGCGAGGGCCCCAGCGCCACCCAGCACACCAAGGTGCACGTCGGCAAGCAGCTTCCGGTGCCGCGCAACGCCAACGGGCAGCCCAAGTCCGTCGCGATCAGCAGCCCCAGCGCGGACGGCCAGCGCCTGGACTGGTTCTACATGCCGCCCGGCCGCGCGGCCGTGGTCCGCGGCGCGACGTCCGAACAGGACTTCGCCACCGGCCCGATCTACCTGGTCTCCGACCGCGGCGTGAAGTTCGGCGTGCCGGACGCGCGCACCGCCGCCGCGCTCGGCCTGAACAACCAGCTTCCCGCGCCGGACGCGATCATGCGGCTGCTGCCCAACGGCGCGTCCTTGAACACCCGGGACGTCTTGCAGACCTACGACGTGGTGCCGGTCCAGCCCGGCCAGTTCCCCTCGACCCAGCCGCAACCGCAGCCCCAGGCCCAGCCGCAGCCCGGGGGCGGCTGACCCCTGGGGGAACCGGCGCCGACCCCTTACCGTCAGAGGGGAGATTTCGGCGTCGGCAGGAGGGTGCGCACCATGGTCGCGATCAGGGTCGATCCGGCGTGGGTGAGCGGGTACGCGAAGAAGGTCGCCGAGGCGGCCGACGAACTCGCCAAGGGCGCCGAGGTGCTGAACACCGCGCCGCTGGGCACCGAGGCGTTCGGCGCGCTCGGGCGCACGGTCCGCACCGCGGAGTCCTACGGGCGGGCGGCCGAGGTGCTGCGCGCGCAGCTCACCCGCGGCGTCGAGGCGCTGGAGTCCGCGGCGGTGGCGCTGGGCCAGGTCGCGGAGAAGTACCGGGGGTCCGACGAAGAGGGCGCGTCGACGATCAAGCGCAGCGGCCGGGCGTAGGGGGAGTGGCGATGCGGACGGGACGAAACGCCGACGACACCGGTGACGGCGCCGCCTGGGATGGCGGCGGCGGTTCGGAGGGCGCTGGCTTCTTTGGCGCGCTCGGCCCAGACCAGCGTTCGTTGATCGGGCAGGACCCGGACGCGCTGGACCTGGGTTCGCTGATCGGCCAGGACCCCGGCGCCTTGGGGCGGGATTCGCTGATCGGCGTTGACCCGGGCGCCGAGGACCGGCGGTCGCTGGTTGGTCAGGACCCGGATGCGCTGGATCGGCGTTCCCTGATCGGCCAGGACCCTGCTTCGCCGGATCGGCGGTCGCTGATCGGGCAAGATCCGGACGTTGGGGATCGGCGTTCGTTGATCGGCGTTGACCCGGATGCTGGGGACCGGCGGTCGTTGATTGGTCAGGACCCGGACGCGGTGGACCGGCGTTCCCTGATTGGCCAGGACCCGGGTTCGCCGGATCGGCGTTCGCTGATCGGGCAGGCGCCGGGTGGGCCGGACGGGGCCGACATCCAGGCGAACGTCGAGTCCTATTTGGACTTCCTGAGCAGGCTCTGCCGCGAGCTGGGCGTTCCGGACCCGGTCGAGGAGTACTTCGCGCCGGTGGTGGGCCGGTGGAGCGACATGCACGCCGAGGCCGAGCGCTGGCGGACCGCGGGCGCTCGTGCGGAAGAGGTCGCCGACAACCTCACCAAACCCTTGGGCGGCTTGGATTCCGCGTGGCAGGGGGCCGACGCGGACTCGTTCATCGACTACATGAACCGGGTCGGGCTCGCTGGGCACGACATGTCCGACGCGATGGCCGCGATGGGCGAGGTGCTCGACGCGACCGCGGACGGCATCCGCGAGATCGTGCAGGACATGGCGGGCGTGCTGGCCGACGCGGCAGAGAGCGGTTCCCAGTCGCTGGTCGTGCCGGTGCAGGGCGAGGAGCGCACCCGGCAGTACCTCGACCACGTGCACCGCCCGACCCGCGAGCTGTTCGAGGCGGTCCGGCAGATCCTGGAAGCCCTGGTGCGCCTGTGCGACGGCATCGACGGGTCCCAGGTCTTCGACAAGATCACGATGGCGCACACCTTCCCCGACGACAACTGGTCGTTCCAAGTGGACACCCCGGTCGTCGCGGTGCCCGGCGGCAATTCCGACTCGACTCCGGCAGGCGCGCCCGACGCCCTCATGGGCGGCGGTGGAGGCAGTGGTGGCGGTGGCGGTGGAATCGGCGGCGGTCCCGTGCCCGCCACTCCCTCGACCCCGCCCACCGCGCCCGCCCCGCAGCCCGGCGGCTACGTCACCGCGGGCGAGGCCCTGCCCGGCAGGGCGGGCGGCATGCCCGCTGGCGCGGGTGCCGCGGCGGCCGCGGCCGACGGCGGCCACCGCGGCGGCGGGGGGCTGGTCGGCGGGATGCCGATGATGGGCGGCATGGGCGGTCAGCAGAGCGGCGACACCGAGCACAAGTCCCGCAGCCGCGTCGTCGGCGACCCGCAGGACATCTTCGGCAAGCCGACCAAGGCGTCCCCGTCAGTCATCGGCGAGGACGACTGACGGGGCTCGGCTGACGGGGAATCGGGCTGGTCACGCCATTCCGCGCGCGTCGTCCTTCCCGTCGCCGCGGACCCGGCGGACGGTGTGCACGATGAACAGGGTCAGCAGCAGCAGGACCACGCCGCCGCCGGACCCGATGAGCGCGACCTGCATGGGCGCCCAGTTCTTGACCTCGGCCGCGGGCAGGTTCGCCTTGATGTCCAGCGCGGGGTCCGGCGCGACGCCCTGCTCGCTGGGGATCAGCGTGGTGAGCGCGCCGATCGGGTTGATCATGCCGTGGCCGACCAGGTTGTCCCGGCCGCCGGGGGCCGCCGGGTGCGAGGCGGTCACCTTGATCCGCTCGGTGACCTGCTGGGCGGTCAGGTGCGGGAAGCGCTCCCGGATCAGCGCCGCCAGGCCCGCGACGTACGGGGCGGCGAAACTGGTGCCCTGAATGGGGTTCTGGCTCCCGTTTTCCTGCACCTGGAGGTTGGCCAGGCCGCCGGTGGCCGGGTCCAGCGAGATGATCTCGGTGCCCGGCGCGGCGACGGTGACCCACGGGCCCTGCACGGAGAACGGGGCCGGGTCGCCGTTGCGCTGCATGGCGGCCACCGAGATCACGTAGTCGGAGAACCACGGCGGGGTCACGATGTGCGTCGGCCGGTTGGGGTCGGTGCCGTTGCGCTGGTCCGGGCAGCCGTGCTCGCCGGTGTTGCCCGCCGACGCGACGAGGACGACGTCCTCCTGCTCGTAGGCGTACCGCAGCGCGGCCTGCAACTGCTGCTCGGCGGCGGTGATCGGGCCCTGGGACACCGGGCGGCAGTTGTCGACCGACATGTTGATGACGCCGACGCCCTGCCTGGCCGCTGCCACCACGGCCTTGGCCAGCGTCTCCAGCGTGCCCGCGGTCTGCTTGCGGCCCTCCGCCCCGCGCGCGCCCTCGTAGTTGGCGCTGGACTGGCGGATCGAGACGATCTGCGCGTCCGGGGCGATGCCGCGGAAGGAGATGGCGCTGTCCGCGGGCGGGTTGGCGGCGATGATGCCCGCGACCTCGGTGCCGTGCCCGTCGCAGTCCTTGAGGCCGCTCTCCGCTGGGACGACCAGGTCGCCGCCGCCGATCACCCGGCCGCCGAAGTGCGGGTGCGGCGACACTCCGGTGTCGATCACCGCGACCTTCTGCCCCTTGCCGGTGGCGAACCGGTGCAGGTCGCTGAACCGCAGTTGCATCTGGCCCCACGGCATGTTCTTCAGGTCGACGCCTTGGCCAAGCGAGCCGATGCACTCTTTGGTTTTCTCGTAGGCCGCGTCCGGGGTCATGTCGTTGGGGATCGTGATGTTCGGCGGCAGCGGCGGCGGCTTGGCCATCGAGTCCGGCTGCTGGGCCTGCTGGGCCACGGCGGGCACCGGCAACGCCATGGCCAGGGTGGCGGCGCCGACGAGCGCCGCGACCCTCGTGGTGATCCTGCGCATCTTGCCCCAGACCTCAGAAAGTGACGTGGCGCAGGGTGGCGTACAGGTCCATGACCGCCAGCGCCAGCGGCAGCACGATCGCGATGCAGATCGCCTCGAAGACCTCAACCGAGCGGCGCAGCGGCGGCGAGAAGCGCTGCTCGGGGAAGATCACGCCGAGCACCAGCGCCCCGGCCCCGATCAGCACGAGCGCGCCGAAGACCCACAGCAGCCTGCTGAACGTGTCGGCCGAGGTCAGCCAGCCCATCAGGATGCCCGCCGCGGCGACCATCCCGGTGGCCAGCAGCGCGATCGCCTGGCTGCCGTTGGCGTAGGTGCGGGCGCGCAGCAGCAGCACCAAAGTGGCGACCACGCCGAGGATGACGCCCCAGACCTCCGGGGACGACGCCGAGATCACCGCGCCGACCGCGGCGGCCGCGCCACAGCCGATGATCATGCCGGTCATGTACTCGTGCGCCAGGCCCGCGCGGCGCTCGATGGAGCGGTAGTCCGGGAAACCGGTGTCCTCTTTGAGGTCCTCCGCGCTGCCCGGCACGTTCGGCAGCGGCAGCCGGGCGAGCTGGATGGTCAGCCGGGGCAGCACCGACAGCGCGCCGAGCGCCACCGCCGCCGCGCCCGCGCCGATGCCCGGGGCCGGGTGCGCGATCAGCGTCGCCACCGCGAAGGCGACCACGCCGAGCGCGGCGGCGGTGCCCGCGGCGACGAAGGTCGTGATGCCCGCGCCGATCAGCATGATCGCCGCCGAGGCGACGATCAGCACCAGCGCGCAGGCCAGCAGCAGGCTCGCCCGGCCGGGCACGCCGGGCACGATCGACAGGCCGCTGACGAACGCCAGCGGCAGCCCGCCCGCCGCGGCGATCAGCACGCCGGTCGTCTTCGCCTGGTACGCGCGGGCGATGACCGCGCCGAGCGCGACCGCGATGACCGCGCCCGTGCCAGCGGTGATCGCCGGGCCGATGTTGCCGCCGCCGAACAGCGGGCCCGCCATGAACACCGCGACCGCGGCCAGGATCAGGGCGAGCGCGCCCGCGATGTGCCCGATCCGGTTGGCGGTCTCCTTCGTCCACGGCCGGTAGCTGTCCGGCGCGGACTCCGCGATCGCGTCGACCACGTCGTCGTACAGCGGCGGCGGCGGGTTCTCCGCGCGCTTGCGCAGCTGGAGCATGTCGCCGTCGACGATGCCGAGCGAGCCGAGCGTGCGGCTCGGGTCGAGCGGGTTGTCGCCCAGCTTGGCCAGGCACCAGCCGCCGTGGCGGGCGCCGCCGTCGGGGGTGGTCTCCTTCGCCATCTCCAGCAGCATCGGCAGCAGATCAGCCACCGAGACGTCCGCCGGAAGCGCGACGTCGATGCGCGTCCTCGGCGCGACCACCGTCACCCGGCTGAACACGGTCGTACCGGTTGCCACCGCCTGCCCCCTTGTTGTCCACAGGTCGTTCGAGTTATCCACAGGTGTGCCTGAATCGACCCCGGGCGCGCCGGGATCGGTCCTAGTATGGCCGCACCGGTATCGCCGAGTGCGGCGGTTCGGCAGAAGTCGCCGTGAGGGCGTCCGCGAGGGGTGGGGGAAGTCGTGTCCGTACGGGTCGCTGATCCGGTGTACCGGTTGTTTGTCGCGCTGGTGGCGTTGGCCGCCGTGGGCATGACGGCGTTCATGTTCACGCTGGCGGGCAGGGACCCGGTCGCGCTGACGCCCGGTGTCGTCTACCTGGCGGCGCTGGCCGCGTTGGCGCTGTCGCCAGCGGGCCGGGCGCTGGCGGGCCGGATCGGGCTCGGGGTCGTGCTGGCGGTGGCCGCCGCCGCGATGATGGGGCTGATGTTCGTCCAGGGCGGGCACAACACCAACTCGCTGATGTTCGGACTGGTGTTTTTAGTCGCCGCCGTCGCGCTGACCGCACGCGCCCCCGCGCGGGGCATGTCCGAGGCCGGGCTGGCCGCGATCCTGGGAGTGACCGCCGCGGGCTTCGCGGGCGGGCTCACCGCGCAGCTGTTCGTCGCCGCGCGCGGCGACACGGCGTCGCTGCTGTTCGGCGGGCTGTTCCTGCTCGCCGCCGTGGTGTTCCAGGTCGGGCTGCGGCTGCCAAACCCGGCGCGGTTCGCCGTCGGCGCGGTGGTCGTCGCGTTCTCCGCCGCTCTGCTCTACTTCCTCGTCGTGTCCGGCCGCGGCGGCGCCTCGATCGGCCTGGCCGTGCTGTTCGTGGCCGCGCTGGTCGGCTCGCTCGCGGCGGCTGGCGCGCCCGGTTCGGCCGACCCGGCAGGTGACCGGCATGCGGTTCGGTAGTTTCTCCCCCAGCAGCAGTCGAGTTAAAGAGGTGTCCGCCCGGTGAGCACGCTGCAGTTCAAGCGTTCGCCCCGCCTTTCCGCGCCCCGACAGCCGGGCGGCGAGGTCCACCTGGAGCCGCCGCCGGAGGTCCCGCGCGTCATCCCGGGCAACATCGTCATGAAGCTGCTGCCCGCGGTGATGATCGTGGCCTCGGTCGGCATGATGGCCTTCATGTTCGTCGTGGGCGGGCGCAATCCCTCGTCCCTGCTCTTCGGCGGCATGTTCCTGATGTCGACCGTGGGCATGATGGCGGGCGGCATGGGCGGTCGGGGCGGCGGCCAGAAGAAGGCCGAGATGAACGAGGACCGCAAGGACTACCTGCGCTACCTCGGCCAGATGCGCGACCGCGCCCGCGAGGCCGCCCTCGACCAGCGCGCGTCGCTGGAGTGGACCCACCCCGACCCGCAGGCGCTGTGGTCGATCGCGACCAGCAGGCGCATGTGGGAGCGCCGCCAGGCCGACGCCGACTTCTGCCACCTGCGCGCAGGCCGCGGCTCGCAGCGGCTGGCCACCCGGCTCGTCCCGCCGCAGACCGGCCCGGTGGACGAGCTTGAGCCGATCGCCACGCTGGCGCTGCGCCGGTTCGTGCGCGCGCACTCCATCGTCCCCGAGCTGCCCATCCAGGTCGCCATCCGCGGCTTCGCCGCGGTCGGGCTCAGCGGCGACAAGGAGCTGACCCGGGGGCTCGCCCGCGCGCTGCTGGCCCAGCTTGTGACCTTCCACACGCCCGACGACGTGCTGGTCGCCGTGGTCACCGCGGGCAAGGCCAAGCAGGAGTGGGAATGGGCGAAGTGGCTGCCGCACGCCCAGCACCCCACGCTCGCCGACGGCATCGGCCAGCTGCGGATGATGGCCGGGTCGCTCGCCCAGATCGAGGAATGGCTCGACGACGAGCTGCGCGACCGGCAGCGGTTCACCCGCAACGCCCCGCCGCAGCCGGACCAGCCGCACGTGGTGATCGTCATCGATGACGGCGACGTCACCCGCGAGGAGCAGATCATCCTGGAGGAAGGCCTGGTCGGCGTCACGCTGATGGACCTGTCCGACAGCCTCGGCAACCTCACCGCCCGGCGCGGCCTGCGCCTGGTGGTCGAGCAGGAGCGGCTCGGCGCGCGCAGCGCCAGCGGCGTCGAGTGGTTCGCCCGCCCGGACACGCTCACCGTGGCCGAGGCGGAAGCGTTGGCGCGCAAGCTTTCCCCGTACCGGCTCGGCGCCGCCGCCGCGGACGCTGGCGACGAGGAGCCGCTGCTGTCGAACCCGACGCTGCTGGAGCTGCTGGGCATCCCCGGCGACCCGATGACCTTCGACGTGCAGCAGGCGTGGCGGCCGCGGCCGGTCCGCGACCGGTACCGGGTGCCGTTCGGCATCGGCGAGTTCGGCCAGGCCGTCGAGCTGGACATCAAGGAAGCGGCCATGGAGGGCATGGGCCCGCACGGCCTGTGCATCGGCGCGACCGGTTCCGGTAAGTCGGAGTTCCTGCGCACGCTCGTGCTGGGCATGCTCGCCACGCACTCGTCCACGACGCTGAACTTCATCCTGGTCGACTTCAAGGGTGGCGCGACCTTCCTCGGCCTCGACGGCGCCCCGCACGTCGCCGCGACGATCACCAACCTGCAAGGCGACCTGACCCTGGTCGACCGCATGAAGGACGCCCTCGCGGGCGAGATGAACCGCCGCCAGGAGGCGCTCAAGAACGGCGGCAACTTCAAGAACGTCTGGGAATACGAGAAAGCGCGCGAGAACGGCGCCGACCTCGACCCGCTGCCCGCGCTGTTCATCGTGGTGGACGAGTTCTCCGAACTGCTCGCAGCCAAGCCGGACTTCATCGACCTGTTCGTCGCGATCGGACGGTTGGGCCGGTCGCTGCAGATGCACATGCTGCTCGCCTCGCAGCGCCTGGAAGAGGGCAAGCTGCGCGGCCTCGACTCGCACCTGTCGTACCGGATCGGTCTGAAAACGTTCTCCGCGGCCGAATCCCGCGCGGCGATCGGCGTGCCCGACGCGTTCGAGCTGCCCTCGATCCCCGGCTCGGGCTACCTCAAGTTCGACACGAGCACCATGGTGCGCTTCAAAGCGTCCTATGTGTCCGGTCCTTACCGGCCCGCCGGTATGCAGGTGGCGGGCCCGGCCGCGGCGGTCAGCGGCGACCGGCGCGCGAAGCTGTTCGTCCCGGACTACGTGGAAATCCCCAAGGAGCCCGAGAAGCCGGTCGAGGCGCCCAAGGAGGAGAAGAAGCCCGAGGGCGGCCACGAGGCCAGCGAGCTGGACGTGATCGTCGGCAGGCTCGTGGGCCAGGGCCCGCCCGCGCACGAGGTGTGGCTGCCGCCGCTGAACGAGCCGAACTCGCTGGACACGCTGTTCCCGCCGTTGCAGCCCACCGAGGACCGGGGCCTGTCGCCGGTCGGGTTCTACGGCAACGGGCGGCTCCAGGTGCCGCTGGGCATCATCGACAAGCCCTTCGAGCAGCGCCGCGACCTGCTGTGGGCGGACTTCTCCGGCGCCGCCGGTCACGCCGCGATCGCGGGCGGCCCGCAGTCGGGCAAGTCGATGCTGCTGCGCACCCTGATCATGTCCATGGCGCTGACGCACACCGCGGAAGAGGTGCAGTTCTACTGCCTCGACCTCGGTGGTGGAACGCTGGGCACGCTGGAGGGGCTGCCGCACGTCGGCGGCGTCGCCGGGCGTATCGACCCGGACAAGGCCCGCCGCATGGTGGCCGAGGTCAGCGGCCTGGTGGCCGAGCGCGAGCAGCGGTTCCGCGACCTGGGCATCGACTCGATGACCGACTTCCGCAACCGCAAGCGCCGCGGCGAACTCCAGGACGACCCGTTCGGCGACGTGTTCCTCATCGTGGACGGCTGGCTGAACTTCCGGCAGGAGTTCGAGTCTCTGGAGATGCAGGTCGTCAACCTCGCCGCGCAGGGCCTGTCCTTCGGCATCCACGTGATCGTGGCGGCCAACCGCTGGGCCGAGATCCGCCCGGCCCTCAAGGACCTGCTCGGCACCCGGTTCGAGTTGCGCCTCGGTGACCCCAGCGAGTCCGATGTGGACCGTCGCACCGCGGTGAACGTCCCAGCGGGCCGCCCCGGCCGCGGCCTTTCCCGGGACAAGCTGCACTTCCTCACCGGCCTGCCCCGGATCGACGGCTCCAGCAACGCCGACGACGTCGCCACCGGCGTCCAGGACGCGGTGGCCCGCATCAAGGCCGCCTGGCGCGGCCGCGGCGCCCCGAAGGTGCGGCTGCTGCCGGAGGTCCTGCCGTACGAGGACCTGCTGGCCCAGGACCAGCGCCGCGACACCAAGCTCATCCCCATCGGCGTTGACGAGAACGACCTCGCCCCGGTCTACCTGGACCTGGACAACGAGCCCCACTTCCTCGCCTTCGCCGAGGGCGAGTCCGGTAAGACAAACCTGCTGCGCACCATCGTGCGCGGCATCATGGACCGGTACACGCCCAAGGAAGCCGTCATCATCCTGGTCGACTACCGCCGCACCATGCTCGGCTTCATCAACACCGACCACCTCCTGAGCTACGCGGTGTCGTCCAACCAACTCAGCGACGTCATCAAGGACGTCCGCGGCTCCATGCTCAAGCGCCTACCGGGCCCGGACGTGACCCAGGAGCAGCTGAAGAACCGTTCATGGTGGAAGGGCCCAGAACTGTTCCTCATCGTTGACGACTACGACTTGGTGGCCACCCAGGGCAACAACCCCCTCCAACCCATCGCCGAGTTCCTCCCCCAGGCAAAAGACGTCGGCCTCCACGTCATAGCCGTCCGCCGCTCCGGCGGCGCAGCCCGCGCCATGTTCGACCCGGTCCTGGGCAAACTCCGCGAAATCGCCAGCCCCGGCCTGGTCATGAGCGGCAGCAAGGACGAAGGCGCCCTCCTGGGCACCGTCAAGCCGTCCCCCATGCCCCCCGGCCGAGGCACGTTGGTCAGCCGCAAGGTCGGCCAAGCCCTCATGCACGTCGCTTGGATTCCCCCGGAGTAACCCCCGGAGCAACCCACTACGACCGAAGCCCGGGGCCGCATGTCATCACGCGGCCCCGGGCTTCGCCCTTGCTGGCTGTGGGGCTGCTGTTTGGTGGGGCTGGATCGGGTGGAGTGGTTTCTTCGGGGCCCCTACGAAGGAAGATCGCCGTGTGAAAGACGGGTGGGATGCCTACGGCCTCACACGCGCAGCCAGCTTAGCGATCTTCCTTCTCCCCCGAAGAAACCACTCCACCCGATCCAGCACTTGGCGGGCGTAGGGAACCAAGGCGGTACCCCGGTTGCCCCCAGACCCCGGCCACCCGGCCACCTGGCTTGGCACTCAGGGCTCGCCCAGTGGGTGACGGGGGGCGGACCGAGCGGCGAACCCGAGCACCTGCTAAACCGCACCGAGGCTCGCCAGGTGCTCGATGGGGTGGAGTGGTTTCTTTGGGGGTGAAGGAAGATCCCTAAACTTGCCGTGGTCGTGGGGCCGAAGG
>NZ_JBVJIN010000018.1:0-57492 GCF_055586285.1 Actinokineospora sp. NPDC051303
CTCCGCGCGTGTGAGGCCGAAGGCATCCCACCCGTCTTTCACACGGCGATCTTCCTTCGTAGGGGCCCCGAAGAAACCACTCCACCCCATCGAGCGGACCCCACGAAGCCCGGGACCACCCCACCCCATCGAACAACCCCACCACCCAGCTACCGAGCAGAAGCCGTAGACCCCCGAACAACAAGCTCCGGCATAAAGACATACTCCGCATGCGGCGCCGGATTCCCAGTAACCTCTTCCAGCAGCGCGTTCACCGCAGCCTGCCCCATAGCCTCAACCGGCTGCCGCAACGTAGTCAACGGCGGGTCAGCAAAAACGATCAGCGGAGAGTCATCGAAGCCAACCACCGACACATCCCGTGGAACCGCCAGCCCCCGATGCCGCGCCGCCCGAATCGCCCCGAACGCCATCAGATCATTCCCACAGATGATCGCCGTGCAGCCCTTGTCAATCAACGCGTTCGCCGCCGCTTGGCCGCCTTCGACGGTGAACAGCGAATGCCGCACCAGTTGTTCGGCCTCTTCGGCTGAGAAGGGGAGCACAGTCCGCATGTGTTGCACGAAGCCCTCAATCTTGCGCACCACCGGCACATACCGCCGCGGCCCGACAGCCAACCCGATGCGCTCGTGCCCCAGCTCCACCAGATGCTGCACCGCCAACCGCATTGCCGACCGATCATCGGTCGACACGAACGGCGCCGACACCCGCTCGGTATAACCGTTGATCATCACAAACGGCACCCCACGCCCGGCCAACTTGACGTACCGATCCATGTCCGCCGTCGAGTCCGCGTGCATCCCCGACACATAGATGATCCCGTTGACACCGCGATCAACCAGCGTGTTGGTCAATTCGTCCTCTGTGGACCCACCAGGACTCTGCGTGCACAGCACCGGCGTGTACCCGTCGCGGGTGAGAACCTGCTCGATCACCTGCGCGAAGGCAGGAAAGATCGGGTTGCTCAATTCCGGCGTGATCAGCCCGATCAGCCCGGCGCTGCGCGCCTGCAATCGGGCGGGCCGCTCGTACCCGAGCAAATCCAGTGCCGCCAAGACGGTCTGTCGGGTCGTGGTGGACACGCCCGCTTTCCCGTTGAGGACTCGGCTGACGGTCGCCTCGCTTACCCCGGCCTGGGTGGCGATGTCACTGAGCCGGGCCGTCGCGCCCGGCGCCGGGGTTTGCGCCATGTCACTCCTCCCACCACACCGCGGTGTCCGTCGGCAGCAGCAGGTCGGCGCCGTCCGCGGCCAAGGGACCCGAGGCGAGCAGCACCTTGTCGGGCACGGAAAGCCGCGCGGGCGCGGCGGCGAAGTTTAGCGCGCAGGAGAAGCCGCGTCCGGTGGCTGGGTCGAGTCGGTCGAACCGCAGCAGCGTGGGCTCGTCGTCGTGCCAGTGCACCGCGCGACCCGCGCCGAGCGCTGGGTGCGCGCGGCGGTGTCGCAGCGCCGACCGGTACAGCTCCAACATGGACTCGGGGTCGCCGGTCTGCGCTTCGACCGAGAGCGCGGCCCAGTCCGCGGGCTGGGGCAGCCACGGCGTCGACCCGTCTGGCCCGAAGCCGAGCGCGCTTCCCTGAGTCGACCACGGAATCGGCACCCGGCAGCCGTCGCGGCCGCGTTCGGTGTGCAGCGACCGCTCCCAGATCGGGTCCTGCAACACCTCTTCCGGCAGGTCGAGCACTTCGGCAAGGCCCAGTTCCTCGCCCTGGTACAGGTAGACCGAGCCGGGCAGCGCCAGCATCAACAGGATCGCCGCGCGCGCCCGGCGCCGCCCGGTTTCCCCGTCGCCGTAGCGGGTCACGTGCCGCTGGACGTCGTGGTTGGACAGCACCCAGGTCGCGGGCGCGGTCACCGGCTCCATCGCGGCCAGCGAGTCGGCGATGACCTCCCGCAGCGCGACCGGGTCCCATTCGGTGGTCAGGTAGTGGAAGTTGAACGCCTGGTGCAGCTCGTCGGGGCGCAGGTAGCGCGCGGTGCGCTCGGCGCTGGCGGTCCACGCCTCGGCGACGGCGATGCGCGGCGGCTCGTAGGTGTCGAGGATTTTGCGCCACTCGCGGTAGATCTCGTGCACGCCGTCCTGGTCGAAGTAGGGCAGCGGCCGGGTGTCGAGCAGCGCGTGCTGCCCGCTCGCGCCGACGTCGGGCAGGCCGTCCTGTTTGACCATTCCGTGCGCGACGTCCACTCGGAATCCGTCGACGCCCAGGTCCAGCCAGAACCGCAGCACGCTGTCGAACTCCTCGCGCACCTCCGGGTTCTCCCAGTTGAAGTCGGGCTGGGTGCTGTCGAACAGGTGCAGGTACCAGTCGCCGTCGGGCAGCCGGGTCCACGCGCCGCCGCCGAAGACCGATTCCCAGTCGTTTGGCGGCAACTCGCCTGCCGCGCCGCGGCCGGGGCGGAAGATGTAGCGGTTGCGCTCGGGCGAGCCGGGCCCGGCGGCCAGCGCCTCGCCGAACCAGCGGTGCGCGGACGAGGAGTGGTTCGGGACGATGTCCACGATCACCTTGAGCCCCAGGCGATGCGCGTCCGCCAGCAGCGCGCGGGCGTCGTCGAGGGTGCCGAAGAGCGGATCGATGTCCCGGTAGTCGGCCACGTCGTAGCCGCCGTCGGCCATCGGCGACGGGTAGAACGGGGTGATCCACAGGGCGTCCACGCCGAGGTCGGCCAGGTGCGGGAGACGGGCGCGGATGCCCGGCAGGTCGCCGATCCCGTCCCCGTCGGCGTCGGCGAAGCTGCGCACGTAAACCTGGTAGATGACGGCGTCCTGCCACCAGCCGCCGCGGCCGTTCTGCGTCATGGCGCTCCCTGGGGTGTGCTGTCGCTGCCGTGTCGATGTCCGGCCGCCTGCCGTGTCGCCCGACGCTAGCAGCGGTGACACCTTGCCGAAAGGTCTTGCAGCCAAGATTCCCGGCCTGGGGCTTCGCCTGGCCGTGGCGGGCGGGGAGTCGGGGACGCGATCACGCGCTGACGTCGGGGCGGTCGCGGCGTCGGCTGCGTATTCGGCAATTTTCGGTCATCTTTCCGCAAGTCGCCGCAACGTCTCCACGTCGGTTGGGCAGTGGCTTTCGCGGGTATTGCTCGGCCATCCGCTGAGCGAACGGGAGAGGCCATGGCCACGGTGACGAAGGTGATCGACGCGCCGCGGGCGCGGGTGTGGGCCGTTCTGGCCAACGGGTGGAGCTACGCGAGCTGGGTCGTCGGCGCCGCCCACATCCGCGACGTGGACGTCGGGTGGCCCGCTCCGGGGACCCGCATCCACCACAGCGTGGCGCCGTGGCCGCTCACCATCGAGGACGTCACCGTCGTGCGCGCGGCGCGGCCGGGGGAGTTGCTCGAACTCGATGCCAAAGCCTGGCCGCTCGGCGCGGCCCGGGTCCGGTTGGAACTCGATTCGATCGATTCAAGTAACACCAAGATTCAAATGTCCGAATGGATAGAGCATGGTGCAGGCCGATTTCTCCCTTCCAAAGTGCAAGTTGCACTACTGGTAGCGCGGAATCGCGAATCCCTCGACCGTTTGGGTGATCTCTCTCGCGGAGATGGCCCGATGTGAACCTTGAGTCACGAAGGCGTGCGATCATGTTCACCCGATCGTGATTACCCAGTGGTGATCACGCGGCATTATGGAAGGGCGGCCCAGCGACCGGGCCGCTCGGCGACAGGCGAAGCCCGGGGGTGGGAAATGCGCGAGAACGGGTCCTTAAAGCCGGTGGTCGATCCCGTGATCGTCGATCGGGCGGACGCCGCCGAGGCGCTTATGCGGTTCTTTCTGGCCAATGCCGACGCGAATGACCACGACGCCAATGACACCTTGGTCGAGGAACTCTGCAGGCGCTCCCGGGCGTCCCGCGCCCTGCCGTCGCCGCGTCCCGATCAGGACTGATCCCAGCTCGGCGGCGGGTCGGCAAACCGCCAACGCACCGTCCGTCCCGGATGGTCGAGTGCCGTGTTTCGGCGAGCCGGATATCCCCATGACGGCCCTCGATCCCTGACGTTCACGCGATGACGAACGCGACCGAGGCCGCGGTGGCCGCGAGCGTCCGCACGTGGTTCCATGCTGTCCACCGCCGCACATAGCCGGGCCAGTACTCGGCCGCGGCCGAGGACTCCGGCGCCAGCGCGTCGAGCTCGTTGTTCCACGGCACGTTACGCGCGAAGGTCACCAGCAGGACGCCGACCACGTAGAGCGCGCCCCCGACAACCCGGGGGAGCGGCCCGGCGACCGCGAGGACCACTCCCGCCGCCCCGGCGCCCAGGAACAGCAGCAGGAACAGCGGCGTGATGATCACCCGGTTGATCGACCGCATCGCCGCGACGCCCTGCGCGGGCGGCAGGGCGGCCAGCGCGCGCATCACGAACACCGAGAACGCGAAGAAGACCCCCGCCATCATCCCGCTCGCGACCGCCGCCGCCATCGTCAGAACGTCCATGCGCACACGCTAGGGCCTGTCCCGAAGTGCCTGCGCGGGCACTCCGAGACAGGATCCAGGTGCACTTGGCCACCACGTTGGCAACGGTGTTCCGGTGGACCTGTCAGGCCCTGGCGGCTGTGCCGGATCCGTCCGGCGGGCGGCCTACGCGGCCCTCGTCCACGCAGGTCCGGCCGCCTACGGTGGCGGCGTGCGAATGTGGGGAAGGGGCCTGCCGGGTCGTCGCGGTGCCCGAGGTGAATCTGCTTGACCTGCGCGGCGCTATCGGCGGGCGTCGGATCGGCTCTGCTCCTGCTCCTGCTCCGCCGACGGTCTCGGCGGGCGGGCGCGGTCAGCGCACCCGGTCCCGGCGGGCGAGGTCGGTAAGCGTTTCGGGGTCGGCGTTGACCTCGATCTGGGTGATCAGGCCGTTCGCCACGGTCAGCCGCATGACCGCGAACAGCTTGCGGTCGACGTAGGCCAGCACCGCTGGGCGACCCGCCACCGGATGCGACACCAGCACCGCCCGCCGCCGGTGGTAGTGCCGCAGCAAGGTCTTGGCGACGAGGTCGCGGCCGTGGTTGGTCCGGCGCCGCCCCGCCCCGAAGTCGGCCGCGCCCCACACCTTCGGGTGCAGCACGCCCAAGAGGGCGTCCACATCGCCGTTGGCGCACGCGGCGATGAACGTCTCGGTCACCGTCCGGTGCTCCGCCTGCCCCACCTCGTTGACCTGAACCGGCGCGTCGGCGATCTTCCGCCGCGCCCGCAGCGCCAGCTGCCTGCACGTGGCCGTCGTCTTCCCCAGGGTCCGCGCCACCGCGTCGAACGGCGTCTGAAAGACGTCGTGCAGCACGAACGCCACCCGCTCGGCCGGGCTGAGCCGCTGCAACACCACGAACAACGCAGACCGCACCTCGTCGTCCAACGTGACCCGGTCCGCCGGATCCACCACCGGCAGGTGCGCCACCGGCGTCGCCGAGTCCACCACCCCCACATCCTCGACCCGCTCCCGCCGCGCCTGCGCCGACCGAATCTGGTCCAGACACAACCGGCTGGTCACCACCGTCAACCACCCCCGGTCGTCGCGCACCTCCCCGTCCCCGGCCTTCGCCAACCGAGCGAACGCCTCCTGCACGACGTCCTCAGCCGCCCCCACGTCCCCGAGCATCCGAAACGCCAGATCAACCAGGTAAGACTGGTGCGCCCGCCACGCCACCACGATCCGGTCGCCGACCGCCTCTCCAGCCATACCCGAGCCCCCCTTCAGCACGTCCCCCACACATCAAGGACGGGACAGCCCCCGGAAACGTGACCGCCCCTTGTCACTTTCCGCCCCCCGAGATCGTCCTGTTCTTAGCAGGGGCTTCCACCGACAACCTTGGAGACCACAGTGAAGCTGACCATCTTCGCCGCCACCGGAGGCATCGGCAGGCACCTCCTGGAGCAGGCCATCGCCGACGGCCACGACGTCACCGCCGCCGTCCGCAACCCCGACAACCTCTCCACCGACGTCCGCACGGTCAAAGTAGACCTGTCCGCCCCCGACCCCACCCAACTCGAAGCCGCCATCACCGGAGCCGACGCCGTCCTCTCCGGCCTAGGCCAACGCGTCAACTCCAAGACCGACGCCGGAATCGCCACCGCCGGCACCCGAGCCATCACCCAAGCAATGGCAGCGACAAACGTCCACCGCATCCTGGTAGTCAGCGCGGCCCCACTCTCCACCATCCCGTCCCCAGCCCGCCCCAACGCCCCCAAACACGACCCAGCGGAAGGCTTCCTCACCCGCCACGTGCTGACCCCGGTCATCAAAGCCATACTCCGCAAGCGCTACCACGACCTGGCCCTGATGGAAGACCTACTCCTGGAAAGCGGTCTACAGTGGACAGTAGTCCGCCCGCCCCGCCTAACCGACGGCCCCACCACCGGCACCTACCGCACCGCCTACAACCACAACCTCCACCGAGGCGACACAATCTCCCGAGCCGACGTAGCCCACTACATGCTCGACGCCATCACCCGCCCCGAAACCATCGGACAGGCGGTAGGAATCGCCTACTAGCCACAAGCCACAACAAGCCCCGCCCCCGAAACCTGCCCCAGACACCACGCGGAGTGAAGCAGGAACAACAGGCCCACCGTCCTGCCCAACCGCATCTAACGCTGCCAGGCATCCGTGGGAGCGAGACAGTAAACCCGCGTTCCTGCCAGGCCGCACGGACCCTGCCAGGTGCTCGATGGGGTGGAGTGGTTTCTCTGGGGGAGAAGGAAGATTGCTAAGCTGGCTCCGCACGTGTGAGGCCGAAGGCATCCCACCCGTCTTTCACACGGCGATCTTCCTTCGTAGGGGCCCCAGAGAAACCACTCCACCCCATCGAGCAGACAGCACCCAAGCAGGCCCACGCAGCCTCAGCGCATAGGCCGAGTCCGATCAACATCCTCAATATCCTTGCGCCGCACAATCTGCGTAACCGGCCCAGTCTCCGTGTGCCCTTCCCGAGCCAGCCAATCACTCAACTGCCGCGCCACCGCAGCCAACGTCGGCCGCCGCCCAGGATCAGCATCCAGCGAAGCCATCAGCAGCCGCCGATGCGCGCTACGCAACGGCAGCTCCGACAACGGCTCCCCCTTAGCCGCGGCCATCAACGCGGCCATAGCGTTCTCCCGGTTGCCACGCGGCGGCTTACCAGTAAGCGCATAGCTCACCGTCGCCGCCAACTGCCAAGCATCCGACGCCGGAGTGGCGTTGGCGCCAGCGGCGGTCTCCGAAGCGAGAAAGTCCGGAGTCCCGACCATCATTCCGGTCGCGGTCAGCGTCGAGTCCCCCTTGGACCGGGCAATGCCGAAGTCGATCAGGTGAGCGTTGCCGTCCGGGTCGATGATGATGTTCGACGGCTTCACATCGCGGTGCAGCACGCCCTTGGCGTGCGCGGCCGACAGCGCCCCGGCCATGGTGATCCACAGCCGGGCCACGGCGACGTCGTCCAACGGGCCGCCGGTGGCGACCCGGTCGGCGAGCGGCTGGCCTTCGATGTACTCCATGACCAGGCCGAGCCCATCCGGCTCGGACACGATGTCGTACACCCGGACGCAGTTCGGGTGGTGCACCGCGGCCAGGGCGCGGGCCTCGCGCAGCATCCGCTCCTCGGTCTCGGCGTCGGGGGCGTGCGCCATCTTCACCGCCACCGTGCGGTCGAGCTGGGTGTCGACGGCGAGCCACACCGTGCCGAACCCGCCGTGGCCCAGGGTGCGGACCTTGCGGAACCGGGTGCCGGAGAACTTGATCGGCGGGGGCGGCGGGGCGGCTCCGCGCGGGGTGAACGGCAGCGGGCCGGGGTCGGCGGCGAGCCGGGCGAGCGCGGCGCGGTCCGGCTCGGGCTCCCCGACGAGCGTCGGCGGGATGTACGGCGGCGGCTTGCGCACGGGCGGCTGCTGCTGCACGGGCGGCGGCGGCACGTACTTGGGCACGGGCTTCGGGGGCACCGGCTGCGGTGGCGGCGGGGGCGGGTACGCGGGCGGCGGCGGGCCGGACGGCTCGGGCTTCTGGTAGCGGCGCTCGATGGTGGCCCAGCTCGGCGGCCCGATCACGTACACCGGGATCAGCCCCAGGACGCTCACCGGCAGGACTCCGAGCCACAGGTGCGTCAGGGTGTTCGCCTCGACCGGCAGGCTCAGCACGGCCATCAGGGCGAACGGCATCCAGATGAGCCTGCTCGGCCACTTCGGGCCCCGGCGCATCGCCGCGCGCGCCTGCAGGATCACGAACAGCAGGCAGATGGCGGGCAGCACGACCAGCATGGCCAGCCGCAGCAGGTACATCGGGAAGGTCTCGTACGGGTGAAACAGCACCTCGTAGGCGTTGGGCCTGCCGCCGAGGTAGTCGCTCTGCGGCCCCACCCAGCAGTGCTCCTCGCCGAACGACCCGGACCCGGGCAGGGCGACCGCGCCGTCGTCGGCGAAGACGCTGCGGTAGACGCCGTTGACGCCGTTGAACAGCAGCCACGGCAGCAGGAACGCGGTGACGCCGCCGATGACGCCGAACACCGTCAGCGTCACGGCGTTGTAGGTGTTGCCGGTGGCCTTGCGCACGATCGCGATCACCAGCGTGCCCAGCACGGGCAGCAGGGCGACCAGCGCACCGGCCATGCTCGTCGCCCACACCCAGTCACCGGGGCAGAGGTCTGGCCCGAACACACTGTGCGCGAAGGACAGCAGTGAAGCCGCGAGTTCGAGCACCGCGTCCACCAGCTCCTCTCTCAACCAGCCGATCGTCCATGAGACCAGGCGCGGGCGCGCCTGGATCCAGACTATGTCGAGCTGTGACCAAAACCGGTCGTTTATCCACAGGACGTCACATGGGCGGCGGAGGTTGTCCACAGGCCAGCGCATCGGCCGGACCGAGATCGTCGGTTCGGTGGCAAGGTATCGGTGAGGGGCGAGCGACCGTGATGGGAGGCTGGAAATGGCACGAAGGGGCGGTTACGCCGAGACCCACCAGCGCAGCCTGGCCGACCGGGAGGGGTTCTGGCTGGCGGCGGCGCGGCTGGTCGACTGGACGCGGCCGCCCACCCGCGCCCTGGACGCGTCGGCGGCCCCGCTCTACCGCTGGTTCCCCGACGGGGAGCTGAACACCTGCCACAACGCGCTGGACCGGCATGTCGCCGCGGGCCGGGGCGGGCAGCCAGCGCTGGTCTACGACTCGCCGGTCACCGGGGCCAAGGCGAGCTTCACCTACGCGGAACTGACTGATCTGGTGGCCCGGTTCGCGGGGGTGCTGGCCGGGCTGGGGGTCGGCAAGGGCGACCGGGTGATCATCTACATGCCGATGGTGCCGCAGACGGTGGTGGCCATGCTCGCCTGCGCGCGGCTGGGCGCGGTCCACTCCGTGGTGTTCGGCGGCTTCGCCGCGCGTGAGCTGGCCAGCCGGATCGATGACGCGCGGCCGAAGGTGATCGTGGCCGCGTCGTGCGGGATCGAGCCGACCCGGATCGTGGCGTACCGGCCGATCATCGCCGAGGCCGTGGCGCTGGCGGCGCACCGCCCGGAGCGGGTCGTGGTGCTCCAGCGCGAGCAGGCGCCCGCCGTGCTGGCCGAGGGCGACCTCGACTGGGACGTGGCGATGGCCACCGCGGCCCCGGCCGCGTGCGTGCCGGTCGCGGCGACGGACCCGCTGTATGTGCTCTACACCTCGGGGACCACCGGCAGGCCCAAGGGCGTGGTGCGCGACAACGGCGGCCACGCGGTGGCGATGGCCTGGTCGCTGCCCAACGTCTACGACATCCACCCGGGCGAGGTGTTCTGGGCCGCCTCCGACGTCGGCTGGGTCGTCGGCCACTCCTACATCGTGTACGCGCCGCTAATCGCCGGGGCGACGACGGTGCTCTACGAGGGCAAGCCGGTCGGCACGCCGGACGCGGGCGCGTTCTGGCGGGTCATCGCCGAGCACGGGGTGACGGCCCTGTTCACCGCGCCCACGGCGTTCCGGGCGATCAAGCGCGCCGACCCGGAAGCCGCCGAGCTGGCGAAGTACGACATGAGCGGCCTGCGCGCCCTGTTCCTCGCTGGCGAGCGGCTCGACCCGGAGACCTACCACTGGGCGAGCGCGAAGCTCGGCGTGCCGGTGGTCGACCACTGGTGGCAGACCGAGACGGGCTGGCCGGTCTGCGCGAACCCGCGCGGCCTGGACCCGCTGCCGATCAAGCCGGGTTCCCCGAGCGTGCCGCTGCCCGGCTACGACGTGCGCGTCCTCGACGCCAAGGGCGAGCCGGTGCCACCGGGGGTCGAGGGCGCGATCACCCTGCGCCTTCCCCTGCCGCCGGGCACGCTGCCGACGCTCTGGGGCGACGACGAGCGCTACATAGAGTCCTACCTGTCGCGCTACGAAGGCCATTACCTGACCGGCGACAGCGGCTATATAGATGAGGACGGTTACGTCTATGTCATGGGCCGCACCGACGACGTGATCAACGTGGCGGGCCACCGCCTGTCGACGGGCGCGATGGAGGCGGTGCTGGCCGCCCACCCCGCGGTGGCCGAGTGCGCGGTGATCGGCGTGCGTGATCCGCTCAAGGGCCAGCTTCCGCGTGGCCTGGTCGTCCTCAAGGCGGGCGCGGACATCGAGGAGTCCGTCCTGCGGGCCGAGTTGGTCGCCGCCGTCCGCGGTGAGATCGGCCCGGTCGCCGCCTTCCGTGATGTGTCGGTCGTGGACGCCCTGCCCAAGACCCGCAGCGGCAAGATCCTCCGCAAGACCATGCGCGGCATAGCCGACGGCCGCGACGAGCCCGTTCCTTCGACAATCGAGGACCCCGCGGTCCTCGACGCCTTACGCTCGATCCTCCGCGCCCCCTGACCGGCCCGCCCTGAGGAGCACCGGATGGACCGCATGCCCGTCTCGTCGTCCACCGTCGCCTCGGTCGGCTACGACGCGACCCGCAGGATTCTGGAGGTCGAGTTCCGCAACGGCGGGGTGTACCAGTACCTCGACGTCCCCAAGAAGGTCTACTGGCAGTTCGTCTCGGCCAAGAGCCCCGGCGCGTACCTGAACGGGGAGATCAAGGACGCCTACGACACCCGCAGAGTCACCTGACATGGCGAAGACCCCGCGGGCGGAACCCGCGGGGTCTTCCGGTGGCCGATCGGGTCAGGCCTGGTTCTGCTGCTGCGCCGCCGCGACCTGGGCGCGGACCTCGTCCATGTCCACCGCTTGGACCTGACTGATCAGGTCTTCGAGGGCGGGGGCCGGGAGGGCGCCGGGCTGGGCGTAGAGGACGACGCCGTCGCGGACGGCCATCACGGTGGGGATGGAGGAGATGTTGAACGCCTGCGCCAGCTGCTGCTGGTCCTCGGTGTCGACCTTGGCGAAGGTGATGTCGGTGTGCTTCTCCGACGCCGCGTCGTAGACCGGCGCGAACTGCCTGCACGGGCCGCACCAGGACGCCCAGAAGTCGACCAGAACGGTTCCGCCACCGCCCACGACCTCGTCGAAGTTCTCGGTGGTCAGCTCGACCGTCGCCACGTGGCCTCCTCAGTCCGGGGCATTGCGTTTCGCCTCGTCCAACGAACCGCCCGCCGGGAACATTCCCGCCGTCCGCTTGGATTCGCGGCCCAGGATGTTCCGGATCGCGGTGGCCGCGCGGTCGTAGACGCTGTCGTCGCCGGTGAGCACGCTGTCGCTGTTCGCGGCCCGGACGACGGCGTGGATCTCGAAGACGACCTGGGTGGCGTCGGTGTCCTCGGGCAGGTCGCCCGCGTCGGCCGCCTCGGTCACCAGGCGGGTGAGGACATCGATCCACAGGTCGTGGCAGCGGGCGACGGCGTCGTGGACGCGGCCGGAGCGGGCCTTGAACTCGCCCGCGACGGCGGCGAAGAAGCAGCCGCCGGGGAAGACCCGGGAGCGGGAGTAGTCGATCCACAGTTCGCACACGCGCAGCAGGCGGGGCAGCCCTTTCCGCGCGGCGAGCGCGGGCCGTAAGACGCTGTCGGCGAACACGTCTTCCGCGTAGCCGATAGTGGCGAGCTGGAGGTCTTCCTTGGACCCGAAGTGCGCGAAGATGCCGCTCTTGCTCAGCCGCAGTTCGCTCGCGAGCCTGCCCAGGGTCAGCCCTTCCAGGCCCTCGACGGAGGAGATCTCGGCCGCCCGGCGCAGGGTCAGGCGCCGGGTCTCCGCGCCGCGCGCCAGTCTGCCGTCCACGGGAAAACAATCTAGACGATCGGTCGGTCATCTGAAACTATGTGACCGATCGTTCGTACATATTCTGGGGAGGGCACTGTGGACATCCGAGAGCTGGACCGGCGGGCCGTGGAGTCGACCGGCCGGATCATCGACGCGCTCACCGACGAGCAGCTCGACGCGCCGACGCCATGCACCGAGTGGACCGTGCGGGAGGTCGTCGCGCACATGGTCGACAACCGCGTCAACTTCCTGCGGAAACTCGGGGGCGAGGCGCCCGCCCTCAGCGGCGACCTCCGGGCCGACTTCCGGGAGACCGCCGCCGCGGTAGCCGTCCTGGCCGACAACGACGAGGTCTTGGCCGCGGCGTACGAGATGCCGATAGGCACGGTCAACGGCCGGATAGCGCTGCTGATCCACTTCAACGACACGCTGGTGCACGGCTGGGACATCGGCACGGCCGTCGGCGTCGACGTCCGGCTCGACGACGACCTGGTCGAGGCCGCGCTCGGCTTCATCTCGACCTGGCCGGACACCCCGGCGGTCTGGGGACCGGGCGGGGCGTTCTCCGCGCGCCTGCCGGTGGCCGACGACGCCCCGCCGCAGGAGCGGCTGCTCGCGCTCACCGGCCGGTCGCCCGCCTGGTCGACTGTGTAGGCCCGGTCTCGGCGGGCCGGTGCGGGTGGGACGCCACCCGCCTTCGTCAGGGGCGGGCCGTCACATCGAGGCGGGGCCCAGTCGCCGGTAAGCGGTCACGGTGACCGAGCCGGTGACCGTGACCGGCTCGGGCAGCGCCGCGATGCGCTCGCCGAAGGCGTCGGCTGCGGCGTGGAACGCGCTCGGGCCCATGCCGACCAGGGCGGCGACATCGCGGTGCGGCAGCGCCATCGGGAACTCGACCGTGACCTGGCCGTCCGGGGCGAAGTGGGGAGCGAGCTTGGCGGTCACCCGGTCCTGTTTGCCCTCTTCGACGGTGAGCAGGCCCATCGTGGCCACCAGCTCGGCCAGATGCCGGGCGGTCGGCGCGACGACGAGCATCCTGCCCTGGGGGTGCAGGATGCGGCGCACCTCGGCCGGGTTGCGCGGTGCGAACACGTTCACCGCCAGCCCGGCCGAGGCGGTGCGGATCGGCAGCGGCTGCCAGGCGTCGCAGAGGACCGCGCCGAGCCGGGGGTGCGCGCGGGCGGCCCGGCGCAGCGCGGGCTTGGCCGCGTCGAGCGCGATCCCGACCCGGTCGGGCCAGGCGTCGAGGACGGCGGCGAGGTAGTGCCCGACACCGGCGCCAATGTCCACGACGCAGCCGGGCGCGGGCGCGGCGGCCTCGACCAGCGCGCGCACGATGGGGGCGTAGTGGCCCGCGCCGAGGAAAGCGGCGCGGCCCTCGACCATGGCGGGCGTGTCGCCGGTGAACGTCGGCGCGCCGCGCAAGAGGCTCACATAGCCCTGCCGGGCGATGTCGAAGCTGTGCCGGTTGCCGCAGCGCAGGGCGCCGCCGTCGAGCACGAGGCCGTCCGCGCAGTGCGGGCAGACCAGGTACGGCACGACGTCGGCGAGCATGAGGGGACCCTACGACAGCGACGGCGAGGCCCCGGACGATCGGATCGTCCGGGGCCTCGCCGGGGGCGCTCAGGAGCGGCGCAGCAGGGCGGCGCGCAGCCTCGGGGTCAGCAGGACCGCGCCGCCGCCGAGGACGAGGGCGGCCGCGGCGAACACCAGCCAGCCCACGTTGGCTCCGGTGTCGGCCAGTTCGCCGTCATCGCCCGCGCCCACGGCCGCGACAGCGGAGGTGGTGGTCGTGACCGGCGTCGAGGCCGAGGGGGTGCTGGTCGGCGCCGAGGACTCGGTCGGGACGGTGACCTCGGGGGCGGACGTCGTGCTGGTGGGGCTGGTCGAGCTGGTCGGCTCCGAGGTGGTGGTCTCGGTGTCGGCCTTGACGCCGCAGGCGAACCAGTGGCTGATCGTCGCGGGCCCGCCGCTGTTGCCCGCCAGCGGCGAGCGCAGGTCGAGCCCGTCGCCCAGCTGGTCGGCGTCGTACTTGTTGTAGGCGTTGGCGCCCTTGACGATCACGCCCGCGAGTTCGACGTCGTCGGGCACGTCGGTGATGTCGAGGTAGGTGTTCGTCGCGTCGGCCTCGCCGGTCACGCTCACCCGCACGCTGCCTTCCCACAGCTTCGGGCAGTCGTCCCGGTCGCCTTCGGACTCGACGTTGCCCGCGTGCACCGTGGCGCGGGGGTCGTCGGAAACGGGGTCGCCTGGCGTCGCCGACGCGCTGAGCGGCAGGAAGGCGAACAACGCCGCCGTGCTGACGGCAACCCCGAACGCGGCCATGGACGTGCGCATGTGTACTCCTGGACTGGTGACGATCCCCCGATTGGGCGCACAAGGATTTACACCCTGTCGAGTGACCACGTCCAGCCGCTCAGCTAAATGGGGACATACCGTGACTCTATTGCTACTAATCCCTCATTCGTGAAGGTCATTCACGGCGTCCCCGATCGCCCGGTGGAACGTCGGATACGCATAGATCATGTGCCGCAACCGGGCCACCGGCACCTCGCCGTGGATCGCCACCGCCAGCGCCCCGAGCACTTCCCCGCCCGTGGGCCCGACCGAGGTCGCGCCCACGAGAACGCCGCGGTCGGCGTCCTCGATCAGCTTGATCAGGCCCTCGTTGCCCACCTTGTGAATCCAGCCGCGCGAGGACTCCGGAATCCGCGCGACGCCGACGCGCACGGTCAGTCCCGCCTCGCGCGCGGCGTTTTCGGTAAAACCAACCGAACCGACCTCCGGGTCGGTAAAAGTCACACGGGGAACGGCGCGATAGTCGGCGGCCGGGCTGTCTTCGCCGAGGATGTCCGCGGCCGCGATACCGGACTGGTACATCGACATATGGGTGAACGCGCCCTTGCCGGTGATGTCGCCGATGGCCCACAAACCGTCGGCCGCGCGCATTCGCTCGTCCACCGTGATCCCGCGCGCCGACTCGTCCAACCCGAACGCGCCGACCCCCAGCGCGGCCAGGTCGGTCTTGCGGCCCGCCGCCACCAGCACCTGGTCCGCGGTCACCGGCTCCGCGCCCTTGATGTGCAGGGTGAACCGCTGCCCGTCGTAGTCGCAGGCGGTGATCTTGACGCCGGTCTTGACCAGGATGTGCTCCGCGGCGAACCGCTCGGCGAGCAGCGCGCTCGACTCAGGCTCGTCCTGGGGCAGCAGGCGCTCGTTGGACTGCAACACCGTCACCTTCGCCCCGAACCGGGCGAAGACCTGGGCGAACTCGCAGCCGACCGGCCCGCCGCCGATGACGATCAGCGACTCGGGCACGGCCTCGGCGCGCACCGCGTCGCGGTTGGTCCAGACCGGGGCGTCGGCCAGGCCGGGAATCGGCGGGACCGCCGGATCGGTGCCGGGGTTGACGACGATGCCGCGCCGGGCCCGGACCACGCGGTCCCCGTCCGGGCTGGTGACGACGAGCTCACCCGGTGCGGTGATCTTCGCGCGGCCGCGGACGAACTCGACCCCGGCGGCGACCAGCCGCTCGACGGCGACCCGGTCGTCCCAGTCGTCGGTGGCCTCGTCCCGCAGGCGCGCGGCGACCGGCGCCCAGTCCGCGCGCACCTCCGCCGAGCCCGCCAGCGCCGACACCCGGCGGGCCTCTGCGAGCGAGTCGGCGGCGCGGATCATCATCTTCGTCGGGACGCAGGCGTAGTACGGGCACTCACCGCCGACGAGCCGGGACTCGATGCCCGCGATGGACAGCCCGGCGCCCGCCAGCCGGGTCGCCAGCGCCTCCCCGCCCGGTCCCAGCCCGACCACCGCGATGTCGACCGTGCGCACGTCCTCAGCCAAGACCATCAACTCCTCGAAGCGGTTCCTGCCAACACCTCAGCACGGCGCCCCCGCCCGCGCAGGGCCAGGGTCGCGATGACCGGGGTGAACACGAGCGCGGCCAGCACGTAGGCGTTGCCGAGCAGCGCATGGCCGGGCGACCAGTGCAACTCGACCTTGGCGCCGCTGGGGACCAGGCGGAATTGCCACCCGGTGAACACGACGACGAGCACACCCAGCGCTGTCCACGACCAGACAGTGGCGAGACGTAAGAGGAACCCGGCCAGCGGCACTGCCCACACCCAGTGGTGCGTCCAAGACACCGGACTTACCAGCAGCCCGGCAAACGCGGTGACCAGCAGCGCGCCCATGCTCTCGCCGCGCCGGTCAAGCCTGTGCGCCACCAGCGCGGCGACGGCTAAGACGAACAAGGCAACCACAACGAAAAGCAGGAAAGCGCCGCGGCTCTCCCCGGTCGCCCGCTGGAGCAGGCCGTTGAGGGACTGGTTGCCGATCCACGAGTTGGTGGTGGCGTCGTTGCCGTCGACCAGCGCCTCGGTCCAGAACCGCACGGTGTCGTCCGGCAGCGCCGCGGCGGCGAGCAGGTTGAGCGCGGCGAACGCCCCGAGCGCGCGCCCGGCGTCCGCCCACCGCCGGGTGACCACCAGGTGCGCCACGAAGATCAGCGGCGTCAGCTTCACCGCGGCGGCCAGGCCGATCAGCAGCCCGGAGACCTTGGCACCGCGCAGCAGCAGGACGTCCGCGACGACCATCGCCATCAGGATCAGGTTGACCTGCCCCAGCCCCAGCGACCGCCACACCGGCTCCAGCGCGAGCACGGCGAGCAGCAGCGCCGCGAACGGCCAGCCTTGCCGCAGCGCGCCGGGCAGGCTCGCCCGCAGGACCACCCCGAGCGCCAGGGCCGACAGCGCCGCCACCGCGCCCCACGCGAGTTGCGCGGGCAGCATGGTCAGCGGCACGAACACCAGCCCCGCGATCGGCGGGTAGGTGAACGGCAGCGGCGGCGCCCACACCTCTCCGGTGGTCAGCGGCGCGTACAGGGAGTCACCGTGCAGCAGGGTGAGCGCGCCCGCCCGGTAGACCGAGCTGTCGACCCCGAGTCCCCACCCGGCCAGCCAGAACACCACGGCCAAGCCCCCGACCGCGACCATCAGCCCGGTCACGACGATAGGCACGCGCCGTCTGTGTCCCCCCATGCGCGTCACCCTATCGGCGCAACACCACCGGCGATCGCGGAACTGTGCGGAGAGTTCAGGCCAACGCGCGCAGCCGCCGGATCCGGTCGGCGTGCGCGGGGTGGCTGGCCAGCATCCGCGCCCGCAGGGGCCGCCGGGCGCCGTGCGGGTCGGCGGCGAGCCAGCCGGACAGCACCTCGATCAGCGCGGGCCCGTAACCCAGCGTGGCGGCCGTGCGGTCGGCCCGGTACTCGCCGAGCCTGCTCGCCCAGGCCAGCAGCGGGCTGAGCAGCGGCATCAGCACCAGCCACGGGTTCAGCACCACCAGCCCGAACAGCAGGATCAGCGCGACCAGCACCGAGGCCAGCCCGGCGGCGGCGCTGCCGAAGCGCAGGAACACGCGGCCGACGAACCCGACGAGCCGCACGGCCAAGCGCACCACCTGGATCGACCCGCGCGCGGGCAGTTCGTACCACCAGCCCAGCAGCGACACCCGCGCGTGCCCGGACAAGTGGTGCCCCAGCTCATGGGCGAGGATCGCCTCCAGCGACCGCCCCGGCAGGTCCAGCGCGCGCCGGGTGACCGCCACCGTCCGCCCACCCGCGGCGAAGGCGTTGAGGTCGCGGGACTGCTCGACCCACAGCGTGTACCGCCTTGGGTCGGTCCCCGCCGCCGCGCACACCGAGCGCCACAGCGGCTCCAGCCGCTGCCGCTCGCCCACGGTGGGCGCCCGCATGCTGAACATGGCCCCGGCGAGCACCTTCTCCACCCACGGCACGAAGGTCAGCGCCCCCGACGCCACCCAGGCGACGGCGACGACCCAGGCCGCCCACTGCGGCGAAGGCCACACGACCCGCGCCAGCACGGCCACCACGACGAGGCTGCTGAGGAAGGCGGGCAACGCGAACACCGCGCTCATCACCGCGGGCGCGTCCGGCCCCCGCCGAACCGACCCGCCCCGCGGAATCCAGGTCTCCCCCACCGCAACTCCCACACGTGCGTCGACGCCAAGGCCCCTCAACCTTGCCCGCCCCCACCGCCACTGTCCACGACCGGATCTTGCTTGGGCGGACAGGGGAGCGCCCACCCATTCGGCGGACGGGACCGAATGGGTGGGCGCTGGCCGACGCCAGGAGTCCGGCGCTCAGCCGAGTCCGGCGGCGAGCTTCCAGAACGCGAGGTTGTGCGTGTGCTGGTAGGAGCCCCAGCTGAACGTCGCGGGCGCGGCGCTGGGATTCAGATTGCGGTACGGGGTGCTGAAGATGTTGAAGGCGGGCCACTGCGGGACCGCGGCCCCGCGGTTGGGGTCGCCGGTGGCGGCGAAGTTGCCCCAGTAGCGCATCATCTGGCCCGACAGCGCCCGCTGCGCGTCGTTCATCAGAACGGTGCTGGGCATGGTGAGCAGGTACTGGATCTCGCCGCCGTGGTACGCCCCGATCCGCAGGTCCTTGGCCGCTAGCGACAGTGGCGCGTCCGCGTCGGTGAACTCGTAGGCGAAGGTCGGTGTGCGCCCGCTGACGGCCTTGGCCACCCGGTCGGTGTGGTAGGCGAACGCGGAGTCGGTGATGATGGCGCTCAGCGCGTTGACGGGCGTGCCGTAGCGCTTGGTCGAGTAGATGTTCCCGATCGTGTTCGCCGCCGCCTCGGAGCCGGTCATGCCGACGAGGAGCTTGCGGTACTCGTCCTCGGTGATGCCGCGCGGGCCGTAGGCCAGGTAGGTGAACAGGCGCCCCTCGTCGCGGTTGGTCCCGAGCATGATCGGCATCCGGTGGAACTGGCCCGCCTCCATCCTGCGGACCGGCTCGCCCGGCAGCACGGCTCCGTCCACGACCGGGCTCCAGCCGCCGCTGAGCAGCGGGTTCTCGCCGCCCGCCGGGCCGATGAGGTCCTTGACCTCCTTGCCCCGCAGGCAGGCGATCTGCTCCGGGCCGTCGGGGCAGCCGAGCTGGGCCGCGAACTTCTGGCTCCTGGCGTACTTGTCGGCTTCCGGCTCGCTGCCAGGCCGGGCGAAGGCGCAGGCGCCGCTCTGCATGACCGCGCGGTGGAACAGCCCCGCCGCCCCGGGCGAGGTGAGGTTGGCGCAGACGCTCCCCGCGCCCGCCGACTCGCCGAACAGCGTCACCCGGTCGCGGTCGCCGCCGAAGTTCTCGATGTTGCGGCGGGTCCAGCGCAGCGCGGCCTGCTGGTCCTGGATGCCGAAGTTGAGCGCCGGGTCCGCTGCCGTCAGGCCCGGGAGCGCGAGGAAGCCGAGCGCGCCCAGCCGGTAGTTGGTGGTCACCACGACGCTGTTGGTCGTGTTGGCCAGGTTTTGCGGGCCGTAGAGCGAACCGCCACCGATGACGAAACCTCCGCCGTGCAGCCACACCATCACCGGCAGGTCGGCGCCCGAGCGCGCGCCTGCCGGGGCGTACACGTTGAGGTACAGGCAGTCTTCCGCGGTGGAGCCGGTCGGCGTGCCGCCAGCGGGAGCGGGGTTCTGCGCGCAGAGCGGCCCCGGGCTGACGGCGTCGCGCACGCCGGTCCAGGACGCCACCGGACGCGGCGCCTGCCACCGCAGCTCACCCACCGGAGCCTGCGCGAACGGCACGCCGAGGAACGCGCGGCCGCTCTCCCCGACGACACCGCGGATCACGCCCGCGTCGGTGCTGACCACCCCGTCGTCCTCTTGGGACGCCGCCACCGCGTTCGGCATCACGACGGCAAGCCCCGCGACCGCGGCCAGCCCGACGCCCAACGCGGCCAGCCTGCCGCTCAACATCCTTGTTCGCGCCACGACGTTCCCTTCACATTCCCCGACAACAGCTCGCGACGGACCATCGCGCCCACCGCGAACCTTGGTGCACGCCCGACACGTTCGCCATCGGCCGAAATGCGTATTAGCCCACGTACCTGCCTTTCCGGTTCAGGCCAAGCCCTCAACCACCGACCACGTGATCCTGGTCACCGCCACATCCGCGGGTCTTGCGACGGGTCGGCGTACATCGGCGGGCAGCCGTCCACGATGGCCTCTGGCCGCAGTTCGTAGTGCCAGGGCTCGTTTCGGTAAATCTGGCACAGCCCGTATTCGGCGCCGTGCTCGGACAGCCACTTTCTGGCGTCGGGAGGCCAAATGTCCACCGCGTTCCCGGACACGTGGGCGGACTTGTCGGGCGTGGTCACCCATCGGGCGGCTTCCTTTTCCGAGCCGTGTTTCGCGACCGCTTGCCGGAGCAGGTGTTCCTGGTAACGCGGGGAACGCCAGCCGCCATTGACGAAGATCTCGACCCCGTCGTCCGCCGCGGCGGTGGCGGCTCTACGCAGGGCGGCGAGCAGACCGGGATCGAGGTTGGCCACTGCGGGAGTCTCGTCGTCGAATACGCTCACCGGCTCGGGGACAGCGCCATGCGCCTTGCCCAGAACGGGCCGGACAACCGATGATGACGTCGCGGGAATGGGGGCGGGACGGGCCGCTGTTCGCTCGCTGTGGGACATGCCGCCAGTCAAGGCGACCGGGTGTTGCCAGCGCGTACCCGGTTTTCGATATGCGGGCGATATGGGCGTGGTCGTAGCATCGGCGAGCATGCGTGTGCTGATTGTCGAGGACGAGCCCTACATGGCCGAAGCCATCCGCGATGGCCTGCGCCTGGAGGCGATCGCGGCGGACATCGCCGGTGACGGCGACACCGCGCTGGAACTGTTGAGCGTCAACGCCTACGACATCGCCGTCCTCGACCGCGATATCCCCGGCCCGTCCGGCGACGAGATCGCCCGAAGCATTGTCGAGTCCGGCAGCGGAATGCCGATTCTCATGCTCACCGCGGCCGACCGCTTGGACGACAAGGCCACCGGGTTCCAACTCGGCGCTGACGACTACCTCACCAAGCCCTTCGAGCTACGGGAGCTGGTGCTGCGGCTCAGGGCGCTCGACCGCAGGCGCGCCCACAGCAGGCCGCCGGTGCGGGAGATCGCGGGTCTGCGGGTGGACCCGTTCCGCCGCGAGGTCTACCGCGACGGCCGCTACATCGCGCTCACCCGGAAACAGTTCGCCGTGCTCGAAGTCCTCGTCGCGGCGGAGGGCGGTGTCGTCAGCGCTGAGGAACTCCTGGCGCGGGCCTGGGACGAGAACGCCGACCCGTTCACCAACGCCGTGCGGATCACGGTGTCGGCTCTGCGCAAACGCCTTGGCGAACCCTGGGTCATCGCCACGGTGGCAGGCGTCGGCTACCGCATCGACAACTCGGCCAGCGCCGACAGCGAGGGGGCGGGTCGTGGATAGACAGCCGGGGGTGAGCGTCCGCCTCAAACTGACCCTCAGCTACGCCGGTTTCCTGATGGTCGCGGGCGCCCTGCTGCTCGCGGTCGTGTGGGTGTTCCTGCTGCGCTACGTGCCCGAGGTGATCGCCAACCCGCCGCCGGGCACGCGGCCGTCGTTCGATCAGATGTTCGTGCCCGACCGCTCCGACCTGCTGCGCGCCTTCGCCCCGAAGGCGGCCGCGATGCTGGTTTTCCTGCTGATGTTCGGCCTCCTGGGCGGCTGGGCCCTGGCGGGCAGCATGCTGGCGCCGCTGACGCGCATCACGAACGCCACCCGCCTGGCCGCGAACGGCTCGCTTTCCCACCGGATTCAGCTGGAAGGCCACCAGGACGAGTTCCGCGAACTCGCCGACGCCTTCGACACCATGCTCGCGCGGCTCGAAGCCCACGACGCCGAGCAGCGAAGGTTCGCCGCCAACGCCGCCCACGAACTGCGCACGCCACTGGCGATCACGCAGACCCTGCTGGAGGTGGCCCGCAACGATCAGGACCGCGACGCAGGCGAGCTGGTCGACCGCCTTCACTTCGTCAACATCCGCGCGATCGATCTCATCGAGGCGCTGCTCCTGCTCAGCCGCGCGAACCAGCGCTCATTCAACCGGGAGCACGTCGACCTGTCCCTGACGGCGGAAGAGGCCACGGAAACCCTGCTCCCGCTGGCGGAGAAACGCGGCATCACCATCGAGACCTCCGGCGACATCGCGCCCGCCATCGGCTCACCCGCGCTGCTGCTGCAGATGACCACGAATCTCGTGCACAACGCGATCGTCCACAATCTTCCCGAAAAGGGCATCGTGTGGGTCACCACCAGACTGCACCCCAAGGACGTCGTGCTCACCGTCGAGAACACCGGCGAGACTCTCACCCCGCAATTGGTGTCCACCCTGGCTGAGCCGTTTCAGCGTGGCAGCGAACGCATCCGCGCCGACCACGCCGGGGTCGGACTCGGCCTGGCGATCGTCAAAAGCATCATCGAAGCCCATGACGGAACCCTCACCCTCGCCCCCCGCCCGGCGGGCGGCCTCCGCGTCATGGTCCGCCTGCCCGCCGCCCCCGGCTGACAACTCACCGTCTAGATGATGGGGAAATCAAAATAGGTGTCCGGATAGGGCTCGTTTTTCAGCGTGTAGTGCCACCATTCGCGTTCGTACGATCTGAACCCGCAGTCGGCCATGATGGAGCGAAGGTAAGCCCGGTTGCGCGCTTCGACTCGCGTGATCTCCCGCGCCCCGTGGTGTGAGACCGCGTCCATCAGATCATGGTCGCCGCCCATGGGAGCGCGTTCGCCGCTGGTCAAGTCGTAGAGCGTCAAGTCGACCGTGCTGCCCCGGCTGTGCCCCGACTTGGCGGCCACGTATCCCCGGGTGAACATCTCGGCCCTATTGATGTTCGGATAGTGCCGCTGCTTCGTCCGGCCGTCCTCCGGCTGCCGCGACCACCGGAAGAAGGAGTCCACCGCACGCTGCGGCCGATAGCCATCCCACAGCAGCAAGCCGAAGCCGAGCGCCGCCGCTTTTTCCCGGGCGTTCTCCAGGGCCGCGCACAGGTCCCGGGTGCCGACGATCCGATTCGCCACATACCCGTCCACCGGCTTGCCGGTGAAGTTGTCCCAGGTGGCGTACTTGGCGTCCCAGCGTATCCCCGGCACCATCTCGTCGACGAAGACGAAACCATCGTTCATCGAGTTTTCTCCGACAACGCCGCCGCCACGATCCGGTCGATCACCTCGGACAACGACAGCCCCGCCGCGGCCATCATGCGCGGATAGCGGCTGTAGGAGGTCATGCCCGGAAACGTGTTGACCTCGTTGAGCATCACCGTCCCGTCGTCCTTCAAGAACATGTCGACCCGCGCCAGGCCCGCGCACCCCAGCGCCCGATAGATGGCCTTCGCCGTCTCCTGAACCAGCAAGCGCGTCGCCGCCGGGATGTCGGCGGGCACGACTATCGTGGAGTTCTCCGAACCACTCTCCGGATTCTCCTCCTGATGGATCTTGAAGAACCCGTGCGACAGCCGAATCTGATCCGGCTCGCCCACCATCAGATCCGGATCGTTGCCCAGCACCGCACACCCCACTTCACTGCCCACAACGGCTTCCTCGATCAACACCTTCGAGTCATACCGCCGCGCCTCCGCCACCGCACTCGGCAGGTCTTCTTCCCGGGACACCTTGGTCACCCCGAAAGACGACCCCGACCGAGCCGGTTTCACAAAGACCGGATAGTCCAGCCGACCGGGATCGATGTCCTCCGCCGCCGAGACGACCCAGAAGTTCGGCGTGGCGATCCCCGCGCTGTTCACCACCAGGTAGGCAAGGGACTTGTCCATGCACAGGGCGGAACTTTGGACGTCGCAGCCCGCGTAGGGAATCCCCGCGAGCTCCGCCAATCCCTGCATCGCGCCGTCCTCGCCGAACTTGCCGTGGAGAACGGGCAACACCAGGTCCAACCCGATGGTCTCGTATTTGCCGTCCGCCAGCACGACCAAGCCGCCGACGCCTCGGTCCGGCGCCAGCACGACCGAACGACCGCTGTTTTCCCAGTCCCCGTCCGGCCCGTCGCACAGTTTCCAGGCCCCAGCAGTCGTGATCCCGATCCAGTACGGCTCATACTTCGCGGTGTCGAGATTCTTCGCGACCTCTCGCGCCGACTTGACGGAAACCGGGTGCTCCTCGGAGCAGCCCCCGAACACGATACCGACCTTCAGCCTATCCATGACGCTTCCCGCTTTCAAAGTTCACGCAGTTGACCAGACTGTTCTCGACCATGTCCCGCAGACTGTGGTCCGTGTAATAAGCGATATGCGGCGTGACGATCACATTAGGCAACCGCTGAAGGCGCGCCACCGAACCGTCAAGGACCCCACCCCGGCAGTCGGCGTAGAACACCCCTTCCTCCCCTTCGAGGACATCCAACGCCGCCCCACCCAACCTACCGCTTTCCAACCCAGAGATAAGCGCGTCGGTATCCACAAGCGCACCCCGCCCAGTATTGACGACAAAGGCCCCGCGCTTCATCCGCCCAATACGCCCGCGATCCAAAAGATGGTGAGTCTCCGCGGTGAGCGGCGCATGCAGCGTCACAATATCGCTCCGCTCGACCAACTCATCAAGCGAAACATATTCGGCCCCATCCCGAGGCTGAATATCGTAGGCCAACGTCCGACACCCAAAGCCCCCCAACCGTTCAAGAACCGCCGCCCCAATACGCCCCGTCCCCACCACCCCGACGGTCAGATCACGTAACTCCCGCCCACGCACACCACCGACCCGGTAGTCCTGAGCATCCACCCGCCGAAGAACGGACTTCACATCCCGCACCGCCATCAGCATCAACATCACCGTATAATCCGCCACACTATCCGGCGAATAAGCGACATTGCCGACAACTATGCCAACACTGGCCGCGTACTCCACGTCGATATGGTTGAACCCGATACTCCTGGTGGACACGTACGCCACCCCCACCCGACTAAGCGCAAGAAGAGTAGCGTCGGTAACACGGCTCTTATGCCCAACACTGACGCACCGATTCCCCACGGCCAACTCCACATTGGCCTCAGAAACCGCCGCCTCAGTGACTCTGGCCACCACCCCCACCCGAGGCCCCACGTCCCGAACCAACGCGGCCTCGTCCCACCCACACCCGTAAACCGTGACCCCAACAGGCGGACCAGCCGAGCAGTCCCCAGCCACCGGCGCTACCTCGCGGCGCTCCCCCACCCGCCCCAGTTCGCTGTAGGTCATGCCCCCCAGTCAACCCACCACCACGTTGCCACCACGTATCCATTTTTCAATACACCGACGATATGCACCCCCATACAAAAAACCCTCCCGCTCCACCAGGAGCAAGAGGGCCACCACACCCACCACTACAACCCTGTGCGACCCGCAAGCCCGAAGGACCAGGGAGGACCTTGCTTGATCAGGTCTCTAGACGGTGGCGGCGGTGGTTCGCGGTCTGGATCTTCAGTGTTCAGGGACGGGTCTTCTCCCACACGACTATGTCCAACTCCGCGCCGGACTTGTCGGCCCTTGTTGCCGCGACAGTCACTTTCGCCCACCTCCCTCCGTCTGTTTTGATGCAAAAAGTATCCCCTTCCTCCATCATGCCTTGACCCAGGATGCTGCTATAAAACTCGGTCGCGGACTCGCAGGCGGCGTGGCTGGCTTCCCTCGCAACCGGAGATATGTCACCGGAAGTGTCAACCGAATCATAGACAGCGATTTCACTCCCGTCCGCTCGACCGCTTCGCACATTCCAGTTCGCGGCAGTCGAATCCAGATCGATTGAGTACCCCCTGGAAAGGATGACGTGATCTTCGTGCCGTGTGGCCGGGGCGCCGACTCCCGCAGGCAGCGAGGTTGACGTCCCAGTCGTCGCGGTCGCAGGAGTTGTCGACCGCGAAACCGACGACGACGAACTGCCCGACGCACCACCCGCGGCGTCGGCAGATTTTTCTTTCCCGAGAATCGACGGCACGCCAGCACCGACCAGAGCAGCGCCCAAGACGGTGACGCAGACGGGGAGCAGAAACCCTTTCAAGGTGTGCGGCTGTTGTCGGCCTCGACCCCACCGGTACAAAAGCACGGCCCCGATCAGAACCAGGACGCATCCGGCGATAACGGACGCGGGAAAGGCGCTGCCGACCACGGTGATCACAACACTGGCAACACCGGCGATGCCCCCGGCTACCTGCCATAGGTCTACTGTGTTTTTGTCGATCGCTGGGGGATTCGAGGACTGTCTCGACGGTTCGGACACCTGTTCAGGCTAAGGCACGGGGAAACCAGTTGGCTACCGCTTGGATCACGAAGCGGCTTCTCGGCTTCGATGTGTAAAGAGGACTTACCGGGCACTCTCTTGGTCAGTTCTTCCACACGCGCACAGCGAGAGTGAGGTAGGCGGCATCGAACGAGGCCAGGTCGGCGGCTTTGACACGGAACCAGCCCACGGCGCCTTCGGAGGTGCGGAAGCAGTACTGGTACCCCGCGCTGGCGGCCAAGAGCGCTGATTCACCGCCCACTTGGGCTTCGATCGCGTCCGCGCACCTGGCTTGCGCTTCGTTCTCCGGACCGTTGTCCCGATAGAAGTCCGCGCCGTTCGCGGTCAGCAGGTTGTTGTAGTCGAGATAAAGATCGACCGCACCCGTCGCCCCTTCCGCGTTGACGGCCTTGGGGCTGCCGGTGTCCACGTCCGTCCCGGACCGCCGCACCAGCCGCACCTCAGGCGGCGCCGCTCGCTCGGCGGGCCTGGTCGCGGTGGTCGCCGTGGTCGCAGTAGTCACCGTGGTCGTCGCGGGAGCGCCGGTATCCGAGGTCGGAGCGGCCGAGCTGGTCTGGCGCTCAGGCGGACTGGTTGACGCACCGGTGACCGTGGTTTCCGTCGGGCTGGTCGGCACCGCCGTGCCGTCAACCCTGCTCGGTGCGGACAGGAGCCACACAGCCACGGCCACCAGCACCACGCCTACCGTCAGACTGAGCAACGCCAGCAGGGAGGCGACCCCCTGAGTCTTGCCCCACCCCCGAGCGAAGAGCACACCACCCGACACGATGGCGATGAACGCGGCGATGAGCACCACCGCCGTGGGGCTGTTCGCCCACAGCCCGCCGATACCGACAACATCGGCGGCCAACGCGACAAGCGAACCGGCGAGCGCAGCCCACGTGCCCTGGTGCGACGGCCTACGCTCCTCGTCGCCTCTCACCGACCGCGACGACGGGGGACTCTCGCTACTCACTCACCCTAGATCGTCTCCCATCGGCGCCTCATTACCCGTCACACAGAGAGCCGCGTGGAATCACACAAGCCCTTCGCGCCTGAGTATGCGCGCTCCGCCGCACTCCGCTTAGCGAGAATCTCCACAATGGAAGCAGGGCCACCCCCAATGAGGGTGGCCCTGCTTCATCTCACGTGATTGACGACCTACTAGGAGGCATGGGCTTGAGGCCGATGTTCTAGCAAGCCCTTTAGGGTGGAGCTGAGGGGAATCGAACCCCTGACCTTCTCGATGCGAACGAGACGCGCTACCAACTGCGCTACAGCCCCGAAGTCGTGCTCGCAGAGCATATCAGCACGCTCGCACGACCCCGAAATCCGGGGGGTGGTTCACTCCCCCACCGCTCGGCGGTAAGCCGGTGTGCCGGGCTCGCCGAGTTCGTCGAACCAGGGGTCTTCGTCGTCTATGTCGACCACGACGGCTCCCGGGTGGACGACGCGGGGGGTGACGGTGACGACGGGGTGTTCGCGCTGCGGCGGCTCGTCGTCGTCTTCGTAGGTGTCGTCGGCCGGGCGGGCGTGGGAGCGGCGGACCGAGTTGAGGCGGGCGAGTCTGCGCTGCCTGATCTCTTCCTCGATCCGGACCTGCCTGCGGAGGTAGGTCAGGTAGCCGACGAGGCCGATGTCGATGGCGCCGTGCGCCCACCACAGGGTGGGCATGGCCACACCGGCCAGGACCGCGGTGACCAGCGCGCCGATGATCATCAGCAGCACGACGCGCTGGCGGAACGAGTACTTGGCGCGGGCGGCGCGGGCGGCGGCGTCCGGGTCGAATCCGCCTCGGCCCGGGCGGTACCGGCGGGGTTCGCCGGAGATGGCGGCGAGGTCGTCGCCGTGGTCGTCGTCGGGGTGGTCGGCCAGCTCGGCGGCCACGCCGTCGGCGTCGCGCATGGCGAAGTCCTCCCGGGGGTCCTCGACCTCCTCGCGGAGGTCGGTGTCCTCGTCGTCCAGGTCGAGCGAGCTTCCGCTGCGCACGACCCGTGCGGCCAGGGCGGAGTCCGCCGTCCTGGCGATTTCCTGGCGCTTGCGCACGACCATCGGGACGAGGACGACGAGCCATGCGACGACGAGCGCGACCACGATCAACGAGCTAGGCATGTCCCGGCACCTCCCCCTGTCGTCTCCACCCGCGTGCTGCGTTCGCCACGTTAGTCACAACAGTCACACGCATGGCGGAGGCGCGCCGACTGCGCTCCCCCATTCGGGTAGTTCGCTTGTGGACCGTTCCCCGTAAGGGGGAGGGCAAACTCTTTACCGGAAGATCGGCGAGAATTTCACGGAAGGGCCGCTTTCCCCTGGGCGAGCAGCAGCGGCACCAGGCCGGTTCCGGTGTCCTCTGTGGTCACTGCGAGGCAGAGGTGGTCACGCCAGTCGCCAGCCACGTCCAGGTAGCGGCGGAACACGCCTTCCTGGCGGAATCCGAGCTTGGCGAGCACTCGGAGGCTGGCGGTGTTCTCCGGCCGCACGGTGGCCTCGATCCGGTGCAGGCCCGCGGTGGCGAAGCAGTGGTCGACCACCATGGCGACGGCCGCCGTGGCGACCCCGCCGCCCACCACGTCGCCCGCGACCCAGTAGCCGACCCACGCCGAGCACAGCGAGCCGCGAATCACATTTCCCACCGTGATCTGCCCGGCGAACTGCCCGTCCACGGTGATCACGAACGGCAGCGACAGCCCGCGCCTGCCCAGCGCGCGCAGCGTCGACCACTGGCTCGGCCAGGCGACCGAGGCGTTGCGCTCGGCCCAGGTGCCGGGCGCGGACGGCTCCCAGTTCTCCAGGTGGGCCTGGTCCCGCAGCCGGGTCCGGCTCCACGCCCCGCCGTCGAAGAAGCGCGGCTTGCGCAGGGCGACCTCGCCCGCGGGCACCCGCAGCGGCCCGAGCCGGGCTGGCCAGCCCGGGTGCCTGCCCGGGAACCGCGCGCTAGCCACGTTGGGCGAGGAAGGTGACCCGCACCTCTTCGCCGACGGCGACGTCGGTGGTCTCCTCGTCGACCAGCACCAGGCAGTTGGCCTCCGCCAGCGAGGCGAGCAGGTGCGAGCCGGACAGGCCCAGCGGCTGCACCAGGTACTCGCCGTTGGTCTCGTCGCGCAGCAGCTGCCCGCGCAGGAACCCGCGGCGGCCCTTGGTCGAGGTGATCGGCGACAGCAGCCGCGCGGTGACGACCCGGCGGTGCGGGTTGCGTTTGCCCTGCACCGCGCGGATCAGCGGCCGCACCATGACCTCGAACACCACCAGCGCGCTCATCGGGTTGCCGGGCAGCAGGAAGGTCGGCACGGCGTCCGGCCCGAGCCTGCCGAAGCCCTGCGCCGAGCCGGGGTGCATGGCGACCCGGGTCAGGTCGATGTCGCCCAGTTCGGTGATCGCGGACTTGACCTCCTCGGACAGCTCGCCGCCGACGCCGCCCGCGATCACCACGATCTCCGACAGCACGAGCCTGCCCTCCACGACCTCGCGCAAGCGCTTGACATCGCTGGAGACGATGCCGACCCGGCTGACTTCCGCGCCCGCGTCCCTGGCCGCGGCGGCCAGGGCGTAGGAGTTGACGTCGTAGACCTGCCCTTGCCCCGGCGTGCGGTCGATGTCCACGAGTTCGTCGCCGAGCGAGATGATCGACACCCGCGGCCTCGGGTAGACCAGCACCTTGGACCGCCCCACCGCCGCGAGCAGCCCCACCTGCGCCGACCCGATGACCGAGCCCCGCCGCACCGCGACGTCGCCGGTCTGCACGTCCTCGCCGGTCCGCCGCACGTACGCGGCGGAGGGCACCGGCTGGTGCACCGCGACCCGCGCGTGGTGGCCGTCGGTGTAGGCGACCGGCAGCACCGCGTCGGCGAGCGTGGGCAGCGGCGCGCCGGTCGCGATGCGCACCGCCTGCCCCGGCTGGAGCCTGCGCGGCTGGCGGGACCCGGCCGCGATCTCCCCGACCACCGGCAGCACCACCGGCTCCACGCCCGCGGCCTGGGTGTCGACGCTGCGCACCGCGTACCCGTCGACCGCGGCCTGGTCGAACCCGGGCAGCGCGCGCTCGGCCACGACCTCCTCGGCGCAGAGCAGGCCCTGCGCCTCGGAGATGGCGACCCGCACGGGAGCGGGGCGGACCGCGGCCGCCAGCGCTCTGGCGAGTTGCTCGTCGACTGACCTCATCCGGTTACCTTTTGTTCGTCTACTCGCCGTCGATACGGTCCCGCAGCCACGCGCGCAGGCCCGGCCCATACTCCGGATGGTCGAGCGCAAAGTCCACGGCGGCACGCAGGAAACCACCAGGATTGCCCAGGTCATGCCGATCGCCTCGGTGCACCACGACGTGCACGGGGTGCCCTTCGGCGATCAGCAGGGCGATGGCGTCGGTGAGCTGCAACTCGCCGCCCGCCCCGGGGGTGATCCGCTTGAGCGCGTCGAAGACCGCCCGGTCGAGCAGGTACCGGCCCGCGGCGGCGAAGGTCGAGGGGGCCTCGTCGGCCGGTGGCTTCTCCACCATGCCGTTGACCTTCTTGACGTCGTCGTCGCCGGTGTCCTCGACGTCGAACACGCCGTAGGCCGAGATCTGCTCGCGCGGGATGTCGAACGCGCACAGCACGCTGCCGCCGAACGCGGCGCGGACCTCGGCCATCCGGCTCAGCACCCCGTTGGGCAGCACCAGGTCGTCGGGCAGCAGGACGGCGACGGCCTCGTCCTCCGGGCGCAGATTCGGCTCGGCGCAGCCGACCGCGTGCCCGAGCCCCAGCGCCTGCTCCTGGATCGCGGTCTCCACCGCCAGCAGGCCCGGCGCGCGCCGGACCTTGTCGAGCAGCTTGGTCTTGCCGCGCGCTTCGAGGGTCTTCTCCAGTTCCGGCTGCGGCCGGAAGTACTCGGCTACCGCGTCCTTCCCTGGGGAGGTGACGATGACCAGGCGCGACGCGCCTGCCTGCGCCGCCTCGGCGGCGACGTACTCGATCCCCGGTGTGTCCACCACCGGCAGGAGTTCCTTCGGCACGGCTTTCGTGGTCGGCAGGAATCGGGTGCCCAGACCCGCGGCGGGCACGATGGCGGTGGTGAATGCGGTCGACGCGCTCATGGACATGGAGCCTAACCTCGTCATGTGGCCGGGCCTGGGAGTGATCTCGAAGCTACGCGCGCGTGGACCAAGGACCAGTGGCGCCGGGCGCTGCTCGCCGAGCGGCGCCGGGTGCCCGCGAGCGTCCGGTTCGCCGAGGCGATGCAGCTCACAGCGCTGCTGACGAACGGGCGCGTGGTGCGCCGCGGCCAGACCCTGTGCGCGTACGTGCCCATCGGGTCCGAGCCCGGCTCGGTCCAGATGCTCGACGAGGTGGCCGACCACGGCGTGCGCATCCTGCTGCCGATCGTCACCGGCCGCGGCCCCGGCCCGCTCGACTGGGCCTGGTACGACGGCCGCGAGCACCTGCGGCCGGGCCCGTTCGGGCTGCGGCAGCCGATCGGCGAGCGGCTCGGCGAGACGGCGCTGCGGATCGCGGATGTGGTGCTGGTGCCCGCGCTGGCGGTGGACCGGTCTGGCACGCGGCTGGGCCGGGGCGCGGGCTACTACGACCGGTCGCTGTCGATCGCCGCGCCGGACACGCCGCTGGTGGCGGTCGTGCGCGACCCGGAGCTGTTCGACGTGCTGCCTGCCGAGCCGCACGACGTCGCGGTGACCGGCGTGCTGACGCCCGGCCGTGGGTTGTTGCGACTGCATTGATCCTCCACACGGGTGTGACCTCTGGCGGGAATGTTTGCGCTGCGCGCCCGCGTTGACGCAGAATTAGTTAGCACTCAGGCCGACCGAGTGCCAGGTTCTGAAAGGGAGCCCTCCGTGCCCACGTACCAATACGCCTGTACGGCCTGCGAGCACCGCTTCGAGGCGGTGCAAGCGTTCACCGACTCCGCGCTGTCCGAGTGCCCGGAGTGCACCGGTCGGCTGCGCAAGCTCTACGGCTCGGTGGGTGTGGTGTTCAAGGGCAGCGGCTTCTACCGCACGGACAGCCGGTCGGGTGGCAAGAGCGGGTCCACGGTGTCGAGCACCGCCGACTCGTCGTCCGCCAAGACCGAGTCCTCCAGCAAGAGCGAGTCATCGTCGGCTCCTTCCACGTCTTCCACGTCGTCGTCTTCGTCGTCGGGTTCCTCGTCCACCGCCAATAGTGGCGGAGCGACGGCCAAGGCGTCCTGAGTTATCCACAGGCTCCGAAGTTATCCACAGGCTGAGCGCACCGGGTTCCCCAAGGTCTCGATTTCCGCCTAACGTCGAATCATCACCGATTCGACCTGGGGGAACCCGATGCGCCACCACGACCTGTCCCGCCTGCGCGTCCTCGCCGCGCTGCCCCGCGCCCTGACTCTGCGCCGCGCCGTCGCCGTGGTCCTGGCATTGCTGGCCGGGTTGCTCGCGATTCGACCGGCACCCGCGGACGATGCGGTCCCGCTGCTCGTCGCCGCCCGCGCGCTCACGCCGGGGGCGGTGCTCGCCGCGACCGATGTGCGGGTCATCCGCGCTCCACCGGACGTGCGTCCCGCGTCCGCCCTCACTGATCCGGCGGACGCCTCGGGCCGCGTGCTCGCGGGCGCCATCGATGCGGGCGAGCCGATCACCCGCGTGCGTCTCGTCGGCGCGGAGAACACCGCGGGCACCCTCGGCCCCGACGCCGCCGCGGTTCCCGTGCGGCTCGCCGACCCGGGCGTGGCCGGTTTACTGCGGCCCGGGTCGCGGGTCGACGTGGTCACCGCGAACCCGGACGACGGCCGCGCCGTCGTGCTGGCGAGAGACGCCGCGGTCGTGACCGTGCGCCCGGAGGAGGGGGGCGACCGGCGCGGCAGCCTGGTGCTCATCGCCCTCATGAGGGATTCCGCGACTCAGGTGGCGTCAGTCTCACTGGGACAACCGGTGACGGTTACTCTCCGATAGCCGGTTTAGCTCGGACGGTCCCCTGCCGTCCTACCGAGAAATGGAGTGCGCACGTGCTCAAGGGCTTCAAAGACTTCCTGATGCGCGGAAACGTCATCGATCTGGCGGTGGCCGTGGTCATTGGAGCCGCGTTCACCGCGGTCGTCACCTCGTTCACCGACGGGCTGATCAAACCGCTGATCAATTCGGCGGGTGGCTCGAACGCGGCCGACGGCCTCGGTTTCCGCATCATCGGCGACAAGTCGTCGACGTTCCTCGACTTCGGCGCGGTGATCAACGCGGGGATCAACTTCCTGATCGTCGCCGCGATCGTCTACTTCGTCATCGTCTTGCCCGTGAAGCACATCCAGGAACGCCGCAAGCGCGGCGAGGAGGCGGGCCCCGCCGAGCCCACCGACGTCGAACTCCTCACCGAGATCCGCGACCTGCTCCGCCAGCGGCAGAGCAGCTGACCTCGATAGGGATCGGATTCCCTGTCCCGGTGCTCCCCACTTGGAGCAGGGAATCCGCCCCCTGCTTGTTCGCCCTGCGGAACCCATTCCGGTGAATCAGCACTCAGCAGGTTCACCACCGAAAGGAGAAAGGATTTCACAAGAAGAACCCGCGGATCACGCGGCATCACAGATTCAGGCTGCCGCCCTCTGAAGCCCGGTTAGTCCGATTCGCCTATGTTCTGGCGGCCGCCGTTCCGGTTCGTCCATTGGGGACGGTGCGGGCATCGCAGGCCAGTGGGCTGTCAGCCCCCGTGGTGGGGCGGGCGGTTGCGCTCGTACCAGTCGTCGGAGGCCAGCGGGGTGGGGTCGCGTTCGTCCGCGGTGGTGTCCGGGAGAACGTCGCCGAAGATCTCGTCAAGGCTCGGGGGCCGTCGAGGCTTGCCCCCGCCGGGAGGCGCGGGCGTGCTCTCGCATCCCCCTGCGGTGAGGCGGGCAGCCCCCCGCCCGCCCCCCGAAGCGGAGCCGCCGCCTGGGCTGGGGCGGTCTTCGGGGGTGGGTGGCTCCGCCTGCGGCGGGCCGCCGCTCGGCGGGGTGGGGTCGTCGTCTCGGGTGGGCATGGGCTGGGTCAGTTGCCGTCGAGGCCCGACAGTTCGCCGATCACGTAGGGAACCAGGGACGACAGGGTGGCCATGCCGTCGCGGACCGCGCTGCGGGAGCCCGCCAGGTTGACGACGAGGGTGCTGCCGGAGACGCCGACCAGGCCGCGGGAGACGCCCGCGTCGACCGCGCCCGCCGCAAGGCCGGACGAGCGCAGGGCCTCGGCGATGCCGGGGATCGGGCGGTCGAGCACGCCCTGGGTGGCGTCGGGGGTGACGTCGCGGGGGGAGACTCCGGTGCCGCCCACGGTGACCACGAGGTCGGCGCCGCCGATGACGGCGGTGTTGAGGGCGTTGCGGATGGCGACCGTCTCACCTTCGACGGAGACGACTCCGTCAACGATGAAGCCTGCTTCTTCGAGCAGTTCGGTGACCAGCGGTCCCACGTTGTCGTCGTGCTCCCCGTGCGCCACCCGGTCATCCACGATCACGATGAGAGCCCGGCCGAGCCGCTGCGCGCTGCGTTCCATGGGGTCAACCGTAGTCGTTTGGGGCGGGCGGATCCGATGGAGGTGAGGCGTGTCCGCGTGGTGCGCGCGGGTGGGCGGAACCTGGCGGCAAACCTGACGGAATTGTGACGGACTGGGCGGGTGCGGGGCAGTGGGGTCGCGGCGGCCATAGCGTCGGGGGCATGCGAGTACTGATCACCGGTGGGGCCGGGTTCGTCGGGTCGCACGTGGCGGACCTGATGGCCGAGCGCGGGCACGACGTCGTGGTGGTGGACAACCTGCTGCCCAAGGCGCACGGCGGCGACGAGCCGCCCGAGTGGGTGCGGGCGCACGAGTTCGTGCTCGGCGACATCCGCGACGGCGACCTGGTGGGGCGCTTGCTGCGCGGGGTGGACGTGGTGTGCCACCAGGCCGCGGTGGTCGGGCACGGGCTGGACCCGTCCGACGCGCCGGAGTACGCCGCGCACAACGACTACGGCACGGCCGTGGTGCTCGCCGCGATGCACCGGGCCGGTGTTGGGCGACTGGTGCTGGCGTCCTCGATGGTCGTCTACGGCGAGGGCCGTTACCTGTGCGCCGACCATGGGGTGGTGCGGCCGGGTCGCAGGCGGGAGGCGGATCTCGCGGAGGGCCGGTACGAGCCGCCGTGCCCGGTGTGCGGGGCGGCGCTGGAGTCCGCGCTGGTGCCCGAGGACGCGCCCATCGACCCGCGCAGCACCTACGCGGCGACCAAGGCCGCCCAGGAGTACCTGGCGTCGGCGTGGGCGCGGCAGACCGACGGCCACGTGTGGGCGCTGCGCTACCACAACATCTACGGCCCGAGGATGCCCCGCGACACCCCTTACGCGGGTGTGGCGTCGCTGTTCCGCTCGGCGCTGGAACGCGGCGAGGCGCCGACTGTCCTGGAAGACGGCGGCCAGCGCCGCGACTTCGTCCACTCGACCGACGTGGCCCTGGCCAACGCCCTGGCCTGCGAGAAACCCGGCGCCCCCGGCGAGACCACCCCGGTCAACATCTGCTCGGGCACTCCCCACACCGTCGGCGACCTCGCCCGCGCCCTGTCCACCGCCCGCGGCGGCCCGGCCCCGGTGATCGTGGGCGGCGCCCGCCCCACCGACGTCCGCCACATCGTCGCCGACCCCGCCGCGGCCCGCGCCCTGCTCGACTTCCACGCCCAAGTCCCCTTCGACGCGGGCGTGACCGACTTCGCGACCACCCACCTCCGCGCCCCGGTCACAACCGTGTGAGCAGTCCCCACCACCACTGCCTGCCCCCGGCGACCTCCACCGCCACCACAGCCGTCCCGGGAACATGGCGGCACACGCGACCCTGACCGCTCCGGCTCCGGCTCCTCCGGCTCCGGCTCCGGCTCCGGCTCCGGCTCCGGCTCCGGCTCCGGCTCCGGCTCCGGCAAACGCCATCCCAGGGAACCGCTGACCGTCAATACCGCTGACCACTGCCACGCCAAGTGGCGGTGCCACCTTCACCTGACATCGCCAGACCAAGCAGGCGGCCCCGCCGCGGCAAGATCACCCCGCCCCCGCCAAACAAACCCCACCCGCCCTGGGGGCCGGGCCCTGCTCCAGTCTATCGGCGCAGGTCAGGGGTGGGAAGAGGGTGACGGCTGCCTGTGGATAACTCGGGGGTAAGCAACCCGTTCGGGGCACTCGCCCAACGGCGGGATGCCTGTCGGTCGGTTTCGTCGTCTCGGCGATGCGATGCCGGTGAGTGGCAAGCAGGAACCCGGCCAGGGGCGGTGTGGGAGAACCGGTGACCACGCCTGTCTCCCTCGGTACGGGCGTGGCCGCCGGTCAGCCTGCCGCCAGGGGCAGGCGGACTTCGAAGCGGCAGCCGGGGCCGTGGTTGCGGGCGGCGATGGCGCCGTGGTGGGCCTCGACCAAGCCCTTGGCGATGGCCAGGCCCAGGCCGCCGCCGGTGTGGGCGCCGGGGGTGCGGGCGGCGCTGCCGCGGAAGGCGACGTCGAAGACGCGGGCCAGTTCGGATTCGGGGATGCCGCCGCAGGCGTCCTCGACGGCGAGCAGGGCGTGCGCGCCCTCGACGCCGACTTGGACGGCGACGGTGCCGTCCGGTGGGGTGTGGCGGATGGCGTTGGACACCAGGTTGCATACGACGCGGGCCAGTTCCGGGTCGCTGCCCAGGACGATGGGCCACTGTTGGGCGCTGGTGCGGACGCGGACGCGTTTGCGTTCGGCCATCGGGACCTGGGCGGCGAGGGCGTCGCTGACCACGTCTTGCAGCGGCACCGCCGACAGGGTGAGCCGCAGGGCGCCCGCGGTGATCCGGGACAGCTCGAACAGGTCGTCGACCATGGTGGACAGGCGGCGGGTCTCGCCGCCGATGCGGTTGGCGTAGCCGGAGACCTCGGACGGGGTGGCGACGACGCCGTCGGCGAGGGCCTCGGCCATGGCCTGGATGCCCGCGAGCGGGGTGCGCAGGTCGTGGCTGATCCAGGCGACGAGTTCGCGGCGGGACGCCTCCGCGGCGCGTTCGCGGTCGCGGGCCTCGCGTTCCCAGACGCTGCGGGCGGCGATGCGGCGGCCGAGGAACACCGCGACGGGGACGGTGACCAGGGTGACAAGCAGGCACACCAGCAGGGTCGTGGTGAGCATCGTGGTGAACATGAAGCCGCTGACGCCGACGACGCCGGTGATCAGCGCGGCGACCGGGACCAGCACCAGCACCGTCATCGTCGTGGACAGCGACCCGTTGCGCAGCAGTCGCAGGAGCAGCGCGCCGAGCAGCACGACCGGCAGCACCAGGGCCAGCGCGTAGGGCAGGATGTGCAGCGCGTGCGCCAGCATCTGGCTCAGTGTCTCGTCGGGTTCGACCATCACGCGCTCCGGTCGTAGCGGTAGCCGACGCCCCACACCGTGCAGATGCGGGCGGGTTTCGCGGGCACCCGCTCGATCTTCTCCCGCAACCGTCGCACGTGGACGGTCACTGTGGACTGATCGCCGAAGTCCCAGCCCCACACCCGTTCCAGCAGCTGCGCGCGGGTGAACGCCTCGCCGGGGTGGGTCATCAGGAACTCCAGCAGGTCGAACTCGCGCCCGGTCAGCGACAGCTCCGCGCCGCCGAGAGTGGCTTTGCGGGCGGACGCGTCCAGCCGCAGGTCGCCGTCTGCGACCTGGCGGGCCGATGGCGGCGCGGGGGCTTTCGCGCGCCGCAGCACGGAGTTGACCCGCAGGACCAGTTCGCGCGGGCTGAACGGCTTGGTCACGTAGTCGTCCGCGCCCAGTTGCAGCCCGGCGATCCGGTTCTCCTCTTCGCCGAGCGCGGTCAGCATCACCACCGGCACCGCGCCGCGCTCGCGCAGCCGCCTGCACACCTCCAGGCCGTCGATGCCGGGCAGCATGAGGTCGAGCACCACCAGGTCGGGCTCGTTCTCGCCGATCCACCGCAGCGCGTCCTCGCCGGTGGCGGCCAGCGCCACCTGGTGCCCGGCGCGTTCGAGGTAGCGGCGGACGACGTCGGACACGGTCAGGTCGTCGTCGACCACGAGCACCCGCCCGGTCGGTTCGGCCGCTGTCATCGTCCCGCCTTTCACCAGTTCGTCAGGAACACATGGTTCACCACGAGCGCGGTGGCGGCTTGCGCGGCGAGCCACCAGCGGTGCGACCGGGCGGGCAGCAGGGCGGCCGCGGCGATCAGCCACACCGCGAACGGCAGCCAGATGCGCTCCACCTCCGACTTCGACAGCCCGGACACGGTCGCGGCGAGCACCGCCAGGGCGGCGCCGCGCACGATCGCGACGGTGGGGTCGGTGGCGCGCAAGGTGAGCATCGCGGGGGCGGCGCGGCGCAGGCCCGCCACCGCGGCCGGGCCGACAGCCAGCGCGAACGCCGCCAGGTCGGCCCACACCCAGTACCAGTACGGGCGCTCGGCCGCGATGCCCTGGTAGTAGCGGTCCACGACGAGGTGGTAGCCGTCGAGCCACCAGAACCCGGCGAGCGCGAACACCGCGACCACGGCCAGCGCGCCCGGCACGGCCCACGCGAGCACCCGCCAGTCGCCCGCGACCAGCACCACGGCCATCGCGATCGAGCCCATGAGCAGCAGCCCGTACGACAGGAAGATCCCGAACCCGAGCACCGCGCCCGCCGCGACCCACCAGCCCGGGTGGCGGCGGGCGACGCCCACGGCGAGCAGCGCGATCCCGCCCGCGGTCACCCCGGCGAACAGCGCGTCGGCGGACACGCCCAGCCAGACCGCGCCGGGGAACAGCGCGACGAACGGCAGCGCCGAGCGCGCCCGCTGGTGGTCGCCGAGCGCGGAGAGCGTCACGGGGACGGCCACGGCCACCAGGCCGCCGACGAGCACGCACAGCACCGCGGCCCACGCGCCGCCGCCGAGGCCGATCCGGTCGAGCCAGACGAACACCAGGGTCGCGCCCGGCGGGTGGCCCGCGACGTGGGTGATCCACGAGTCGGGCTGGAAGTCGAGGATGCGGCTGGCGAACCCGTCGAGCATCGCGGGGATGTCGGTGATGCCGGGGACGGCGGCGAGATATTCGTCCCGCGAGGTCAGCTGGCCCGCGACGCCACGCTGCCACCCGTCGACCAGGGCGAGGGAGAACGTCCACGCCACCGCCAGCAGGTAGGCGGAGCCGAGCGCGGCGCGCCAGGGCAGGCGGGCGGCGAGCGCGGGCCCCCAGGTGACGGCGGTAATCGCGACCAGGATCGCCAACGGTGTGCCGATTCCGATGTGCGGCAGCCATTCGGCGAGAATCGGCCATTCGCCGAAGGTGTCGGGCGCGCCCGGGAAGTGCTTGTCGCCGTAGAGGCGGATGTCGAACACGGCGCCGACCGCGAAGGCCAGGGCGACGAGCGCGAGCGCGCCCGCCGCTGCGACGAGGTCGGCGCGGACCAGGCGGGACCGGCGGGGCGACAGGACGGGCATGGCCGGAACCTAACGCGGGGCGGACGCGCGCGGAGCCGCCCGCGGCGTTCCGTCAGGAGTCCGTAAGAGATCAGGCGAAACTGATGGCGAGCAGGAAAGCGAGGTAGACCGCGACGGCGAGCGTCGCGGTCCGGTTGAGCACGACCCGGTCGGCGCGCAGCGCGTATTGCAGGCACACCGCGGCCAGCGCGACCCACACGGCGGGCTGCGCCCAGCGCACCACGAAGGCGTGCGCCGCGGTGACCCGCGCGGGGGCCGGGACGGCGAACACGGTCGCGTACAGCACCGCGATTCCCAGGCAGCCGAGGGTGGCGGCCAGCCCGAACGGCAGGCGGCCGGGCCCGCGGAGAAACGCTCGCAACCGTCGCTGGGGCGAAGCCATTGCGACATTCTCCGGGACCGGTGGACTTTACCTTCCGGGAGGGGTCCCCACAGCTGGAGAAGGGATGCCCTAAGGACTCCGTAATACCTGGGTGGATGTCATTGTTTGGTAAGCGCTACAACGGTTCCCGAGCATCCGGCGCGAATCTAGCGTGAACCGCATGGATGACCGGGAAGTAGACGTCGTGCTGCCGTGCCTCGATGAGGCGGCGGCCCTGCCGGGCGTCCTGGCGGCGCTTCCGCCGGGATATCGGGCGATCGTGGTGGACAACGGTTCGACGGACGGGTCGCCGGAAGTGGCGGCGGCGCACGGGGCGAAGGTGGTTCACGAGCCGCGCATGGGTTATGGCGCCGCGGTGCACACCGGATTGACGACCGCGACCGCGGAGGTCGTGTGTTTTCTGGACGCGGACGGCTCACTCGATCCCGGTGAGCTTCCGACGCTCGTGGCGGCCCTTTCGGAGGTGAAACTTGCAGTTGGCAAACGCATTCCGGTTTCCCACGACGCGTGGCCGTGGCACGCGCGGGCGGGAAACGCGGTGCTGGCCGCTCTGCTGCGCCGCCGCGGGCTGCCGGTGTCGGATATCGCGCCAGCGCGCGCCGTGCGCCGGGCCGACCTGCACGCGCTCGGCGTCGAGGACCGCGCTTTCGGCTATCCGCTGGAATTGCTGATTCGCGCGGCCGAGGCGCGGTGGCCGGTGGCCGAGTTCCCGGTCACCTACCGGCCGAGGGCCGCGGGGACGAAGTCGAAGGTGTCGGGCTCGGTGCGCGGCACGCTGCGGGCCGTGCGGGACATGGCGGGGGTGCTGCGATGACGTGCCTGCTGGTGGTGGCGAAGGCTCCGGTCGCCGGGCTGGCCAAGACGCGGCTGAGCCCGCCCGCGACGCCCGCGCAGGCCGCGGACATCGCGGCGGCGGCGCTGCTGGACACGCTGGACGCGGTGCTCGCCACGCCCGGTGTCACGCCGGTGGTGGCGATGACCGGGGACCTGGCCGCAGCCGAGCGAGCCGGGGAGCTGGCCGCCGCGCTGTCCCGGTGCGTGGTCTTTCCCCAGCGCGGCAACGGTTTCCCTGACCGGTTGGCCAACGCGCACGAAGATGTGGCGGACCGGTTTCCCGGGCGGGCGGTGCTGCAGATCGGCATGGACACCCCGCAGGTGACCCCGGCGCTGCTGGGCGCGTCGCTGGGCCTGCTGCGCGCCGGGGACGCGGTTCTGGGCCGTGCGCTCGATGGCGGCTGGTGGGCGCTGGGACTGCGCGATCCCCGGCAGGCCGAGGTGCTGCGCGGTGTCCCCACGTCGCGGCCGGACACGGGAAGCCGAACCCTTGCCGCGTTGCGGAATCTGGGCCTTTGCGTTGCCCCACTGGTCAAACTGTCTGATGTGGACACTATGGCGGACGCGCTGCGAGTGGCCGAGGAAGCGCCGGGGACCCGGTTCGCCCAGGTGGTCGGGCAGCGGCTGGCGGGGGCGCGGCGGTGACCGCGCCCGATGTGTTCGCGCCGGGACTGCTGGGACGGCGCTGCTGGCTCGAACTGGCTGACGGGCAACGGATTTCGCTGCCGGTCGACCGGTGGGGCGCCGCGCCGGACCGGGGCGACGAGGTGCTGCTCGACGCGTGTTCCGGGCCAACGCTGGACATCGGGTGCGGGCCGGGACGGCTCACCGCCGCGTTGACCGAACGCGGAATCGCCGCGTTGGGCGTGGACATCTCACCGGTCGCGGTCGCGCTGACCCGGTCGCGCGGCGCGGTGGCGCTGCGGCGCGATGCCTACGACCCACTACCCGGCGAGGGGCGGTGGCGGCACGTGCTGCTGGCCGACGGCAACGTCGGCATCGGCGGCGACCCGGTCGCGTTGCTGCGGCGGACGCGGGAGTTGTTGTCCCCCAACGGAAGCGCGCTGGTGGAGATCGACCGGCCGGGCCGGGGCGTGCGGGCTGGGCGGGCCAGGGTGAGCCGGGACAGCGGCAGCGGGCCGTGGTTCGACTGGGCGTGGCTGGGCGCGGACTCGGTGCCCTGGGCCGCGGCGCAAGCCGGGTTCGCGGTGCGCTGGACCCAGGAGCACCTGGGCCGCTGGTTCACCGAACTGGCAGCGACATGAGCCGGTTCACCGCCGCCAGCCATGACGAACGCGTCACCTCCCGGGTCGGCGCGTGGCTGGGCGTCGCGTTCGGGCTGTGCTTTCTGACCGGGCTGCTCAGCCACGCCATCCAGCATCCGCCGTCGTGGTTCGGGTGGCCCAGCGCGCCGGTGTGGCTGTACCAGGCGACGCAGGGCGTGCACGTGGTCTCCGGGATTGCCGCGGTGCCGCTGCTGCTGGCCAAGCTGTGGTCGGTCTATCCCAAGCTGTTCGACCGGCCACTGGTCCGCTCGCCCCTGCACGCCTTGGAGCGCGGGTCAATCCTGGTGCTGTCGGGGGCGGCGTTCTTCGAGCTGGTCACCGGGCTGTTCAACGTGGCGCAGAATTACCTGTGGGGGTTCTACTTCCCGATCGCGCACTACGCGGTGGCGTGGATCGCGATCGGGTCGATCCTGGTGCACGTCGCGGTGAAGCTGCCGGTGATCCGGCGCGCGTGGCCCGGCCGCGAGACCGACGCCGACCGGCGGCGGTTCCTGCGGACGACCTGGCTGGGCGCCGGGGTCGCGGTGGTCGCCACGGCCGGGGCGACGGTTCCGTTGCTGCGCGAGGTTTCCGTGCTCGCGTGGCGGTCGAGCGGCGTCCCGGTGAACCGGACGGCGCGGGCGGCGGCGATCGTCGTGCCAGCCGACTGGCGGCTAGAAGTGGTGGCGGCAGCGGGAACGCGCACGTTCACCCTGGCCGACCTGACCGCGTTCCCCCAGGCGACCGAGCACCTGCCGATCGCCTGCGTCGAGGGGTGGAGCGCGTGGGCGTCGTGGACCGGGGTGCGGGTGGCGGACCTGCTGCGCGCGGCCGGTTCCGCCCCGGGCGCGTCGGTACGGGTGACGTCGCTGGAGCGCGACGGGCTGTACCGGGAGAGCACCCTGCCCGGACGACACACCGAGGACCCCGCCACCCTGCTGGCGCTGCGCCTCAACGGCGAAGTCCTGTCCCCCGACCACGGTTACCCGTGCCGGATCATCGCCCCGAGCCGCCCCGGTGTGCTGCAGACGAAATGGGTGACCCGGCTGACGATCGAGGAAGTCCGATGAGGACAGTGCGAATCCTGCTCGGCCTGGCGGGGCTGGCGGCACTGGCATACGGCGCCGCCTTGGCCGCCGACTTCGGGATGGCGTCCTGGCGGGACACGGGGCAGGCACTGGCGTTCTTCATCGGCGGCCCGGTGGCGCATGACGCGGTCGTCGCACCGGTGGTCGGCGCGGTCGGCTTCGTGATCGCCCGACGGCTGCCGCGGGCCTGGCGGGCACCGGTCGCGGCGGGCGCGACGGCGAGCGGCGTGCTGGTCCTGCTGGCCGTCCCCCTGCTGTGGCGGCCGTTCGGCGTGCCGACCAACCCCGGCCTGCACGACCGGAACTACTGGCTGGGCCTGGGAATCGCCCTGGCCGTGGTATGGCTGATCGCGGTGACGACCGCCGTCCTCAGACAACGACGATCCCCCTGACCAGCCCTCCCCACCCCAACGCTCCCCTACCCCGCCCGCGCGACAGCAAACCCCACCCTCCCCGGGGGGCCGCCCCGCTCCAGTCTATCGGGTGTGGGCGGCGGTGGAAGGGGGCGGCGAAATCTGTGGACAAACGCGGCAGATGTGGATGGTGTGGTGGACGAAAACGGGGAACGCTGCTACGTCGCGGAGCGCTGGTGCGGGATCGGGGAGGCCGATGCGGGACCGCAGAACGTCGATGGGGGCGTCAAAGCACGGATGCGAAGTCGCGGAGCGACGGGGGCGCGGAGCCGCAGAGCGGGCGGGACCGGGCAGCACGGATGCGGGGTCACAGAGTGCCGATGCGGGGCCGGGGAGCACGGATGCGGGTCGCGGAGCGCCGGGGCGGGGTGGTCGCGTCGAGGATGGTTCCTGGCGGCGCTCAATACCGGGGCTCACACAGGCGGGACAGACCTAAGGGACCGAGCAAGGGACCGGACTCGAACAGGCGGAGCAGGCAACCGGGGCTCCAGCGGCTGGCGATCCGGCGGCCCTTAAGCAGGCCGGGGGTCCCGCGGCAGGAGCCGCAGGCGGGCGGGCGAGGGGTGGCCGTCCGCATGCGGCTCCTACGGGTGAGCTCCCGCCCTGGGGAACTCGGTCCGGTTCGGGGGCAGCGAACCGGAGGTTGGTCTCGGGTGCGGAGCACCCGAGCGTCTGTGGGTCACTCGGTCTCGACGGGCTGGCCGCCTAGGGTCGCTTCGGCTGTGCGGGCACCGTTGCCGATGACGAGGGTGACTTTGTCGCCGGGGGCCTTGGAGCGGACGGCGGCCACTAGGGCGTCCGAGGTGTCTATGCGGCGGTCGTCCATTTTGGTCACCACCTCGCCCGGTTTGAGGCCCGCTTTTTCGCCTGCTCCGCCGGGGACGACTTCGGCGATGAAAGCGCCGCCTTCCGGGTTGTCCTTGACGGAGACGCCGAGGACGGTTTGGGTCGCTTTTCCGGTTTTGACGATTTCTTCCGCGGTGCGGCGGGCTTGGTCGACCGGAATGGCGAAGCCGATGCCGACGGAACCGCCGCCCGCGCTGTTGCGTGGGGTGTAGATGGCCGAGTTGATGCCGATGACCTGGCCTTGCATATTGACCAGGGGGCCACCGGAGTTGCCCGGGTTGATCGCCGCGTCGGTCTGGATGGCGTCCATGACGGTGGCCTGGCTGCCGTTCTCACCACCGGCCCTGGTGGGGCGGCGGAGGGAACTCACAATACCCGAAGTGACCGTTCCGGAAAGCTCGTAAGGCGATCCGATCGCGACAACGCCCTGTCCGACGCGCAAATCGTCCGAACGGCCTATCTCGGCTACCGCCAAACCGTTCACCCCGGTCGCCTGAACGACGGCGATGTCGGATGTGGGGTCACGGCCGACGATGGTCGCCCTGGCCGTGCGGCCGTCCTGGAAGACCGCGGTGATCTGGCCGCCCTGGGCGGCGGCCTCGACCACGTGGTTGTTGGTGACGATCAGGCCGTCCGCGCTGATGACGAAACCGGAGCCCTCGCCCGCCGCGGCCCGGCCCTCCACCCGCAACTGCACGACGCTCGGCAGGACCTTCTGCGCGACGGCCTCGACCGAGCCCGCGGGCGCCGCCGCGGTCTGCTTCGCCGTGGGGGGCGTGTCCAGGGAGGTGACCGTCGGGGTGTCGGAACGGGAATCGGCCACCAGGTAGCCGCCCACGGCACCGGCCGTGCCGCCGACGAGCAGCGCGAGCACGGTCACGCCCGCGACCATGCTCCGCGAACCCTTGCGCTCGGCCACCAGGGGCGGCTGCGAGCGGTACGGCGGGCCGACCGGCTGGTTCACGTAACCAGCGTGCCCACCTACCGCGGAACCGTAAAGCACCTGCTGGGAAGAAGAGTCTTGGTCACCGGCGGGCCAACCGCCGGGTGACCACGTCTCACCGGAGGAAGGGCCGGATATTCCGGCCCCCGGGGTCGCGGGGCCCTGCCCCCCGCTCGCCTGGGGGCCGGACTCCGACCGGAGGGGGCCCTGCTCCCCATCCGGCGTCCGCGCACCCGACTCGGCCTGGGCCGCTTGCGCGGACCACGGGCTCACCTCGTTCGAGTCGTCGGGCCTGTTCACCGTCATGCCACCACCCTGCGCTGCTCGACTGAGAAGCACCTGAGACCGGCCTGTGGGGAGCCCGAGAGTTCCGGCTAGCGCCCGTAGCGGGCAGGGGCCGCGCGCAGCCGCGCGGCCAGGTCCTCCGGGACGACGTCGTTGATCCACACCGCCATTCCGGACTCCGAACCGGCCAGGTACTTCAGCTTGTCCGCGGTTCTGAGTATGGAGAAGACTTGGAGGTGCAGCCACGTGAGATCGCGCCCGCCGCGCACCGGCGCCTGGTGCCAGGCCGAAATGTAAGGCAGCTCACGGTCGTGGAGGCCGTCGAGGCGGCCGAGCACCCGCAGGTAGAGCGTGGCGAAATCGTCGCGTTCCTCGGCGGTCAGCGCGGGCAGATCGGGCACCTGCCGGTGCGGCACCAGGCGCACCTCGACGGGCCAGCGGGCGGCGGCTGGCACGAACGCGGTCCAGTGCTCGGACTCGGCGACCACGCGGCCGCCGTGGGCACGTTCCTCGGCGAGCACGTCGCCCATCACCGGCCTGCCGTGCTCGCGCAGGTAGTCGGCGGCGGCGCTGAGCATCCGCTCCGTGGACGGTGTGACGAACGGATAGCCGTAGACCTGGCCGTGCGGGTGGCTCAGGGTCACGCCGATCTCGTCGCCCCGGTTCTCGAACGGGAAGACCTGCTCGACGCCGGGTAGCGCGCTCAACGCGGCCGTGCGGTCGGCCCACACGTCCACGACCGTGCGCACCCGGGCGGGGCTGAGCGCCCCGAAGGAGGTGGTGTGGTCGGCGGTGAAGCAGACGACCTCGCACCGGCCGACTCCCGGCGCGCGCGGCGTCAGTCCGGGCTCGGCCTCGCCTACCGCGTGCTGGGAAAGCGACGGGAACCGGTTCTCGAAGACGACCACGTCGTAGTCGGACTCTGGGATCTCGGTAGGTCTGTCCGGCGTCGACGGGCACAGCGGGCAGAGGTCGGCGGGTGGCTTGTAGGTGCGGGTTTGTCGGTGCGCGGCCAGCACTACCCATTCGCCGGTAAGCGGGTCTCGGCGGATTTGGGAGGCGGTCTCGTTGCGCGGCAGGTCGCGGAGGTCGGCCGCGGTCCGCTCGGGCGTGCCGGGCGTGTCGTCGAAGTAGAGAATCTCGCGGCCGTCGGCGAGGGTCCCTACCGTGCGCCTCACGCCTCGCCCTCCGCGGCGGGATAGGCGTCCGGATAGGACTCGGAGTAGTCGGCGCCGACGTCGGCGATGATCACGTCATCGATCCGCGCCTCCAGGATTTCCCGGGCGTCCGGGGGCAGGCCGTCGTCGGTGACCAGCACGTCGGCCTCGTCCAGGGCGGCGATGGTGGAGATGCCGACGACGCCCCACTTGGTGTGGTCGGCGAGCACCACGAGCCTGCGGCCCGCCTCGACCAGGGCGCGGTCGGTCTCGCTCTCGTTGATGTTGGGCGTGGTGAACCCGGCGCCGTTCGCCATGCCGTGCACGCCGAGGAACACCATGTCGAGGTGCAGTGAGCGCAGGGTCTGCACGGCGACCGGGCCTACCAGCGCGTCGGAAGGCGTGCGCACGCCGCCGGTCAGCACCACCGTGCGGTCGGTTCTGCCGCCGCTGCGCAGGACGTCGGCGACGCGGATCGAGTTGGTGACCACGGTCAGTTCCGGCACGTCCTCAAGGAACCGGGCGAAGGTCCAGGTGGTGGTGCCCGCCGAGATGCCGATCGCGGTGCCGGGGCGGATCAGGCTGGCCGCGCGCGCGGAGACGGCTTCCTTCTGCGGCAGGGCGCGCACGGACTTGGCCTCGAAGCCGGGCTCGTGGGTGCTGCGGCCGACGACCGAGGTGGCGCCGCCGTAGACCTTCTCCAAAAGGCCGCGTTTGGCCAGCACGTCGAGGTCGCGGCGGATGGTCATGTCCGACACGCCGAGCCGCGCGACGAGAGCGTGCACTTGGACCGCTCCGGTGCGGCGGATTTCAGCCAGGATGACTTCCTGCCGTTGACGTGCGAGCACAACACAATTCTACGCACTCGAACGGGGGATTCTGTTGCGGTTGTGGGTCAGCCTGGGCGTCCGGGCAGTCGCATCGCCATCAGCGCCCCGCCGTCGGCCGACCGGCTGGCGTAGACCGAGCCGCCGTGCCGTTCGGCGGCCTGCTTGACGATGGCCAGGCCGAGGCCGGAACCGGGCAGCGTGCGGGCTTCCTCCGAGCGGTAGAACCGGTCGAACACGTGCGGCAGGTCGGCGTCGCTGATGCCCGGTCCGGCGTCGGCGACCTGGAGAAACGCGTATCCGTCGCCCGCTGGTTGCAGCTCGACGCGCACGGTGCCGCCGGGCGGGCTGAACTTCACCGCGTTGTCGAGCAGGTTGAGCACGGCCCGTTCCAGCGACGCGGCGTGGCCGACCAGGTGCCACGGCTGGAGGGTGACGTCGAAGTGCACGCCGGTGGCCCGCCGCCGCGCGCGGTCGAGCGCCTGCTCGACCACCTCGACCAGTTCGACGTGCTCCTGCACGGCGGGCGCGGCGTCTTCCCTGGCCAGCTCCACCAGGTCGCCGATGAGCTGGGTCAGCTCGTCCAGTTGGGCGCGCAGGTCGTCTTGGATCTCTTCGCGGTCCTGCGCGGAGAGGGTGGGCGCGCCGGGGGCCTCGGAGGCGAGCAGCAGCTCCAGGTTGGTGCGCAGCGAGGTCAGCGGCGTGCGCAGCTCGTGGCCCGCGTCGGCCACGAGTCTGCGTTGTCGCTCTTGAGACTCGGCCACCGCGCCGAGCATGGTGTTGAAGCTGTGCGTGAGCCGGGACAGCTCGTCGTCGCCTGCCACCGGAATCGGCCGAAGATCACCCGTCCGGGTTACTCGTTCGGTGGCGGCGGTGAGCCGTTGCACCGGTCTGAGGCTGCCGCGGGCGACGGCGGTGCCCGCGAGGGCGGCGACGATGATGCCCGAGCCGCCGATGACGATCAGCACCACGGCGAGCTTGGCCAGCGTGCTCTTGGTCGACTCCAGCGGCTGCGCCAAGACGAGCGCGGTATCGGATAAGAAGGGGTAGTTGCGGGCTAAGACCCGGGTGTCGGTGGCCTGGTCGGTGCGGAACGACTCGGGGCGGACCCCGGCCGCCACCTTCAGCTCGTCGGCCCCGATCGGCGGTCGCACGACCGGGCGGTTGAACGCCGACTGGCCGCGCTGGTTGATCACGTCGAACTTGATGTCGGAGAGTTCGAGGAAGAAGCTCGGGATCTCCGTGCGGCTGGCGTCGATGACCTGGGTGTTGTTGACCAGCGCGTTGGCGCGTTCGACCAGGTTGTCGTCCACCTGCTGGTACAGCCCCCGGTAGACGGTGATGTACGCGCCCAGGGACACGAGCGCGACCGCGCCGCCTACGCACATCGCGGCCAAGAGGGTGATGCGGGAGCGGAGGGAGAACCGCTGGGGGACCCCGGGCGCGGGCGCCCCCCGGTCGAAACTCAGCGACATCAGGGTGGGGTCTCCCGCAGGACGTAGCCGACGCCGCGGACGGTGTGGATCAGCCGGGGCTCGCCGTCGCTCTCGGTCTTGCGACGCAGGTAGCCGACGTAGACCTCCAGCGCGTTGCCAGAGGTCGGGAAGTCGTAGCCCCAGACCTCTTCGAGGATGCGACCGCGGGTGAGGACCTGCTTGGGGTGCGACAGCAGCAGCTCCAGCAGGGCGAACTCGGTGCGGGTGAGGCTGATCGGCCGCTCGCCCCGGCGGACCTCGCGGGTGGCGGGGTCCATCTCCAGGTCGGCGAACCGCAGCAGCGCCGCCGCCTGCGTCCCCATCTGCTCGGGCTGCGCCCGCCGCAGCAGCGCGCGCAGCCGGGCCAGCAGCTCCTCCAGCGCGAACGGCTTGGGCAGGTAGTCGTCGGCCCCGGCGTCGAGCCCGGCCACCCGGTCGGAGACGAGGTCGCGCGCGGTGAGCACCAGGATCGGCAGGTCGTCGCCCACGCCGCGCAGCCGCCTGCACACCTCCAGCCCGTCGAGCCGGGGCATCATGACGTCCAACACCATCGCGTCGGGCCTGCTGGTCTGCTCGGCGCCGAGCACGGACTCCAGGGCCTGCTGGCCGTCGCTGGCGAGGTCTACCTGGTAGCCGTTGAACTGCAGCGACCGACGTAGTGACTCGCGCACGGCCCGATCGTCGTCGACTACGAGGATGCGCATGTCACTCAGTGTTCACTGCGCTGCTGAGATGCGCCTGAGAGGCCCCCGGGAGTTTGCGCTGGCAGACCAGTCACGGGCGCCGGTCAGAAAGTGTTGGACAGGCGGACGGAGTGAGGGGCTCCGGTAAGCGTGTCCAAGAGGGCGGCGGTAGGGCTACCGGAGAGCAGGCCCGCCCGGCGCAGAGAGAGCGCGGTAGTGGAACCAGCGAACCAGGGGCCCAGCGCTCGGGCGTGCAGCCGGACCGCGCCCGTGCCGCCGGGCTCGCAGAACACCGACGAGCCGTCGTGGCCCAGGCGCCAGCGGCCGGAGTTCCAGGGGGCCGTGGGGTCGGTGACGTCGATGTCGACGGTGAACGGCTCCGTGCGCGCCACGGCGGGCCAGCCGCGGGCGGCGACGGCGGCGGGCAGGTCCACGACGCGCAGCATGAACCGGTGGACCTCGGCGCCGCGGGTCAGCGCGCCGGGGACGATGTGGTCGAGCAGGGCCGCGTCGAAGACCCTGACCTCGGCGGCGGTGAGCTGGCCAGCCCAGCTCGCGAGTTGGCGCAGGAGCACGTGGGCGGCGTCGACGTCGTCGGCGACGAGGTCTTTGACGATCAGCCGGTCGCCGTCCGGCCGGTTCGCGGTGAGGTAGCCGCGCAGTCCGTCCGGGCCGGGGACGACGGTGACCAGGTCGGCGCCGAAGACCGTCGCGTGGTCGGAGCCCGGCTCCGCGCGGTCGAGCATCCCGTCAACGGAGGCCGCCGTGCGCAGGTAGCAAGCGTGCAGGTCGGGGAGGTCAGCGGGCGTCGCGGGGCGGACCGGGAGCGGGGCGCGCGGGGTCGCGGCCAGGTTGACCAGCGGCACTGTGGCCCACTCGACCGTGCCCGCGTGCTCCCAGCCGTGGCGGCGGTAGAGGGGCAGCACGTACGGGTAGAGCGCCGCGATGACCTGCCCGGCTTCGCGCATCACGCGCAGCGACTCGGACAGCAGGGCGCCCGCGACGCCCCGGCCGCGCGCATGCGGGTGAACCGCCACGCTTGCCACGCCGCCGGTAGGGACGGCGACGCCGCCGAAGAACTGCCGGTAATCCCAGACGCGCAAGAACCCGGCGGTTTCGCGATCCAGTTCGCCCACCAAGCCGCGCCAGCCGCCTGACAGGCCACGGGTAGAACTACCGAACACCAGGCGGCGTAGCCGGTCTATGTCTTCCCTGTCTTCATCGCGGTAAGCGCGGACAGTCACCACGTGAAGAAGCCTTGGCCGCTCTTGCGCCCCAGCTCGCCCCGGGCGACCTTGTCGCGCAGCAGCTGGGGCGGGGTGAAGCGAGGGCCGAGTTCGGCGGCGAGGTGGTCGGCGATGGACAGCCGGACGTCGAGGCCCACCAGGTCGGTCAGCCGCAGCGGTCCCATCGGCCAGCCGTAGCCCAGGCGCATCCCGGTGTCGATGTCCTCAGGCGACGCGACGCCCTCCTCGACCATCCGGATGGCCTCCAGGCCGACCGCGACGCCGAGCCGGGAGGTGGCGAACCCGGGCGAGTCGCGGACCTCGATCACGGTCTTGCCCAGCGCCTCCGCCCAGCCGCGCACCTGGGCGACGACCTGGGCGGACAGGCCCGCGTGGTGCACCAGTTCGACCAGCGTCTGGACCGGGACCGGGTTGAAGAAGTGCATCCCGATCACCCGCTCGCCGGGAAGCGCGGCGGCGAGCGCGCCGATCGACAGCGACGAGGTGTTCGACGCCAGCACCGCGTCCGGGCAGGCGTCGGCGGCCTCGGCGAGGACGGCCCGCTTGAGGTCGAGCTGCTCCGGCACGGCCTCGATGACCAGGGCGGTGTCGGCGGGCAGGTCCCCGAGCTTGTCGACGGTGCCGAGCCGGGCCGCGAGCGCGGCGGCGTCGGCGAGCTTGCCGCGCTCCTGCGCCTTGCGCAGCGACGCCGCGACGGCCTTAGCCCCGGCTTCAGCCCGCTCCGCGTCCGCCTCGGCCAGCACGACCTGGCTACCGGCGGCCAGGAAAACGTGCGCGATGCCCGCGCCCATCGTGCCGCCGCCGATCACCGCGACCGTGCCGGGAACTCCACTCACGCTTCGCCTCCGTTGTCGTCTCGCCCCCGACAGCTTCGGCGGCGACGCACGGCCCGGCAATGCGGGATGACTCACTGGCGCCGATCCGCCCGCGCCCGGCCGGGCACGATGGGGGCGTGCGGATCATCCTCCTGCGGCACGCGGAAAGCCTCGGCAACGTCGACGAGCTGGCCTACTGCCGCATCCCCGACCACGCGTTGCCGCTGACCGAGCGCGGGGAGGAGCAGGCGCGCGCGGAAGGCGCGCGCCTGCGTGGCCTGCTGGGCGGCGAGCCGGTCGCGGCTTACATCAGCCCGTATGTCCGCGCTATCCGGACCTTCGGTCTGCTCGGTCTAACCGTCGAGCGGCAAGTGCAAGAGCCCCGGCTACGCGAACAGGACTGGGGGAACCTGCAAGATCCGGTGGAGCAGCAGGTGCAGAAGCGGAAGCGGCACGAGTTCGGCCACTTCTTCTACCGGCTCGCGCACGGCGAGTCCGGCGCGGACGTGGACGACCGGGTGGCCAGTTTCCTCACCGAGCTGGAGCAGCGCGTCGAGAACGATCCCGGCCACCCGGACACCGCGCTGGTGGTGTCGCACGGGCTCACGATGCGGCTGTTGTGCAGGCGGATGTTCGGCTGGAGCATCGAGCTGTTCGAGTCGCTGTCGAACCCGCCGCACTGCGACCACCGCGTGCTCACCTACGCGGGCGGACGCTGGACGCTGGACCGCCCGTTTTCCCAGTGGCGGGAGTCGCCGGACGGCGCCACCCAGGTCCCTATTTAGCGAGGTCCAGATCCCCTCTTAAAGGAGACCGCGCCGGTAAGCCTCGACCAGCCGCCGGGGAACCATCAGCTTGCGGCCGTCGAGCGCGGTGACCGGGACGAGGTCGGGCACGGCGGCCTTCCACTGGGACCGGCGGTGGCGGGTGTTGCTGCGCGAGGTCTTGCGCTTCGGGACGGCCATCAGCGACCACCCCGCACGCGGTTGCCGTAGCGGCGGTTGAACTTCTCGACGCGGCCCGCGGTGTCCATGACCCGCTGGTTGCCGGTCCAGAACGGGTGCGAGTCGGCGGTGACGTCCACGACGATCAGCGGGTAGGTGTTGCCGTCCTCCCACTCGATCGTGTTTGCCGAGGTGGCGGTAGAGCGGGTGAGGAACGACTTACCGGTGGACTGGTCTTGGAAGACCACCGGGTGGTAGTCGGGGTGGATTCCGGGCTTCATGACTCTTCCTTTCGCGTGGTCGGAACGCCGAGGTCGGCGGTTTCGGCGCAGGGGTCGGCGTGCCAGGCGCCGAACGGGTCGGGGTAGTGCGGCCAGGCGTCCTCGTCGGCCATCTCGGCGTCGGTGAGCAGGGCCGAGCGCAGCGCGGCGACGATGTCCTGCGGGTCGGCCCGGTGGGCGATGACGACGAGTTCCTGCACGCGGTCGCCGAAGCGCGGGTCCCAGTCGAAGGCGGCCTTGGCGCGCCGGTCGGCGTCGGCCCGGTCCCAGGACTCGTCGTCCACCGCGGCCAGCCAGACGCCCGCGTGGCCGACGCGCAGGCCGCCGCCAGAGGACTCCAGCCACAGCGCCACGTCCGGCTGGCTGGCCACCCACACCCGGCCGCGGCTGCGCACGACCCCGTCGAGCAGCACGTCGATGGCGGCGTGCAGGCGCTCGGGGTGGAACGGGCGGCGGTCGCGGAACACAGTGAGGGTGACGCCGCAGTCCGCGTCGAGCGGGGGCTGGCCGCGCAAGAGGGGGCCGTGCGCGTCGGTGACCTCGCCGGGTCGGGCGTTTTCCGGGACCGCGGTAAGCAGCGCGTTCAGGTCGAGGTCGGGCTGTTTAAGAGTGTCGAGGTAAGTGCGGGGCGCGCCGGGGGTGAGGCGGTCGAGCACGGCGGCGGTGCGGGCGCTGAGCCAGGCGTCGGCGCGGCCGTCGAGCACCACAGCGTCGGCGAACTCCACCTGCCCGACCGCGACCTGGGCCAGAGTCCGGTCGTCCTCGGACGGCACGCCGGGGACGCTCTCGGCGAGCGGGACGTCACCGGTGGCCTCATCGAGCCAGGTGGGCTCGTCGACCACGGTGACGACGGCCTCGATGTCGGCGAGGTCGGTGATGGTGTGCTCGCCGACCAGCACGTGGTGCAGCGCCCAGCAGACCGGCTCCGGCTCGACCATGGGGTCGAGGTGCAGCACGACGCGGTCGATGGTCGGGGTGGCGATCAGCTTGCGCACCAGCGGCAGCAGGTCTTCGCGCAGCGTGCAGGAGACGCAGCCGTGGGCGAGGTCAAGCACGACGGTGGCGTCGCGCGCGCCGGTCCGCAGCCGCCTGCGGACCACGCCGTCGGCGACTTCGCGCAGGTCGTGGTGCACGACAGCGGTGCGCGGCCCGGCGAACCGGTCCGCGAGGGCCTCGGTGGCCGCCCGGCGCAGCCCTGAGGCGAGCACCAGCCGGACGCGCCGGTCGTTCGACACTGGCGACTCCTATCGACAACGATTTCCATCTGGTCGACCGTGACGCTACCCTGACCGGCGTCCATAATGAAAACGAGTCCCATATTCAGGGAGGTCGCGTGTCCGCGATCTGTCAGGTGACCGGGCGCCAACCCGGCTTCGGCAAGCAGGTGTCGCACTCCAACCGGCGCACGTCCCGCCGCTGGAACCCCAACGTGCAGCGGCGGCGCTACTGGCTGCCCTCGGAGAACCGGCACGTCACGCTGCGGGTGTCGGCCAAGGGGATCAAGACCATCGACAAGCGGGGGATCGAGGCCGTGGTGGCCCGACTCCGCGCGGAAGGGCAGCGCATCTGATGGCGCGCAACGAGATCCGGCCGATCATCAAGCTCCGCTCCACCGCGGGCACCGGATTCACCTATGTCACCCGGAAAAACCGCCGCAACGATCCGGACCGCCTGGTGCTGCGCAAGTTCGACCCCGTGGTCCGCCGCCACGTCGAGTTCAAGGAAGACCGCTGATGGCCAAGAAGTCCAAGATCGCAAAGAACGAGCAGCGCAAGGTGACAGTCGCCCGCTACGCCGAGCGCCGCGCCGCGCTCAAGGAGGCGGCGCGCTCGCCGAAATCCACCGAGGAACAGCGCGAGGCCGCCCGGATCGCGCTCCAGAAGCTCCCCCGCGACGCGAGTCCTGTTCGGATTCGCAACCGGGACTCGGTGGACGGCAGGCCCCGCGCTTACCTGCGCGCGTTTGGCCTGTCGCGGGTGCGCCTACGCGAGATGGCGCATCGCGGCGAGCTTCCCGGTGTCAGCAAGTCGAGCTGGTAGGAGAGACCGATGGCGAAACCAGAACGCCGCCCCGGCAAGAAGAAGCCGAACCCGCTGCTCGCGGCCGGAATCTCCACAGTGGACTGGAAAGACGCCCAGCTGCTGCGCAAGTTCATCTCCGACCGGGGCAAGATCCGCGCCCGGCGAGTGTCCGGACTGACGCCCCAGCAGCAGAAGCAGGTCGCGGTGGCGATCAAGAACGCCCGCGAGATGGCGCTGCTGCCCTACCCCGGCCCCGCCAAGTCATGACCGGCCGTGCTCGGGCGGTCGGCGAAGACCGCCCGAGCAGGCGAAACTCGATACTCCGATCGGGTCACGGCCCAGCTCCCTTGTAGCCTTGCCGCACTGTGTCGCAGGCCACGAACGCGCTTGTCAGCCGTTCGGCGAGGACAAGTCGAGGACGGTGTGGGGCAGGACGACCAAGCAGCCGCGACCGAGGCGCTGCGCGCCGACCGCGAAGTCCGGCTGCTGATCGACGCGGGCCGCCGAGACGAGGCTAACTCCCTGTTCGACCAGTTGCTGTCCAAAGTGCCCCCCGGGCTCGATCCCTGGGCCCGCGCGGCGATCCTGACCCGCCGCGCCGTCGCGGCCTGGCAGCTGCGGCGCATCCCGCTCGCCCTCGAACTCGCCGCAGAGGGCTGGAGCGACATCGACACAGAGCAGCCGCACGGCTCGTCCGCTGCCGACACATTAGGCAGATTGGGTTACCTGCTGGAGGGAATCGGTTACCGGCGCGCGTCGCTGGAGATAGGCCGGATCGCGGTAGACGTGGCCCGAACGGGTGACGATGTGGAGATTTTGGCGCACTCCTTGCAAGGTCTAGGCGGGACACTGAACTTCCGCGCGTGCGAGCAGCCCCCGGACGAGGCGGACGAGACCTTCCGCGAGGCCATTCCCCTGCTGGAGGAAGGGCTGAGCCTGGTCTCCTCGGGCCGGATGCACCTGGCCCTGCTCGCCGCGTACGGCGCGTCGCTGGCCGGGATCGGCGAACTCGACCGCGCCGAGCGCATCGCCCGCGAGACCTTGGACCTGGCCAAGCCGGAGGGCAACCGGTGGGCGGCCTCGGTCGGGCACTGGGTGCTGTCCACGATCCGCCGCAAGCAGGGCGCCCTGGCCGAGGCGATCGCCCACGGCCGGGCCGCGGTCGAGGACGCCGAGCGGACCAGCGACGTGTCGCTGTTGCAGCGCTACTCACAGGACCTCGCCGACATCTGTCGGGAGAGCGGAGACACCGCGGGAGAGGCGCACGCGCTGCGGCTCAACATCTCCGCCCGGCGGACCGCCATGGAGACCTTGCAAGAGGGCCTGGGGCAGGCGTTGGAGCAGCGCCGGTTGGCGATCCGCGCGCAACGGCTGGCGACGGCGGCGCAGGAGGCCGCGGCCCGCGACCCGCTGACTGGCTTGGCCAACCGCCTGGGCCTGGAGAGCACCGCCCCCGGCCTGCTCGCCCGCGCGGTCGCCGCGCACCGCGCCCCCTGGCTGGTCCTGATCGACGTCGACTGGTTCAAGGGCGTCAACGACGCGGCGGGCCACGCCGCCGGTGACGCCGCGCTGCGCGAGATCGCCCAACTCGTCCGCGCCGAATGCCGCGCCGACGACGTGATCGCCCGCTGGGCCGGAGACGAGTTCGTCGTCCTGCTTACCGACACCCCGGAAGACAACAACCCAGTAGGCATCACCGTCGCCGAACGCATCCGCGAAGCGGTAGACCGCCACGACTGGACAGCGGTACTCGGCACCACCCAACGCCCCACGGTAAGCATCGGCGTCGCCACCGGCCCCGGCACCCTCGACCGCCTCTTCGCCAACGCCGACGCCGCCCTCTACCGAGCCAAGCGCCGGGGCCGCAACCGGGTCGAGGTCCACGCCGCCGCTTAGGCGAGTGAGAGCCGGGGGGCGGTCGATCCGCTCAGCCGGGCAGCTTGCCGGACCGCAGAGCTGTCAGAAGTTGAGGCAGGTCCACCGCCAAGACAGGGCCGTGAGGGCTCTTGCTGTCCCGGACGGCCGCGAGGTCTTGGCGGACCTCCACACAGTTGCTACCGGTTTCCGACTTTGACGACTTACGCCACTTCATCGACGGGCCTCCGATCAACGGTGCAGCTTGCCCGACCGCACAGCGATCAGGAGCTGGGGCAGGTTCACGGTCAGCATGGGGCCGTGGCGGCTCTTGCTGTCCCGCACAGCGGTCAAGTCCCGGCGGACTTCCACGCAGGCGCCCGAGTCCGATTTTGACGACTTACGCCACTCCATCGACACGCCTCCGATCAACGGTGCAACTTGCCCGACCGCACAGCGGTCAGAAGTTGGGGCAGGTCCACCGCCAAGACAGGGCCATGGGGACTCTTGCTGTCCCGAACGGCCGCCAGATCCCGGCGAACCTCCACGCAGTTGACGCCCGCTTCCGACTTTGACGACTTACGCCATTCCATCGACGCGCCTCCGATCAACGGT